>JAHFCH010000117.1 GCA_023249635.1 Fibrobacterota bacterium
CGGAGTCGAAGCTGAAGCCCAGCAAAGGTCCAGGTAAGGAGCGATCCGCATGTTTCGCCATAGGGCCCCCCAGCAAGTGGGCAAAGAGCCTTCCCGGATCCTGTTCAATTTCTTGGGCGTATTCGGGAAAAGCTTTCGCCAAATCGGATGGGTTTAGGATATGTACATCCCGCATCGGAAAAACCTGGAGAACGCGTCGATCCAGTTGCGCGTTCGCATAGGCCGGATTCGCGAGAACGCTACGGGTGGAAATGGGCGTGGTAGGGGCACACCCCCACAACACGATGCCAGCCAGGGACAGGTAACCGCTGCGTAAGAACTCCGCTTTCACCCAGCAGCCCCGGGAGCTCACTCCCCTTTCTCTATGACCACGCAGCTGTTATGCCCGCCGAACCCGAAGCTGTTGCTGATGCCGAAGCGCGTCGTGGTTTTCGATTTGACGTTAGGGACGCAGTCGATGTCGATTTCCGGATCCTGGTTCACCACGTTGATGGTGGGGTGCACTTCGCCCGAATTCAGGCCCATCACCAGCGCGATGGCCTCCACTGCCGAAGCCCCGCCGAGCAGGTGACCGACCATGGACTTGGTGGACTGCACCTTCATGTTCTTGAGTTGGGGTCCGAACACCTTGGTCAGGGCCTTCACTTCCGCCACATCCCCAAGCGGGGTCGAGGTCGCGTGGCCGTTCACCAGACCGATTTCGGATTTGTCCACGCCGGCTTCCCGGATGGCCATTTCCACGGCCTGCATCACGCCTTCGCCGCTTTCCAACGGGGCGGACATATGATAGGCATCGCAACTTGCGCCGATGCCGCGCAGGATGCCCAATATCTTGGCGCCGCGCCTTTCGGCATGGGCGCGGGATTCGAGGACGATAACCCCTGCCCCTTCGCCCAATACGAATCCGTCCCGATCCACGTCGAAGGGGCGGGAGGCGGTGCCGGGATCATCATTGCGGCGCGACAAAGCGCGCATGTTCGCGAAGCCGGCCAGGGAGGCCGCGCATACCGCTTCTTCGGCGCCACCCGCGAGCATTACGTCCGCGCGGCCAAGCCGGATTTGATCCGCCGCCGAGGCCAAGGCATGATTACCCGTGGCGCAGGCAGAAGAGACCGACCAGTTGGGTCCGCGCCAACCCAGGTTCATGGCGACCATGCCGCTGGCCATGTTGGTGATGGACATGGGGATGAAGAAGGGGGATACGCGCTTGGGACCTTTGCCGACCAGGGCCGCCGCGTTTTCGGTAAAAATCTCGATTCCGCCCATGCCCGAACCCAGAACCATGCCCGCCCGGGTGATGTCCAGGTTGAAATCCTTCAGACCGGACCGCTGCACGGCCGTGACCGCGGCATGCATCATGTACTGGATAAACCGGCTGGTGCGCCCAATCTCCTTGGCGTCGAAATAGGGCGAGCCGTCGAATTCCTTGATCTCGCCGGCGAAGTGCACGGCGTAAGCGGCTGTGTCGAAACGCGTTATGTTGGATATTCCGGACCGTCCGGCCAGCAGGTTTTCGAAATAGGCCTCGGGGGTATGACCCAGGCAACTGGCGATTCCCATCCCGGTAATGACGACTTCTCTTTGCTTATCCATTTTTCCTGCTAATCGTTGAATAACGTAGCGCCGACGCTGGGCACGATGCGGCTGCCGGACGCGCAAAAAGATAAGAAAAGGGGCGGAAAGTGGAAAACAACCTGGCCAGGAACCTCGTTTGGGTCGATATGGAAATGACCGGACTGGACGCGGCCAAGGACCAGATCCTGGAAATCGCCACTTTGGTGACCGACTCGGAATTGAATGTCCTGGCCGAAGGGCCCAATCTGGCAATCCATCAACCCGAAGAGGTGCTCGCCAGGATGGATGAATGGAACCAGAGCCATCACGGCCAGTCCGGGCTATTGGCGCGGGTCCGCGCTTCGGAAGAAACCGTCGCCAGCGCTGAGCGCAAAACCCTGGACTTCCTGGCGGTCTGGTGCCAACCCAAGAGCTCACCGCTTTGCGGCAACTCGGTCGGGCAGGATAAGCGATTCATTGTGCGCCTCATGCCGGACCTGGAACGCTTCCTCCACTATCGCATCATCGACGTCAGCACCATCAAGGAACTCACCTTGCGCTGGTACCCCGCTTTGCCGCCGGTCAAAAAGCAGGAAACCCATCTCGCCCTCGCCGATATCCGCGAGTCATTGGAAGAGTTGCGCTATTATCGCCGGCACGTATTCGTCGCGCCTCCCGCGACCGGGTCGTAAGGCCTTTTTTCCTATTTTTCGGAAGGGAAAAATCATAAACTCAAGGAATCGCGAAAGGCTTCCCTGGTCCCGCGCCCCTTCCGGAGGATGGTGTCCTGAAACTGCAACGATATGATTTCGGCGGGCGCGGCCGCCGCCCCTCTTCGCGATTTGGCCGCAATCCCGGCGATCGCCGCCTCTTGTTGCAACGGGCTCTCATGGTCATCGGTGTGTTGGCCGGCCTCTTCACCGCCGGAAAATACGCCAATGTGCTGCTCGGAAAACCCAATCCCGGCCCTGGATCTTCCGCCGGCAGTCCTGCCTTGGGGACGATTTCCCATGACGCTTCCCTGGGTCCCATCGATGCCGCCCCCGCTCCCTCCTCCGATTCACCGGTAGAATGGCTGGCGCCGCTCCGCAATTATCCCCGCCCCGATACCTTCAGCTACAAGGGCAACGCCGTGATCGCCGATTACGATCCGGATTCCCTCCTCAATGCCCGTGTGAACGTTTACCTGGAACGCTACCGGCCCGAAACCGGGGTCATTATGATCGCCGATTTGCGTAGCGGCCATGTGGTCGCCATGGGAGAGCGGGACGATAGCGCCATTACGGCCGCACCCCGGCTCGCCTTCGGAGGGGGCTTCCCCGCCGCCTCCCTGATCAAAATCCTGACTGCCACCGCGGCCTTGGAATGCAAAGCCAAGGAGCTCACCGATAGCATTCCGCAGCTCGGGGGCTTTCATACTTTGTACAAGCGCCAGTTGAAACTCGAAGGCCAGCGCCACGTTCCCCGCATCACCTTGGAGGAGGCCTTTTCCCGGTCAGTGAATCCCGCCTTCGGGATGCTGGGACTTTCCCTGGGCCCGGAGGCCCTGCGCGCCACGGCGGTCCGTATGGGGTTCAACCAGCCGATGTTTCCCGTCACGGCGGCGCGGAGCCGCATCGAATTCCCTGACTCGGGATTTTCCCTGGCCGAAGCCGCCTGCGGATTCACGGCCAAAACCACCATCTCGCCCTGGCATGCCCTGCAAATCGCGCGTGGAGCCGGGGACGATGGGCACCTGCGTCCCTGCGCCTTCATCCATCGCCTGCGTGATTTGGGCGCGGGATCCGATCTCCCCCTGGGCAACCCCTCGGGCGCCGCCTTCGTCTCCCCGGAAAACCTGGTCGTGCTGCAAAGCCTGATGCAGGCCACCGTTCGCATCGGTACCGCCCGTAAGGGCTTCCACTCCGTGCTCAAGGCCAGCCATCTGGAGAAAATCGAAGCCGGCGGTAAGACCGGCTCCCTGGATGGCGAGGAAACCCGCGGCCGCTTCGATTGGTTCATAGGCTATGCGCGCCTCAAGGCCGAACCGGATAAAGGCCTGGCCTTCTCAATTATGCTCGTGCACCGCGAGTACGCGAGCATCCACGCCAGCGCCGTGGCGGCCTTGCTCATCCGGGATTGGCTGGCGGCCCACGAGAAGGCTCAACGCGCGGTCAAAGCGGCCAAGGTGCCCCTGGCGTCGGCTCCGGATCGTACCGTGCTCAGCGGCGGTCGCGCCGCCTTGGGCAAGCCCACGGGAGGGCGTAGGGCCGGTTGATCCGGATCCCGCGATAAAGCCATGGCCCGGAAAAAGGTGGCATTGATCCTGAGCGGCGGCGGGGCGCGCGGAGCCTACCAGGCCGGCATCCTCACGGCCTGGAAGGATATCTTCCGCCGCAACGGGCAGATCGAAATAATCGTCGGGGTTTCGGCCGGCGCCATCAATGCGGTGCGCCTGATGCAATCGGCGCCGAATTACGCGACCGGGGTGGAAGCCATCACCCAATTATGGACCACGCTTACTCCAGACCAGATTTTCGAATCGGATCTGAAGGCGGTGGTCAAGAACCTGGTCCGGCTGCTGCGTTCCTCGCGCCACCAGAAGCATTATCAGACCGATACGTCCCTCATCAACGCCATCCTCAACACCGCGCCCTTGCACGAATACCTGCGCAAGAATACCGATATGGGCCAGGTGCAACAGCGCCTGCGCACCTTACCGGATCATAGCCTGGCGCTTTCCTGCTTCGACTACACGGACATGAAGAACGTGACGTTCTTCCAGACGCGCGAAGCGTGCCCTTCCTGGGAACGGCCGACGGTGCGCGGCGTGCGCACCTCGCTGACCACGGAGCATATCATGGCCTCGTGCGCGGTGCCCCTCATCTTCCCTCCCGTGGTCATGGACGGGCATTTCTACGGGGATGGATCCCTGCGTAACATGACGCCCCTGAACGCGGCCATCCGCCTGGGGGCCGAGCGCATCATCAACATCAGCTTGCGCGGCGATTCGTATCAGCAGAAGACCAACGTGGCCCCTACCCTGGGCCGTATCGCGGCCACCATGCTCGATTCCATGTTCTTGGACGCCGTGGATATCGACTCGCAATTCATGAACCGCATCAACATGCTGGCCACCAAGGTTCCGGAAGGCGATAAGGACGTCCGCGTCATCGATCTCTGCCGCGTCGGCCCCATGCTCGACTTCAGCCTGATCGCCTCCAAGTACCGCAAGCGCTTCCCCAAGACCCTGCGCTACCTTTTCGGGGGATGGATTTCCTCGGAACTGCTCAGCTACCTCCTCTTCGACGGCGAATACGCCAAGGAGCTGATCGAGTGCGGTAAGCGGGACGGGGAATTGTTCCTCGACGTCGTCGAAGATTGGCTGCTCAACAACTGAGCCGGAGCGGAAGTATAATGCTTCGGCTTTGCCGTCGCGTTATTCGTCGCTATTCGTCGCTATTCGTCGCTATTCGTCGCTATTCGTCGATAAGACCGGCGTCCTCTTCGCCCGCTTCCGGTTTCTCCTTGCCCAAAGAGGCCATGGCCCCCAGGGAAACGGAGATGGAGGCGTTGCGCAGACCCAGATCGTCATGCCAGCCGGTGCTGCCCGTAGGCCGGAAGGCCACGCTGATAAAGGGCTTGTTCTTACCCTTGAAGAACCATTCCACGCCCACCACCCCGCGCATGAAATCGACTATCCCGTCGGGCTGCGAATTCGCGAAGAGATCCGCGCCGCCCGCGGCCGCGGATTTCTGCTCCCCGACCACGGCGAAACCTTCCCCGCCCAATACCAGGTTCAACCGGTTGCGGAACAGGTATTGCACGGTGAGTCCGCCATTGTAGACGATGCCCTGCTTCCCGTTACCGATGGGATCCTCGTTGTTGAAATAGGTCCCGGATCCGTAGGCAACCATGCGGGTGGTGCCATTGGCGAAACGGGGAGAAGCCAGCTTCATGGAAGCTCCCCCGGAAAAGCTGTAGTCGGTATTGAAGGCATGCGCCGAGGTATCCGAAAGCCGGTTATCCGGCAAAGCTACATCGAATTCCGTACTCCCTGCGAAGAGGCCGAATTGCAAGTATGACCAAGGGCCATAGTCCAGGCTCAATCCCGTGGTGTTAAGTACCGAGGGGGAAAGATCGGTGAACAAATCCTGTCCGCTATGATCGAAGAATGCCGAAACGGAAACCTGGGAAGGCCCGAACTCGGACATGGGGGCCCCAGGGGGAAAGGCGAGCCCCAGGGCGGGCAATAAAAGGGCGGCGGCGATGCTGTTTTTCATGCCGGTTCTCAATCTTCCGATTTCACGATCGGGAGGACCACGTCCTCGGATGCGGTAACGCCATTCGATTCCGCGGTTATGCGTACCTCAACGTGCCGCGCTTGGGACTGTACGTAAGTGATGGCGGTGGTGGCTTTACCGGCTTGTGTTAGCAGCTGGCGTGGAATTCCTACAGATACTTCGCCCGGATAAGGATGGTTGGGCGTCCTGCCGAAATAGGACTCCTCGTACATGGCCCCGTTGGCATCGCGATTGCCGGTACAAGTGCATTTGCCGTCCCCGTTATAATCGAAGTAGGGCTCGGCATTCTGGCGCACCCCGTCCAGGTTGAAGTCCACGAAGTGCTGCACGCCGGTGGTATCCGTGATGGGCGATTGCACGTAGGGCTCCGCGTTTATCGAGTCCCACACGCCGTTATGGTTGATGTCGGTATAGGGATCGGTACCCACCAGGATGACGCCGTTTCCGTCCCGATCCTCGCCACGCGCAGGATGCGTGCGGCTAAGGTCGTAATCGCTTATCTCCTCGCCGGGATCGATCTTGGCGTTATTGTTGTAGTCGCTCCAGGGCAGCAAGTACCAGATGGTATCGGTGGAGATGGTGTAATAGGGCGGATCATTGATCGGCCTCCAGCTCACCCCCGGGTACAATGCGGCGATGGGCGTGGTGCTGAAGTTTACCGGGGTGCCGTCGGCAACCAGGTTCCCATTCACGTCGGTGACGACGGCCGCGGTGGGCAGACCGAAGGTACCGTCGTTGGGGTTGAGACCCTTGAGGATGTTTACGCCCACGCTGATATTGTGGGGCGGACCGGAAATGGTCAGACTCACGGTATCGGATGAGGCGATGACCAGAGTATCGGTACCGGAGATGTCGAGCGCCACGGCCGCGACCTTTACGCCGCGGTATAGGCTGATGACGCCGCCGGCCTTCAAGATGGCTTCCGCCTGGCCCGCCTTGGTGTAGTCGATGGGAGGATTGATGGTTTCGTCCCCGCCGCCCGCGCCCTTGATCATGCGGAAGGCGATGAGCACGCCGGTCATGTAATTGTTGGAGCTGTCATAGGCGGTCGCCGAAATGCGGGTCTCCCCTACCTTCACCGCGATATTGTCGGGCGAAACCTTGACCACCAGGCGGGCGACCTTGAGGGACTTGACCGGGATGCTGACATTGCCGCTCGCCAGCAGCTTGCCGGTGCCGCCGTCGATGGCTTCCACGTTCACCACGGCGAGGCCGGAGCCGCGGGGGCTGCGCAGAATGATGGAACTCTGACCGGAGCCGTCGGTGGTGGTAAAGGGAGCCGTGGTGAAATTGCCGAAGGTCGAGGTCCAACGCAGGCGCGCGTTGCTGATGGCCGTATTGTCGCCCTTCTTAAGGGAGGCGGTCAGGGTCACCACGTCCGCTCCATCCCCGGAGATGGACCCTTTGGAGGCGCTGATGGCCATGACATCGCTGGTATAAAAGATGGTATCCGCGGTCTTGGCGCCCAGGCCACGCGCCGAAATCACGATTTCCCGGGAGTCCTGGCTGGTGATGACGGTGCGGAACTGGCCTTTGGTATCGGTCACCACCACCATGGAATCCTTACCGCCCCCGTCGAAACCCTTATAGGAACCCTTGGCGGTTATCTCCACCGAATCGCCCGAGATGGGTACGTTACCGCCGTCGCGCAGCTCGAAGAGGATGGGGTTGGGATTATTGGTCATCAACACGCGCTTGGCGGGATTGACGATGATGTTGACGCCGTCGAAGGAGATGGATTGCTGGGCGGTGGCCCCCGTTTTCTCCAGAGTGGCGGTCACGACCACGGTTTTGTTTACGCGCTCGGAGCGCAGAGCGGTCAAGGCCACGCCCCAGGAGTCAGTGGTGGCCTCGGCGCGGACCACGCCGCCGGTAGCGGTAAAGCGGAGCTTCTCCCCCGCCAACGGGTTGTTGTTGTCGTCCTTGATGAGCACCTGCAACTGGGTCGAATCGGAGCCATCGGCGCGCAGGCTTGAGCGGAGCGCGGTGAACACCATCTTACGCGGGCGCTCTTGGGCCGAATCCTCGAAGGTGGCCAGCGTGTAAGTCGTCGTGCGGGAAATGCCCGCCGCCGTCTTAACCTTAACGGTCAGGGTCCCCGCCCCGCCGCCATTGGTCGCCGTATACACGCGGAAGATGGCCTTGCCATCGATACCGGTGGTGTCGGTGGAAAGCGTATCCTTCGTCTTGGGCGCGAAAATCGAATACAGGTTGCTGCTCACGGAGACGACCGCATTGGCCAGGGGCTTCTCCAGGGCCGAATCGACCACGGTGAAGACCACCAGGGTAGTGTCTTTCACCACGACTTTATTGGGCAAGGTTTCCTGGACCTTGGGAGCCACCGGTTTCTCGGTGACGATGACGGTGATGGATTTGCTACGGACCTTACCGCCCGAGGTGACGCGCACGTTGATGGTGCCGTTGCCCGGGGTGGTGGAGGCGATGCGGAAGGAGACCTTCCCGTCATCGGGGAGCGAATCGAGATCGAAGGGCTTGGCCGCCGATGCGGAGAGGATGGTGAATTGGGTGCTGGTGATGGCCAGCTTGGCGCCCTTAAGCGGATTGCCGGTCGCCGAATCGGTAAAGGCCACTTCCACCGCAGCGGTATCGCTGGGAAGGACTGTAGTCGGCGCGGTGGTGACTTCGATTTTCGCCACCTTGCCGCTGTCCTTGGGAGCCACATTGTTCGGCGGGGTGGGATCGAGTGATTTTCCCGGCTCGCAGAACATGAGCGCCAGGGCCATCAGCAGGACCGAAGGCAGGAAAAATTTGTTCCGATGGCGGGTGAAATGACGCATCACGCTCTCCTTGTACAGCCGAGGACGATTATATCAAGTCGAGTCACCCGATTCATCAAAAAGCTTTGGAAGTTTCAGTTTTATGAGGCGGAGCTTCCTTGGCACTTGGGTTCCGGATTTTGGGGCGCGGGGGTCCGGGCGGTACCTTATATTAAGGCCCGGGTGGAAATGGAAGGGCCCTTGTCCTCCAACGATAGGGCTTTGAGGATCGGCAATGCCGCGAACCGGAATCAGATTTTCCCGTTTCCTGACCGTACTCTGCCTAGCGGCCGCCTGGCCCATTCTCCCGGCGGTATATCATCTCGATCCCGCCGGTGATGACTCCGCCGACGGCCTCTCCCCTGCAGCTGCCTGGAAATCCCTGGCCCATGCCAATGCCGCCATCCTGGTCCCGGGCGACTCTCTGTTGCTCAAGGCGGGCGGAAAATGGATCGGCCAATTGCGCCCGAAAGGATCGGGATCCGCCGCCAAACCCATCCGCATCGCCGCCTATGGCGAAGGAGCAAAACCCATGGTGGATGGGAACGGGCGTGTGGGCGAGGCGGTATTGTACCTTTCCGGCCAGGATCATTTCGAAATCTCCGACCTGGATTTGGCCAATGCCGCGGCGACTGCCGGAGATAGGCGGGGAGTGCTGGTCAACGGTCCGGCTCGCGGTATCCACCTGCGTAACCTTACGGTTCACGATGTAAAAGGTTCGCCGGGGCAGGAATTGGCTGACAAGGCAACGGGAGGTATTGCCTTCACCGGCGGCGGGGAGGATATCTCGGTGGATGGCTGCGAGATCCGCGGTGTCGACGATATCGGCCTCACCACCAACGGAGGCGCATACACGCGCTTCGCGGCGCGCGAAAACGTCATCCACGACGTAGCCAAGAACGCCATCATATTCCGCGGCGGGGACTCGACCTGCGTTATCGAACACAACGTCTGCTTCCGCACCTGCGCCCGGGTCGACGACGGCAATACCATCTTCTCCGTGGAATGTTCCGGGACGCGTTTCCAATTCAACGAGGGCTTCGAGAACCTCAGCTCCACGGGGAGGGACGGAAGCCTTTACGACGCCGACATCAACGGCGCCTCGGGGACTTTGTGGCAATACAGCTATAGCCACGACAATGCCGAAGGGCTGATGTGGTTCTGCACCAACGCCCAGGATACCGGCATCCAGGTACGTTACAACATCAGCAACGGGGATCACGGCAAGATCTTCTGCTTTTCCTTCCCCCTGGGTCACGCGGATCTCTACAACAATACCGTCCGCATCGCCGCGGGGGCCCAGGGCTGGCTGCTGTACGAAAAGCAGAACCAGTACGGGTACGGTTTCTACAACAACGTCATCGCCGACGGCTCCAACGCCACGGCCTACGTATTCGCCAATGCGGATCGGGAGTTCGGCGCGAATCTGTTTTCCGGGCACCATGGAAAAGGCGAACCCGCCGATGCGGCCAAATTGGTCCTAGACCCGCTCTTGCTTGCCCCGGAAACCGCCGGACAGGGTTTGGCAAGCCTGGCGGGCTTCCGCACCCGCGTCGATTCCCCCTGCCGTAACAGCGGCCGCGCCATGCCGCGCCCCGGTCTCCGGGATTTTTTCGGCAATCCCCTCTACCATGGGCATCCCGATCGCGGCGCCTACGAAGCCCCCGCCAACGAAGCCTTGCGACCGGCATCGCCCGGGCTCCGCTTTGATCGCTTGCAGCATCCCGGCTCCAATCGCTTTCTCGACCCCGGCCATGCGCGACCGCGGGACGCACGGGGGCGTCTCGCCGTCTCCACTCCTCCCGATTCCGTCTTCTCCCCTACCCTGCGCTTCCGCGCCGAGTCTGCAATAGCCCTCTCCCTGGGTCTGCTGTCGGATACCTCCCTGACCAGCCTTAAGCGCGCATGGCGCGCTGAGAATACGGCGCGCGCGCAAGCCGTGGCGGAAGAACGGATTCTTCCCGGCCCGATAAGCTTGTCCTTGGCCGCCTTTGCCGCCTTTCGCCAGGCCAACCTGCGCGTGCGCGCGCGCCAGTTGCTCAGCGCCGGAGCCCAGGAAGGCGAATTGCGCGCCGCCTATACGCTGGAGATCGCCGGGGGAATCCGTTTCCGCGAACCCTATGCGGTGTGGGCCCGCGACTTCGCGGGTAGCCGACCCGGGGATACCCTGGATCTGGATTTACGCCCGCGCGATAGCGAAGGTGAAGATCCCCAAGCAACCCCGGTCCTGGCGCGGTCGCTGCAGGCCGGCGCCTCAATCCGGATTCCGGCTGCACAGGGCAAGGCCGGCTATCGGGCGCCTGCCGCCAGCGTGACCTGCTTGCGCAGGGGCGAGCGCATGCTGGACTATACCGCCGCCCGCGGCATCTTGCTCCGCGATCGATCCAATGCGTTGTATGAGAGCGAGGTGGCGCGCATGGAAGCCGGATTGCGCGCGCCCGGGGGATATGCTAAGTTTTAACGGGTATTGGCCGCCTGGAGGGTTAGGCTAACTGGTAAGTCAGCGGTCTTGAAAACCGCCGCCCAAAAGGCTTGGGGGTTCGAATCCCTCACCCTCCGCGCCAAGCCCCTGCCGCCGACTATCCTCAGGCGGCGAATCCGGACACCGCTTCCATCTCCAGCGCGAAATCCCCTTCACCCGTCGCCACACCCACGCGCGCCAACGCCAGTAGGGCGACTTCTAGGGCGCCGGCTTCACGTAACGCCCGGGCGCAGGCTTCCGCCGTGGCTCCCGTGGTGAACACGTCATCGATCACCAGGATGCGCTTTCCGCGCACCAGCCCGGGTTGGGTACAGCGGATGGCCTCAACCAGGTTGGCCCCGCGTTCCTGACGGTTGAGCCGGGTCTGCGACCGCGTAGGCCGTGAGCGGGAAAGCGCCTTCCCCAGCACCGTGTTGCCCGTGTAGCGGGCGAAGGCTTTGGCGATTTCTTCGGCCTGGTTATAGCCCCGCTCCCGCCGGCGCACGGAATGCACGGGCACCGGTACCCAGGCATCGAATCCCGTGGACCAGGCGCGCAAATCCCGGCGAAAGCGGAAATGGGCGCACAGGGCGCGGACATGCCGCAAGCGATGATGGTATTTGAACCCGTGGATCAAGGTTGAGAGCGGTTCGCTCATCGCGAACAGGCAACGGGCTTGCATTCCTTCCGGGCCGGGCTCACCGGCCGTCTCCGCGGATCGCATACGGCGATGACAAGTGAGGCATAGCGGGGTTCCCGCCCAACGTCTACGGCCGCAATGGGCGCAAACCGGCGGCATCGCCAGGGCGGCGACCCCGGCTACGCAAGCGCGCCAGACGATCCGTGCCCTCAGGCGAAGCGCGTCAAAGGTTGTGGCCATGGGCGCGCATATTGACGATCAAGCCGATCATTAGAAGGCAGGAGATGATGAAGGAACCCCCGTAGGACATGAACGGCAACGGCAGACCCGTCACCGGCATCAGACCAATGGTCATGGAGACATTGACGATGATATGGAACCCGAGGATGCCTGCCACTCCCACCGAGACTAGGCTCACGAATCGATTGCGAACGTCCAAGCCGATGCGAAGGATTCGGTGCAACAGGAACAGGTACAGGGCCAGCAAGGCGATGCAGCCCAGGAATCCGAATTGCTCGGAATACACCGAGAAAATGAAATCGGTATGCTCTTCGGGCAAAAAGCTCAGATTGGTCTGGGTACCGTGCAGGAAACCCTTTCCGACCAACTCCCCCGATCCGATGGCCACCTTGGATTGCAGAACCTGATAGCCCGCCCCCAAAGGATCCCGTTGCGGATCGATAAAGGTGAGGATGCGCCCCCGTTGATGCTCGTAAAGCACCTTGTTCCAGACGAAAATGGCGCCGAAGCCGGCGGTGATGTTGATGAGTACCAGCAAGACCGCGGCTTTGAGATTGATGCGGCTCCAGATGATGATAAGGATGAGCACGATGAACATGCCGGCCCACGCCAGGTTATGGAACGAGAGGGCGACGGAAAGCACGGGCGAGGCCAGCAGGAAGATTTCCCGGAAGGAAAGGCCGGACCAGTACGCCATGACCGTGGTCATGGCCACGAAGGAAAGCGCCGTACTCAGGTTCGGCTGGTTGAGTACCAGGATGAACGGGAAGAAGAACAGCAGCGCTGGAGCGATCAGGGTCTTGGGTTTGGAAAGCGTGATGGGCTGGAAGGCGAGCAGACGTGCCATGGCCAGCAGCAGCGCCACCTTTGTCAATTCCGAGGGTTGCAGATTGAACCCTCCCGGCAGCGCGATCCACCGCTCCACCGAATTGGCTTTGAAGATGATGATATAGAGGAGCGGGAAAAGCGAAATTACCCAGGCGGGATAGGCCATGGCGTAGAAAACCTTGGGTGGGATGAGGTAGATGACGCCCATTCCGATGATACCGATCACGACGAACAAGGCCTGCTTGAGCCAATGCTTTCCCGGCTCGTCCCAGGTGGCCGAATATACCGATGCCAGGCCGATCATGATGATCAGCCCCAGCGTGACCAGCATGGCCACGTCAAAGGATTTGCTGCGCTCGGGCCTGTTTCCGCTTGAAATACTCGCGGAAAATCGCCCCAGCAATGGGTGCCGCAAAGGTACCTCCATGGCCCACGTTTTCCAGTACCACCGCGATGGCCAGCTCGGGTTGGTATAAAGGCGCGACTCCGATGAACAGGGCGTGGGTCTTGCCCCCATGGGGATTCTCTGCCGAGCCGGTCTTCCCTCCCACCACCACGTCGACCAGCCGCGCACGGCCGCCGGTCCCTCGCGGTGAGTTGACCACCGCGTCCATCGCCTTGAGGACGATTTCGTGCTGGGCGTCCGTCAAATCCAAAGCGTGCAGGATTTCCGGATTGCAGCGCTTGATGAGATTCCCGGCGCGGTCCCTCACTTCCTTGAACAGATGCGGCTTGTACAGGTACTTGCCGTTGCCCAGGCCCGCCGCGTAATTGGCCAACTGTAGCGGGGTCGCGATCTGCCCTTGGCCAATGGAAAGGTTCAGCACCAGGCCGCGCGTCCAGGACCAACCCCGCCGTTTGAACTTGCGGGTATAACTCGCCGAATCCACCAGCATGCCCGAGCGCTCATCGTCGAGATCGATACCGGTGGTATCCCCGATTCCGAATTCCGTCGCGACATGGTTGATGATGTCCATGCCGATGGTCAACCCCATCTGGTAGTAATACACGTCGCAGGATTCGGTAAAGGCGTCGATCATGGAAAGGGATCCATGTCCCTTGGGATCCCAACAACGCCAAACGCGATTGCCGAAGCGGTAGCCACCGGTGCAATTTTTGGGCATATGATCGCCCGCGGTAATCCGGCCCGATTGCAGCCCGGCCACGTTCATGATGCCTTTCCAGGTGGAACCGGGCTCGTAACCGCCCACGGTCGCGCGGTTGTTCAGGGGCATGGCGGGATCGAGGGCCAGCTTGGCCCATTCCTTGGAGCGTTTGTCCTTGGACAAGGAAAAGATGTTGGCATCCATGCGCGGGCTGGACGCCATCACCAGCACTTCGCCATTACGCGGATCGATGGCCACCACCGCGCCGCGCACGGTATCGGCCAGCAGGGATTCGGCCAGCACCTGCAGGTGCATATCCAAAGTGGTCACCAGGTTATAGCCGGCCAGGGGCTTGATCTGGGGCATCTCCTTGATGACCTCCATCTCTTTGCCGAACGCGTTCACCTTGATGTAGCGCACCCCGTCCCGGCCGCGGAAATAGGGCTCGTAGGTCTTCTCCAGGCCTTTGCGGCCCACGCGATCGCCCTTCAGGTACGGGAGGCTGTCGCCGGTCTCTTCCTTCCGGTCCGCGAAGGCTTCCAGTTCCTCTTCCTTGATTTCGTCCATGTACCCCAGCACATGGGCGGCATTGTACCCGAAGGGATAGGAACGCCGCGAATCCATCACGGTAATGACGCCGGGCAAATCCAATTGATGCTCTTCCACCATCGCCACGATTTCCGGGGAAGCGTCTTCCAGGATCACCAGGGGCTGGAACTTCTTCCATCTCCCGCGCTCCAGGCTCCAGGTCACCAGGGCCGAATCGAACAGGCGCGTACCGCTGCTATCGTGGAACCGCATCAGGTTCGCGAAGACGCGTTTCGGTTCTTTCAGCTGGGTCGGCAGTATGGCCACCTGGTAGGAGGGCCGGTTGCGGGCGATGACCAGCCCGTTGCGATCGTACATGAGCCCGCGGGAAGCATGCACGATCTGCAACCGCATGCTGTTCTGCTCGGACAGCTTCTGGTGGTAGCTGCCTTTGATGATTTGCAGGTAGAACAGCCGCGTGGTAAGCCCCAGCAGCATCAGCCCGAAAATGATGACGATGTTGCGTCCCACCGCCCCGCGGTAGAATGGGTCGTCGAGCCGGGTGGAGTTGTCCAGCCGCATTTCAATAGTCCTGGCGCGAAGGCGCTACGATGAAGTAGAACACCAACGAACCCACCAGCAGCGTATAGATGCCCGATGGCACGGTGCGCGTGAGCATCGCGTTCCAGAATTGCATTCCGTGGAACCCCGCGGCCAGGGAGTAGATGGCATCGTGCACCAGGAAGGCCACCCCGAGGAACAATACCTTGGTGGCGGGCATGACCTTGATGACCTTCTCGTCCAAAAGGCCGGTGGAATATCCCACCAGGCATTTGGCCATGGCATTCGCGCCCAGCGCCTCGATGGAGTAAACGTCCTGTATCAGCCCGATGGTGAGGCCGCTGAAAAGGCCGACCACCGATCCGTACCGCATGGACACGGCCACGAGCACCACCATTACGAGATCGGGCTTTATCGATCCGATGGAGATTATCTGCACCAGGGTCTGCTGCAGGATAAGCCCCAGGATCAGGAAGCTCATGCTCTTGAGGAAATTCATTGCTCTTTCCCCAAGGTCCACGAGTCCGGGCGGATGAGCACGAAAACCTCTTCCACGCGGTGCGGGTTCTGGAAAGGCTTCACTTCCATCCCCTTCAGAATGTCGCCGCCGTCGCTGGCGTCCTGGTGATCGCCGGAGACGACTCCCACCAGTAGGCCTTTGGGATACACTCCGCCCATGCCTGAGCTCACCAAGGTATCCCCCGGGCCCACGTCGCCGTCCACGGCGAACCGGGCCACCAGCTTGCCTCCAGGCCAGGCCTCGAGCATCCCTTTCACGCGGCTGCGGTTGCACAGCACGGAAACCTTGCAACTGGGATCGGTTAGGCCCTGTACCAGGCAATGGCTGCGGTAGCATTTGGCCGTCTTCCCCACCACGCCCAACGCGGTGAGTACCGGCATGTTCACGTCCACCGAATCCTCGTTCCCGAGGTTGATGACCCAGTTATGCGAATAGCGGCCGGGATCTTCCGCCGAAATCTGCGCCATCTTCAGCTTCAGCTGGCTGCGCGCCCCGAAGGATTCCATTTCCTGGACGCGCGGCAATTCCTTGATGGCCTGTACCAGGTAATCGTTCTCCAGGCGCAGTGCCGTGTTCTGGCGCTTCAAGTCCTCGTTCTCCTTGAACACGAAAATGGTGCGGTTCAGGCGGGAAAGTATAGCTTGCGCCGGATATAGGAACGTGCTGATCATCACGTCGTGGAAGACGAGACGCTCGGGGGCTTTCAGGGAGATGAGGACCGCGCAGAAGACCACGCAGAGGATGAGGGAAACGATGCCCTTCCCGAGGGTGAAGAGCCTTAAAAACCAGTCTATTATGCTCACGGCGGGATTGGGCTTTCAGTGCGGAAGGTGGCTAGCGGCTCGCCTCCATCAGCACCTTGTAGTATTTATCCATGTCCTCCAGGATGCGCGCCGTGCCCTTGCACACGCACACCAGGGGGTCATCGATCACGTTGACGGGCAGATTGGTTTCCTGCCGGAGCAATTCGTCCAGGCCGCGCAGCTGTGAGCCGCCACCGGTCATGACGATGCCCTTTTCCAGGATATCGGCGGAAAGTTCCGGCGGGGTCTGTTCCAGGGCCCGTTTCACGGCCTCCACGATGGCGTTCACCGGCTCGGCCAGGGCTTCCCGGATTTCCGCCGAAGTGATCTTGAGGGTATGCGGGATACCGGCCATCAGGTCGCGGCCGCGCACTTCCATCTCCAATTCGTGATCGAGAGGATAGGCGGAACCGATCTGCATCTTGATCTTTTCCGCGGTCCCTTCGCCCACCAGCAGGTTGTAATTCTTCTTGAGGTAGTTGATGATGGCCTCGTCCATCTCGTCCCCGCCCACGCGCACGGAGGCGTCGCAAACGATGCCGTACAAAGCGATGACCGCGATCTCGGAAGTCCCGCCGCCGATGTCGATGATCATGTTTCCCGACGGATCCTCGACCGGGATGCCCATTCCAATGGCCGCGGCCATCGGCTCGGCCACCAGGTAGACTTCGCGTGCGCCGGCCTTTTGGGCCGACTCGAGAACCGCGCGCTTCTCCACTTCGGTGATGCCCGAGGGAACGCCTACCACGATCCGGGGGCGCAGGAAGAAGAGGGGGTATTTCTGCGCGATCTGGATGAGACGCGTCAGCAAGCTTTCCACCATCTGGAAATCGGCGATGACGCCGTCTTTCATGGGCCGTACGGCGATGATTTCGCCCGGCGTGCGGCCCAACATACGCTTCGCCTCGGAACCGATGGCGAGGACCTTGTTGGTGCGACGCTCAACGGCGACCACGGAAGGTTCATTGATTACGATACCCCGGCCGCTGACGTGCACGAGGGTATTGGCGGTGCCCAAATCGATGCCGATATCGCTGGAGAGGAAGCCGAACAAAGGGGAGATCCCTCCTGGGAGGAGGCTTTCGGCCTGGCCGAGAGCCTGGGGATGGTCACTATGATCTAGAAACTTATTGGTCTGAAAACTTAAGTTTCCCTGTTCCAGCTAATTCTAAAAACTATTGACCCGCGGAGCCAGAATATTTTGCGGGGAAATGCACCAGGTCGACTTGATAGCGATCCCACATTCCCGCCGTGGTCCTGTACCTGTACTTCCGCACCTGACACAGGTCAAGGGAAGGATCGAGATAGAAGAAGACCAGCGTGGCCATGGCCTGGAAGACGATGGCTGAGTCTCCGTGGAACTCCTGGTAAGAATCAACCTTCACGTAGGGTTTGCCCAGCATGGATGAGCGGGCCTTCTGGGGAATTTCCGCGATGATGTCTTGCATGTCCTCGGCGCCGATGCGTTCGAGTTTCTTCTGCATGGATTCGGTGGAAGAACCGCAGCCCGCCAGGGCCAGAGCCAAAGCCAGGAGGACCGCCAGGGCGGCGGTAGCGGCCTGCGCCTTGGGGCGCAGGCCCCAGGCGGCGGGGACTCGGGTCATGGCCCGGAAGATACTAAAAGGAGTAGGTCGCGGAAATGCGGGAGATGAGGTGATGGATGGGACCGGAGAACAGGTTGCCGAAGGTATACGGCAAATCCTCGGCTACCGTCGCGTCCACTTTCAGCTTCTCCTCGATGTTGATTCCCACGCCGAAGCCGACCGCATCGTTGATGGATCCATCGTTGGTAGGATTCGTGTAAAGGAAATTGAAATTCCCGCCCGTGCTGGCGGTCTGGGCTCGGTAGGTGATTTCCTTTTGGCCACCGACGCGGAGCACCAACCAATCCCACCAGACATTGCGCTCAATGCCGAAAGACACCAAGCCGCCGCGAATGGTTTGATCCGTGTTGGTGGTGTTGTTGTAATTATAGGTGACCGTTCCGTCCGGATTGGTGGTGAGACCGGTCCGGGAGTCTTCGTCGAAAATGCCCTGAGCGCCGAGCCAGAAGAACCCGCGATCCAGGGAAACATTCACGCCCAGGCCGAAGTGAAGCTTGGTGAGTTCACGTCCCGGGGCCGCCAGGGTGTTGTAATTGAAGATGGGGACGAGTTCACCGTTGATGATTTCCAGGGTCGAGAAGGCGCGGGCCTTCACGAAATAGGAATACTCGGGTTCAATCTGGGCCGGTCCAAAGCTGATGGTGGAAGCGCCCACTGAGAGCTCTCCATCCACGTTGCGCGCGATCGGCCAGTTGAGGCCGAGATCCCCGCGCAGCACGTAGAGATTGATATCACCGTCAGGGAGCCCCTTCATCTGGCCGTTCTCGAGATCGGCACCTTCCTGCATGGCGAGGTAGATGTGGGAGCCCAACATGCCGCCATTGGCCAGGGTCATACCCAGGAAGCCGTCGAAATTGGTGGCGGGTTCAGGAACCACGAAAGAAGTGATGCCGTTGCCGGCGAAGTCGGGAACCAATTGCAAGAGATCTTCGTCACGACGGTTGAAGGCTCCGCCCAGGCTTACCTGCGGATATAAGTTGCCCGATTCCTTGTTCTTGGAAAGCGAGTAGGAGAAGATGCCCCCGAACCAGGAATTGGCCGGATCCATGTTGCGCCGGATATTCGCGCTCGCGACGGTATCGCCAGCGTTCTGCCGGTACACGCCCAACTCACCGATGAGGAAGTTGGGGAAGATGTTCATATTCGCCGGATTATCGAATATGCTGATATCATCCATGAAGAAATCGGCCCGCTTCCCCATCGATTCGACGCGGGAATAGGTCGCCCAGGAGGACTGCATGCTCCCGAGAACGAGGATTCCCACCGCAGAGAGCTTTAGCCGAGTATGGATCATGGGTTATTCTCCTGTTTCCGCAAAATTTAACATAAAAGTGCCAATCAATGCAATTGGAGCGGTCGGAAAATAAAAAACCGGCGCTCTGGGAAGGGCGCCGGTTCACAATCGGACTGTAGGATCCGGCTATTCGGAGAAGGTAAACGGAACAGTCACCACGTCGTTGGACTTGCCCTTGACGGGCTCGAACCTCCACGTGCGGACCTTCTCGCGTACTTCCTGGTCGAACTCGTTCACACCCGTCGTCGTGCCCACGATGGTGAGCTCAACAATGGCACCGCTCGGAGCAATGGCGAACTTCAGGGTAATCTTACCCTTGAATCCCGGACTGGTCTTCAGGTACTTATTGTAGGTATGGCGCAGACCAGGGGTATGCTGCCGGATCACGCGGAGAATGGACTCCGTGGACCGCTGGCCGCTTTCCTGGCCCATGTCGATATCCGAGGCCGAAGGGGCCTTGAGACCCAGGCCGCCCTTGGCTTTGACGCCCAGAGGACCGGCATCGCCGCCCCAGAGACCGCCCAAGAGATCGTCCACGCCGCCGGAACCGCCGACCGCGTAGCCTTCGTTCCAGCCGCCGTCAACCTTGCCGCGACGACCGCCGAGGCGGGTCTGGCCGGTCTTGGTGAGGCCGGAAACGTTGTTGATCACCTTGTCCAGATCCTTGGCGAACTTCTGGTTCATCAGATCGTAGCTCGTCAGCGAAGACGAAGACGAACGCGAGGAGATGAGCTTCAGAGCGGCTTGGGTTACCGGCGCGTTGGGGTTTCCCTTACCGTGCGGCTTCCCTCCCCCG
>JAHFCH010000118.1 GCA_023249635.1 Fibrobacterota bacterium
CGTTCCGGTCCGCCCGCTCTCCCGCCACGAAGCGGGATTCCTCGCCTTTACCCCATCCCTTTCGTGACTATACTTGCTGCGGCTGCCGTGCCGTGAGGGCGCGCGCCCAGCCGACCTGTGGGGGGTCCAATGCGCAAATCCGTACAGGCATCCGCCTGCGTCATCGCTTTTTCCATCCTGCCATGCCATCCGCAGATCCTGGACGACGTAGAGCATGTCAATCCGGCCTGGACCTTGGCTTCGCTCCGTCCCGCCGCTTGGGAGGTGCAGGTCGCGGGAATGGACTTCCTGCCCGGGGGCCGCCTGCTGGTCTTGGAGCATAGCAAGCCGGATGCGAACCGTACCAACGTCGTGCGGGCCAATGGGCGCCTGTACGTGGTCGCCAACCCTTCCGCCAACGGCGAGGCGGTCAAGTACGCGCTCGTCGCCCAGGACCTTAAAGAACCCGTGGGCGCGCTGTGGGTCAACGGCAAGGTCTACATCGCCGAAAAGAACCAACTGAACGAGTACACCCTTGACGCGGGTTTCACCAAGGCGGTGAAGACCCGGACCGTGGCCGCCATCCCCCATGACAGCCGCGGCATCGCCAATTTCCAGGAATACACCTTCGGGCTATTGTATAAGGACGGCTATTTCTACGTGGCCGGCGGCGGCGCCGTGATTCGCGGGGGCCGCTCCTTCGACAGCCTTCCCGATTCGCTGGACGAACCACGCGTGGGCGGCGTGCTCAAAATCAAAGACAGCGATGGCAGCATGGAGATGCTGAACGGAGGCATGCGCGCCAGCAACGGCATCGCTTGGGGGCCCGAAGGCACCATCTGGATCACCGACAACCAGGGCTCCTACCGGCCCTCCTCGCAACTGACCCAATCCATTCCCGGCGCCAACTACGGCTACCCCAACAAGCCCGGCGTCTTCTCCTCCAAACCCATCACGCCCCCGGGCGTCTGGTTGGTGCATGGCGACATCGCCAGGTCTCCCACCTATCCCCATCTGGTCGCGAAGGGCCTGTACGCCGGCCAGTTCCTGGTGGGCGACATTTCCCAGGGCGGCATCAAGCGCGTGTTCGTGGAAAAGGTGAACGGGGCCTGGCAGGGCTGCGTCTTCTCCTTCACGGGCGGATTGGAAGTTGGCATCGAGAAGATCCTGGAAGACTCCTCCGGCACGCTGTACGTGGGCGGATTCGGACGCGGCGATGCCGCGAACTGGGGCTGGAACGGGAAGGAATGGGGACTGCAGAAACTGATCCCCAAGCCCGGGGTCACGGCCATGGAAATCCTCTCCATCCGCTCCCGCCGCATCGGGATGGAAATCGAATTCACCCAGCCCGTCGGCGCGGAAGGGGAGTTGGCCTCCAGTTACTCCGTGATCGCGGGAGGCATGGCGCCGGAAACCGGCTACGGCCTCGGCAGCATGATCGGGAAAACCACTCTGCCCATCAAGTCGGTGCAGCTCTCCCCCGATCGCAAAAGAGTGTTCCTGGACTTGCCGGGGCTGACGGCGGGCAAGGTGCTCATCATCAAGACCGCGGGGGTGAAATCCCAGGCCGGCGAAACGGTCCGCTGCCCGGCCGGTTGGTATACCCTCAACGCCATCTCCCCCACCGATCCGCTCCCCTCTCCCACCCGCATCGGCCCTGCCGCCGCGGCCGGAGGCGAAGGGGCTCCGCGCATCTTTACCACGGCGCAAGGCTTCGAGGTGGAAATCCCGGGCGCGGGAAGCCACCGCATCACCTTGTCCAACTTGCAGGGGAAGGCAGCGTATTCCGCTTCCGGAAATGGCGCGCGCCGCTATGCAATCGCGCAGGCCGGACGACTTTCGGGGCTGTATATCCTGGAGGTCAAGCTCGGCGGAACCGGCTACCGGCGCGCCCTCGCCTTCTGATTCCGACAACCGATGTGCGCGGGGACGCTTAGAGCAGTTTGCCGCTTAGCAGCAGCAGCGCGATATTGAAATAGATCACGATGCCCGTGACATCGATGAAGGTCGCCACGAACGGGGCCGAAGAGGCCGCCGGATCGGCGCCCAGGCGCTTCAGGATCAACGGGAACAGCGCGCCTATCAGGGTTCCCCAGGCCACCACCCCGATCAACGAGAAGTAAACCGTAAGGGCCACCAGGAACCAGTGGTCGCCATAGGTATTGGTAAACCTGGATGCGACGATTACGCGCAGCAATCCGATCAGGCCCAAACCGCCCCCCAGGATAAGCCCCAAGAGGATTTCCCGGCGGAATACGGTCCACCAATCCTTGAGGCTCACTTCGTTCAGGGCGATGGCGCGGATGACCAGGGAGGCCGCCTGGGAGCCCGAGTTGCCGCCGCTGGAGATGATGAGCGGGATGAACAGGGCCAGCACCACGGCCCGGGAGATTTCCTGCTCGAAAAAGCTCATGGCCGTGGCCGTGAGCATCTCCCCGATGAACAGCACCGTAAGCCAGCCCCCGCGCTTCTTGATCATCTGGGACATGGGCAGGGCCAGATAGGGCTCTTCCAAGGCGCCCACGCCGCCCAGCTTATGGATGTCCTCCGTGGTCTCCTTTTCCGCCAGGTCCATCACGTCATCGATGGTCACGATGCCCAGCAGGTAGCCCTCTTCGTCCGTCACCGGCAGCGCGGTGCGGCGCGAGTATTTCTTGAAGGCCTGGATGGCTTCTTCTTCGGGGGCATTGGCGGGCAGCGCCGTGAACTGGCGATCCATGATGTCCTGGATGTCCTTTTCCGGGGGCGCCAGCAGCAATTCGCGGATGCCGATATCGTCCAGCAGGCGGCCGCGATCGTCCACCACGTAGATATCGTTCAGGGTCTCTTTGTCCTCGCCGTTGCGGCGGATGAAATCCAGCACGCGTTCCACGTTCCATTCCAGCTTGATGGCCAGGAAATCCGGCGTCATCAGACGGCCTACGCTGTCCTTGGGGAAGTCGAGCAGCCGTTGAGCCTGCTTGCGTTCCCGCGGCTTGAGGAAAGACAACAGTTGGCGGGTGGAATTGGAAGGCAGGGATTCGAGCAGGGCGGTGCGGTTATCCGGATCCATCTCGTTGATGATGGCGGCCACGCGTTGGTTGCTGACGGCCTCGATCACGTCCTTCTGGACCGCCACTTCCAGAAGCTGGAAGATTTCCGTGGCCTTGTCCTCGGACACCTTCTCGAAGAAGACGGCACGGTTGAGATCGCCGAGCCGCCCCACCATTTCGGCGAGATCTTCCGCGGCCACGGTATCGCAGATTTCCTTGAGGCCCTCCAGATCGGCGGCTTCCAGGGCCGCTTCCAGGTCCGGATAGAGCAATTCGGTTTGCAGTTTGCTTGTAGCCATGCTCGCCGCCGCGAGTCGGACAAATCCGGTCGGGCCGGGAAAAGCTACTTAATCGGCGTGCGGTAAAACACCCTGCCCGGAGTACGCGTCAGTTGTAAAGCAGTCCGGCATGATGCAGGAAAAGCGCCACGGCCGTGAAGGCGAGCGTAAGCGCGGCCGCGATGACGGCATCGGAGACGAAGGTCTTCATGGGAATGAAAGAACGTTATGCGGGAGGGGAGGACAAGGGGGGAGAAGCAGGAAGAAAAGGTTTAAGGTTTAAGGTCTAAGGGTTGTGGGAATGGATTCCCCCTTAAACCTTAGACCTTAAACCCCTCCCGAGTCCCGTTCCAATAACCTAAAACGATACCCCACCCCATCTTCTACGAGGTTCGGGGAGATTGCAATCTCCTTATATTCCGGCCCGAACTCCGGTAGGAACACATCGCAGGGGTACTCGGCATCGATGGTCGTGATGAGGATCCGGGCGCAATCGGGGCGGGCCAGGGCTTCCTTGAAGATCTCGCCGCCCCCGGTCACGAAAACGTGCTTGACCGTGGGGTCACGCCCGAGCTCGTCCAGGGAGGCCTGCAGCGAGGGCCAGACGTGGTGGGAGCCATGGAAGACCCCCGGGGTTACGGTGCGGCTGATGACCCCATTGAGGCGGCCGGGAAGGGGACGGAAGCGCGGGGGCAGGGACTCCCAGGTCTTGCGGCCCATGAGCACGGCATTGCGGGCCCCGGGGGTCCAATCGGGCAGGGGGCGGGCGCCGCCGATGCGCGAGGTCAGGCTTTCCCAGGTATGCGTCCGCTTGTCCATCAGGCCGATGTTCATGGCGTAGCGGGCCAGCACTTCGGAGGTGTCCGGGCAGGTGGTGGCCTCGCGGAACCAGCGCATGTCGCCCTTGATTTTCCAGGGCAGGGTCCCGTCCTTGCCGATGCCGCGCTTACGGTCGGCGGCGACGACGACGGTGAATCCCATCAGACCGCTACCGGGAATTTGATGAAGGCGTCATGCACGTAGTCGTGCACCTTGAAGTCCTCGTAGGCCAGATCGAAGAACGGCTTGTCCGCGATTTCCAGGCGCGGCAGCGCATGGGGCGAACGTTCCAATTGGGCCTTCACGCCTTCCAGGTGGTTGAGATAGATATGCGCATCGCCCAGGGTATGCGTGAGGATGCCCGGGGTTAGCCGGCATTCCCGCGCGAACATGATCAGCAGCAATGCGTAGCTGGCGATATTGAAGGGCACGCCCAGGGCCATATCCGCCGAGCGCTGGTACATCTGCATATCCAGACGCCCGTTGGCCACGTAGAATTGGAAGAAGGCATGGCAAGGCGGCAAGGCCATCTTGTCCAGATCGGAAACGTTCCAGGCGCTGACGATGATGCGGCGCGAGTCGGGATTCTTCTTGATCGTATCCAGGGCGATTTGGATTTGATCGACATACTCCTTGCGCATGGCGCCCGATTCCGGATCCTCCCGGTACTTCGGCCATTTGCGCCATTGGTACCCGTAGATGGGACCCAATTCCCCCTCGGGATTGGCCCAGGCGTTCCAGATGGGGGTGTATTGCTTGAGGCCGTCGTTGATATTGGTCGCGCCCTTGAGGAACCAGAGCAGCTCGCGCAGGATCCCGTCGAACAGCACCTTTTTGGTGGTGATGAGCGGGAAACCCTGACGCAGGTCGTATTTGGCCTGCAATCCGAACAGGGATAAGGTCCCGGTACCGGTGCGATCCTGCTTTTTTTCGCCGTTTTCGAGTACTTGCCGCAGGAGATCCAGGTATTGCTTCATGGGGTTGGTGCAAAAGGTAAAAAAAGACCGGAACAAGGCCATCTGTACTTATTTGCAATTGGATTGCAAATAAGTACAATAGCAAGGATGAACCTGATACCGCGATCCATGGCCCCGAAGCTCCGCAGCCTGGCCAAAAAATTCCCGATCATTTCCGTAATGGGGCCCCGTCAAGCGGGAAAATCAACGCTGGTCAAAAGCACGTTCCCGCATCTGCGCTACTTGACCCTGGAGAGTCCCGACACCCGGGAGTTCGCTTTATCGGATCCGCGCGGCTTTTTGCTCGACCTGGAAAAAGGGGCCATCCTCGACGAAGTCCAGCGGGCACCGGAGCTCTTTTCCTATCTGCAGGAAGCCGTGGATGCCCAAAGCGGAATGGGGAAATTCATCCTGACCGGCTCGCAGAACTTCCTATTGCAGGAAAAAATCACGCAATCCTTGGCGGGTCGGGTCGGGATATTGAAGCTGTTGCCGTTCAGCCTGCGCGAATTGGCTGGAGCGGATTTGGCGCCCCGGGAACCGGAATCCCTGCTTTTGGAGGGGTGCTATCCCCCATTGCATGTCCGTAAAATCGCGGCAGGGGATTGGTATTCGGCCTATGTGCAAACCTATCTGGAAAAAGATGTGCGGCAGATCAAGAATATTTCGGATTTGAACACCTTTCATCGCTTCCTGAGGTTTTGCGCGGCCAGACACGGGCAAATCCTCAACCTGACGTCGCTAGCGAACGACAGCGGCTTGGCTGTCAACACGATTAAAGCCTGGATTTCCATACTGGAAGCGAGTTTCATCCTTTTCCTGCTCAAACCCTATCATCAAAACCTGGGCAAGCGACTGATCAAATCCCCCAAGCTCTATTTCACGGACCCGGGGTTGGCAGCCTTCCTGATGGGGATCGAAAAGGTGGAACAGGTAAAGACCCATGCCTTGAAAGGGGCGCTCTTCGAAGGCCTGATCCTTTCCGATTTCTTGAAGGAACGTTATGCCGCCGGACGGGAGTCGAACCTTTATTATTGGAGGGATATTCCCGGGAACGAGGTCGATTGCATCCTGGAGCATGGAGGACAAGCCTCTGCCGTCGAAATCAAGTCAGGGAAAACCCTTGCTCCGGACTATTTCGGCGGTCTCAAAAAGTGGGCGGAATTATCGAATACGCCTCCCTCGCGATGTCATCTCGTTTACGGAGGCAAAGAAAACCAGAAACGCGAAGCCGGCCGTGTTTGGAGTTGGATCCGGGCCGGTGAGATAAACGCGGAAGGATAGCTTCCGGCTCCTTTTTTTTACGCGGCGGACCCGCGCCAATCCCCCGCCCCGGGTTCTTCCAGCATATCCCGCGAGGCCACCCAGACGAACTCCAGGCAGGCCAGGGCGGGATTGAACGCCGGTTCACAGGCCAGGCGGCAGCCCCGCAGCAGGGCCTCCTGCAGGCCCGCAGGCCAGAACCGCAGGGGCGACTCGCCCAAGGCTTTTATGCCTTCAGAAGCCTCCACCGTCGCAGGGACAGGTTTGCCGGAGGCGGTAGCCGGCCAAGCCCGGAAACCGGGGCGGGCCTCGGTTTCCAGGTCCGGCGGCAGGCCGTGTTCGGCCATCAGCCGCGGCCAGGGGGCGGGGGCTGCCACCGGGGCGGAAAGCGCATCGCGGCCGATGACGAAGCCCAGGCAGTTGCGCCCCAGGTATTGCGCCATGCCCGACCAGAGGAGACGGGCCGCCTTGGGTTCATCGCAACCCGCGGCGAAGGCGGGCGCGCCCATTTCCAGGATGCCTTCCCGGGAATACCGCAGGGCGGTAAGCAGGGGCGAAAGCTGGAAACGGCCCGAAGCCAGGGGGTTGGGAATGGGATTGCCCGCGTCGAGGCGCATCAGGCGGCAGACGGCCACCAGCATGCCCTGGGTCCCCCGCAGCATCAGGAAATCGCAATAGGGGACGGCCTGGGGGGAATGGATGCCTTCGGCGGAGGCTGGGGCCGGGGCGCTCCGGGAACGCTCCAATGCCAGGCAGGCTTCCAGGTCGGAAATATCCCCGGCCAGGGCCAGGGAGTGGCCCGGGAAGCGCAAAACGGCGGGGAATAGGCCCCCGGGGGCCGGGCGACGCAGGGAAAGCGGGGAGGCGGATTGGGTTTCCATGGGGTACGTCCTTATCGGCTTTCGTTCACGGGATAAGCTAACGACCGGGGGTTGCAAAGGTGTTACGGTGGCTTGGCGGTTAAGTGACAGGCAAGTTAACATCGTCCGTGAGGGCCTGGAATAAGGGCGAAAACGCTGGATGGAGACGGGTTATCCACATAATGTTGGGAAGATGTGGACAACTCATGGCCCGAAAAAAAGCTTGCGCACGAAACCGGGGGATTTTTGTTTGGTCCGGTTCAGTCCGTTTTTGTTCAGTCGGACTTGAGCCCCCAGAATTTCCACCCACCCTCGACGTAGATGAGGCTTTTCGCGATCAGCAATTCCGTTTCCTGCGAGTCCTTTTTCACCCAGGCAAGGAAGCCTTCGTTGAAGGCGAACGGTCCTTGGCTCCGAGGTTGTGCGAGGAATGCCAGACGCGAGAATTCCAATCCCGATCCGCCCCGCTCCTGGAACAGGCGAATGATCATCTTGCGGTTGTCCATCAGGAAAAACCCCATCCGGAAATCCCTATCGTCATGGTTGACGGTATCGGCGCGATCCAGATACGGGTAGAGCGCCAGGTATTCCTCGCGGGTAACGCCCAGGTTATAGAATCCCGCGGTGTCCCCTCGGTTGAGGCAGGCCACGGCCCGTTGCATCAGCGCCTCGGGGGTAGCCGGTAGGTTACGGAACAGGGATTTGGAAAACGGATGGCCGGCGGGCGCGATCGCTTTCATCGGTTTCCCAATCCCGAAGGACAGGGAGAGCGCCAGAGAGAGTATCAGCGCCGCCGGAATCCGCATCAGTGCGCGCCCTCGGCGGCCAACAGCTTGGCGCTGTAGCTCAGGTTGCCGACGGTGACGGTGACGAAATACAGCCCATTGCCCACGGCCTTGAGGCCCGGCAGCAAGAGGCTGTTGCGACCGGCGCGGAGACCCACGTCGCCGCCGGCGATCACGCGGCCGGAGAGATCCAGGACGCGGACCTGGGCAACCGCCGCGGCCGAGGCGTCGAGGACGAGCAGGCGATCGACCAGGCGCAGGGAGGTGATGGCGGCGACGGCGGTGCGCGCTCGCGCCAGTCCCGAAGCGGGACGATCCAATCCCTTGGCGTACATGACGGTGCCCGGCAGGGTCCAACCCTTATACCAGAATTTGGACGAATCATCGCCCTGCACGGCGCCGACGGAATCGGTCTTGAGCTTCGCCGCGGCCAGTCCCAGATCCTTGTACAGGGCCGAGTCCACCATCTTCACGGTAGAGTCGAGGATGGCCTTGGCGGCCTTGCCGACCACGCTGGTATCCACGATGTTCCACTTGGTCTTGAAGGTTCCGGCCAGGTAGGTGCGCTTCAGCTCGAGCTTACCGGCGGGATCGATGTAGTTGTTGGCGCTGCCCACGTCGAGCATGGATACGGCCCAGGCGGAAGAGTCGCCCACCAGCAGCATGCGATCGAAATGACCGCCCGAGTTCTCCTTGAACTGCGCGTTACCCTTGCTTACGCCGTTGTCGATGATGGTCACGTGGGACCAGTGGGGATCGAGCTGGGGCAGCTTGCCCGCGGTGGGATTGCTGGAGGCCTCGATGCCGTTGTCGCCTACGTTCTCGGTATAGGTGGTGTCATGGTACTTGCCGGCCTTGGCGGTGTCCGGGAAGTCTGAGGGATACTTCAGGGTGTCGCCGTTGGAGGCGTAGAAGTAATAGTGGCGCTTCTGGGCGTCCAGCTTGCCTTGCACCAGGATCATGTAATCGGCGGTGCCGCTGTAGCCGTTGTCCATGTCGAAGCCGTCATCGGTTTCGTTGGTCGCCACGAAATGATCGCTGTTCACCGTGCCGCCGAACCATTCGAAGGCGTCATCATCGCCGTTGTTGCTTTGCAGATGATGCATGACGGTCTTATCGCCGACGCCGCAGAAGGTGAACCCGTTCAGCTCCTTGTCCACTTCGACGGCGAACCCGGGCCAATTGATGGTCACATAGGTGAGTATGCCGCTGCTGTCATGGGGCTTGTCGCCGCCGTAGGACCATTCGGGAACGGCTTCGAAGCCTGCGGCCTTGGTGGCCTCATTGGTGGGCGCGCGGCCCAGGATCACCACGCCGCCCCAACCGCCGCGCTTCTCCTCGGTGGAGGTGAAGTTGATGGGCTTCTCCTTGGTGCCCATGGCCATGATCTTGGCGCCGGGCTTGATAGCCAGCGTACCCTGCGAGGAATACTGTCCCTTGAGGGTGGTGCCCGGGGCGATGGTCAACACGGCGGGGGAATCGACGGTGGTGCGACCCTTGATGATCCATACGTGGTCGGCATCCAGGGTCTTATCGGCGGTGATATGGCCTTGGATGGTATCGTTGGGGAGATCGGCGGAAGCCAGGCCGGCGGCCAGGCCTACGCACGCGAGCAGCAGGTGCGGGGTTTTCATGGGAAGAGTCCTTTCAATGGGAGTGTGGTAAAGACGAGGGAAAGTCTGCATGTCAGAATTCGATGGAGTAGCCCAGCTCATAGCTGGTTCCCTCCTGGGCCGATTCCACCGCGTAGTCGCGGCGGACGCCTTGGTAAAGCCGATCCAGCGTAGCCTGCGGGACCGTGTAATATTCCTTGCTGTCGTTGTATTCGCTGGTAAGCGTGCGTTTGCGCGAGGCCAGCAGGTTCTTGACCTTGAGGGTCACCTGATGCCGTTTAAGCAAAGTGACGCGACCCAGATAGTCCAGGCTATGGAAAGGTTGCTCGTATTCGTCGGGCACCTCTTCGATGCCCACGGTCTTGATACGCGGCCCGAAGACGTTGTAGGCCAGTCCCTGGTTCCAGGAGAACCGGCGGCGCTCGCCCTCTTCGCCCAGTTGCAGGTTGACCAGGTAGGGCGATTGCCCCACCATGGGCCGATGCAGCGAAGTCACGTCCAGGGTCTTGGAGATGCCTTCAGCGGTGAGGCCGGTATCCAGGCGCACTTGGGAATGCATCAGCGCCACGTTGCCGCCCGCGGTCCATCCCGTTAGCAATCCGCCCAACCCGGCCATGCGTCCGGCGGCTTCCAGATCGAACATGGCCTCCACTTCGGCGCCACGCACGTACCCGGCCTTCGCGTTCTGGAATTTCTGGGTATGGTTGTTGTCGGCCACCGGCTCCACGGGATCCGTGAAATCCTTGCGAAACAGGGAGAAGGAAAGGATTTGCCGGTTGGGCAGGTACCAGTCCCAGCGCAGATCCAGGTTGCGCACCTTGGTAGGCCGCAGATCCGGGTTGCCGGTAACGAAACGATCCTGCACGTAATCGGCGTAGGAGTAGGGCGCGATTTCGCGGAACTCGGGATGCAGCTCGGTGCGGGTATAAATGAAGCGGAGCTTGGTATTGCGGGTGGGATCGAGGGAAATCCCCGCCATGGGATAAACGGTGAACCGGCCTTGATCGATGACCTTGGTGGAGTCGCTGCGGATCTTGGGGTCGATGCCGTATTGCTGGCCCGTGAAAGGCGCTTCCAGGCGCAGATGGTAATCCTCCAGACGCGCGCCGACATCGAAGCCCAGCGGCAAGTGGAACAAGGAGAAACCGAATCCGGCGGAAGCGTAGCCGCCCGCGGCCCTTTCACCGGCCTTGTACTCGTCGTAGCTCTTGGGGGCCGTATAGAAATCGTATTTGCCGGGGCCGGACATCACCTGGCGGAGCCGCTGCGGGGAGCGGATTTGCTCCAAGGTCTGGTTCTCCTCTTGTAGTTGGCTGGCACCGTATTGGTAGCGCGACGCCGAGAATCCGCGGCTGCGCGCATTAGCGAAAAGCCCCGTCTGCCCCGAAGGCAGACGAAGGTCGGAAAGGAAGCGGCCCTCGCGCAAGAGGGTATCGCTCCGGGTCCATTCCGGCGGCGTCACCAGCATGCCGTCCACCCGGCCCGCCCAGCTGTTCTCCTCCAGCTTTTCGTAGATGCGCGTGCCCCAGATGTCGTTGTTCTGGTAGATGTGCAAGGGCACCGAGTCGGTGGGCCCGATGTAGTAGTAGCGACGGCTGTCCGGCGTATTGCCGCTGGTATGGTAGTAGGCCCCCGCCCAGGTGAGCGAATCGAGCGGACCCTTGCCGATATAATGCCCGCCGCCCGCCTGGCTGGCGATGAGGCTGCGCTGGTTGAATTCCAACAGGTAGCGATCCTCGTAGGGATTATCCTGACGGCCGCCGGGCAATTGCTTCCAATGCCCCCAGGTGGCTTCATCCGTGCCGACGTTCACGGCGAAGTTTTTCCAGTACAGGCGATGGTCCCCGTTCTCGAAACCGAAATCCGCGAGACCGGACAATACGCCTTCGTAGATGCCCTGGTGGATCTCGGCTTCCTGGCCCACGCTCAGCTTCTTGAGCGCGACCACGTGCTCGCGATCGCCCGCGCCCGTGTAGCCCGGCAGCGTATCGAAAACCTGCACATGGAACGTGATCGGTTGCTTGAGGATGGGATGGATGAAGGAGGAATCGTAGGTGGCGGCTTCGGTGACCGTCACCCGCTTATGGATATCGCGTTGCGAATACCTGTTCTTGAAGGCGGCGGAAATGATGTACCCCGCCTTGGCCTCCCCTCCGGGGTTGTGCACCTGCCCCAATGCGATGGAGTAATTCTGGTTGGGCCGGATGCGCGCCGTGTCGATGGCGTATTTGTCGGTGAGACGCAAGGCCAGCCCCAGACGTTCCTGCTTGGTATAGGCCCCGAACCCCTGCTCCTTGTACTTGCGGATCTCGGCGCTATCGTCCACCTGCAAGATGGTCCTGGGGAAACCGTCGGGAAGATTGCGAGTGCCGTCGTCGAACCCGAAATAGGTGTTGCCACCGTCATAAGTGAGACGGTCGCGGCCGAAGTTCAGGAATTGGCCGTCGCCACGGTATTCGATTCCGCTTCCGCCCAAGGAGATTTTCAGGAAATCCTTTTCCGGGATCCCCTTGGTCTCGAGGGCGACCGATCCGCCCGCGAAGTCGGCGTAGCTTTCCGGAGTGAAGGTTTTGCGGATGGCGAAGCTCTCCAGCGCCCAGGCCGGAAAGAGATCCTGCGGCACCACGCGCTTGTCCTTCTCGGGAGAGGGCACCGGCAGACCGTTGAGGGTCATGTTGGTGTACCGCTCCCCCAGACCGCGTACGTAGATGTATTTGCCGCCGACCAACGATGTCCCGGTGATGCGCCGCGCGACGGCGCCCGCATCGGCATCCGTGCCTTTGGCGATCTGCTCCGCCCCCACCCCTTCCATGACGCCCGAACTCTTGCGGCGCGCGGCCAGCAAGGCTGCCGACGAGCCCGCGCCGGAACCACCCTTGGCCTCAATCAATTGCCCTTTGGGAACGCTTCGTTCCAGGCGTATCTCGCGCACGGGATTCCCGCCCGGCGCGAAGCTTTGGGACTCGCGCTCATACACGGCGAAGCCGCGCTTGCCCACCTTGAGCCGGTAAGCGCCCGCCTGCACGTCCGCGAATTGGTACAGGCCATCGGCATCGCTCTCCCTCGAGTAACGCTCCGCCTCGCCCATCAGGATTACCAAGGCATGGGGCACGGGTTTGCCGGTTTCGGCGGAGAGGATCAATCCCTTTTCCCCGGAGCGGACCGAAGCTGCGGATGGGCTCCGGGTCGGGGCGAGGGCGGTATCGGCGGCGGTTGTATCCGCGGAGCCCCCGGATGCGGCGGCGCGCGGGGGGGCCGAATCGGAACGCGGAGTGGCCGGTATGGCACCGGAGGTATCGGCCAATTCGTCCAGGCTTTTCACGGGCACGGCGCCATCGGCGGGAAGACCGGGAGGTTCGGCCGCCAGCAAGCCGGATACCAAATTGAGTACGAGCAGGACATGGGCGGGAAACCTAAGGAGACGGGATTGCGGATGCATTGCGGAGGGATTGCTTGGGGATTCCTGGCAGACGTCGTACAAGACGCCCCGGATCGGGCCTTTCCGCCGGAATCCATGCGGCCGGGACGCGCGGATGCGCGCCCGGTCTCAGGGCCGACGGGAGGGAAACTTATTCTGCGGGTATTTCAGGAGGATTGCCGGGAGGTTTCCAAGCTATCCTGGCGGGCTAGGCTTCGTGACGCTTTTCTTCGTTAACGCGCGGCTTGTTCTCGTCCGCATGGTGCTTGACCACGCGCGCCTGCACGTGGAAAATCACCTCTTCGGCCACGTTGGTCGAGAGATCGCCGATACGCTCCAGGTTGCGGCTGATGCGCAGGACTTCCAGGGCCATCTCGATGGAGGTCTTGTCGTTCTTCACCAGTTGGATGGCCTCGCGCGTATTGGCCCGGTTCATCTCATCGATGATATCGTCGGTTTCCAGTACGGTGCGCGCCAGCTGAAGGTTCTTGGTGAAAAAGCTTTCGCAGGCGTCATGCAGCATGGATTGCGCCACGCTGATCATCTTGGGCAACTCCATAAGGCCGGTCTTCTGCTGGAAGGCGGCCACGCTGATGGCCGACTGGGCGATGTTGATGCAATGGTCGCCGATGCGCTCCATATCGTTATTGATCTTCTGGATGGCGAGCATGAAGCGCAGATCGATGGCCACCGGCTGGAACAGGGCGAAGAAATCGGCCACGCCGTGATCGATGTCGATTTCCAGGTTGTTGATCAAGCGCTCGTTGGCGAAGCACTTCTCGGCCAGGGTCTTGTCATCCTCCAGGAGCGCCCGGGTGGCGCAGGCCAGCGACTCCTGGGTCAGGCGCGCCATCTTCTCAAGCGTAAGCTTGAGGTTGTTCAATTCTTTTTCGAAATGGCGTTCCATGGTTGCTCCTTGTACCCTTATCCTGCAGTCTATCCGAACCGGCCGGTCACGTAATCTTCCGTCTGTTTTTCCTTCGGGGAGGTGAAAATCCTCTCCGTGGCGTCGAACTCGACCACGCTGCCCATATAGAAGAATGCGGTGTAATCGCTCACGCGCGCGGCTTGCTGCATATTGTGGGTCACGATAACGATAGTATAGGTGGTCTTGAGCTCGTAGATCAATTCTTCGATCTTGGCGGTGGCAATGGGATCCAGGGCGCTGGCGGGCTCGTCCATCAACAGGACCTCGGGCTCTACGGCCAGGGCTCGCGCGATGCACAGGCGCTGCTGTTGCCCGCCGGAGAGGGCCAAGGCGCTCTTCTTCAGCTCGTCCTTCACCTCGTCCCAGATGGCGGCCCGGCGCAGGCTGGTCTCCACCAGTTCATCCAGCTTCGCCTTGTCCCGCAACCCGTGGATGCGCGGCCCATAAGCGACGTTGTCGTAAATCGACTTGGGGAAGGGATTCGACTTCTGGAAAATCATCCCCACCTTCTTGCGCAATTGCACTTCATCCACCTTCTTATGGTAGATGTCCACGTTGTCCACGAAAACCGAACCCTTGATGTTCACGTTGTCGATGGTATCGTTCATGCGGTTGAGGCTGCGCAGAAAGGTGGACTTACCGCAACCGGAAGGTCCGATAAGGGCGGTGACCTTGTAGGCCTTCATGTCCAGGCTGATGCCCTTGAGTGCATGCTTGGGCCCGTAATGCAGGTGCAGGTCCTTGGTATAGAGCTTGGCGTAATGCGGTGCGGTTTCCATGTTTTCCTTCATGTCTATGCGGCGACCCGGCGCGAGCGCAACCGGTACCGCATGAAGATGGCGCCGAAATTGAGGGCGAAAGTGAGCAAGAGCAGCACGAGCGTGGTCGCGTACTGGATGGGAAGCGTCTTCTCGACGTCGGTGGATTGCGTGGTCATGATATAGAGATGGTAGCCCAGCTCCATGAACTGATCGGTAAAGCCATGCGGCAGATTGGGCAGGAAATAGGCCGCACCGGTGAACAGGATGGGGGCCACTTCGCCCGCGCCGCGCGAGACCGCGAGGATGGCCCCGGTGAGGATACCGCCCACGGAATTGGGAAGCACAACGCGCCAGATGGTTTGCCATTTGGTGACGCCCAGGGCCAGGGAGGCTTCCCGCAATTCGCGGGGCACGGTCTTGATGGCCTCTTCCACCGAAACGATCACCACCGGCAATGTCAACAGGGCCATGGTGAGGCTGGCCCAGAGGATATTGGGCTGGGCCCATACCAGCTTGCCTTCGGGGGAGAACAACCGATCCAGGGTACCGCCCGTGAATTGTACGAAGAACCCCAGCCCGAACAGGCCGAACACGATGGCGGGAATGCCCGCCAAGGTATTTACCGCGAAGCGTATGAAGTTCGCGAGCTTGGAACCGCGCGAGGTGTATTCGCTCAAGTAAATCGCCGTGATGGTGCCGACCGGCACGCCTACCAAGGACATGATGACTACGAGCATGAAGGTGCCCACGATGGCCGGCAGGATGCCGCCTTCGGTCATGCCCGCGGCAGGCGCCTGGGTCAGGAAGGCCCAGGTGAGATGGCTATGGCCGCCCCAAACGATGGTGCCCATGATCCAGACCACCGCGGCGACGGCGGAAAAGGCGCATAAACCCGTGAAGGAAACTACGGCCTTGCCGATGATGGACTTGGTGCGCGTCATCGGATCAGGCTCCCTTGAACTTTTTCATCAGGCGGTTGCGCACGAAGAATTCGGCCACCGCGTTGAGGCTGAAGGAAATCATGAACAGCAGTGCGCCGACGAAGAACAGCACGCGGTAATGCGTGTCGCCGAAAACCACCTCGGCCATTTCGGCGCCGATGGTGGCCGAAAGGGTGCGCACCGGATCCGTAAGCGATGCCGTAAGCAGCGCCGCGTTGCCGGTCGCCATCAGCACGATCATGGTTTCTCCGAAAGCCCGGCCGAATCCCAGGATCATGGCGGCGAAGATGCCCGGCGTAGCCGAAGGCAGGATCACGAATAGGGCGGTCTCCCAGCGCGTGGCTCCCAGCGCCAGGCTGGCCTCCATCATCACCTTCGGGACCGCGTTGAGGGCGTCCTCGGAAACCGTATACACGATGGGGACCACGGCCAAGGCCATGGCCACGCCGCCTACGAACGCGTTCAGGCGGTATTGGAAACCGAAAATATTTTGCAGCAGCGAGGCCATGATGACCAACGCGAAGAAGCCGACCACCACCGAAGGGAAGCCGGCCAGGATTTCGATGGCGGGTTTCATGCCTTCGCGCGCCCACTTCGGCGCGAAATTCGAGGTATAAAGTGCGGCGAAGATGCCGACCGGTCCCGCGATCAACAAGGCTATCAGGGTCACCTTGAGGCTGCCCGCAAGCAGGGACCACAAGCCGAATTTGGGATCGAGGGACACGGGCTGCCAGGAGGGACCCACCAGGGACGAGGGCTTGAAGTTTTCCTGATTCTGCTCCAGCTCCGGCGCCTCTACGATGTCCGGCGCGCCCGGATCGACGCCGTAGGTTTCCGCTTCTTCGACCTGGGCTTGGGGCGCGGCCGCCAGGACCTTGCCCGTGAAGAGGGGATAAGCTTCGCGGAAAACGAAAACGAAGATGAGCCCGATGAGAACAAGCGAAATGATGGCGACGCTCTGGATGAACTTCTCGATGGCGTATTCGCCTGCCCGAAACGGCTTTTTCATCGTCAGGACCTTGCGCACCGGCAAGGACGGTGGCGGTACGGGCGGGGTGGACTGCGGATTCACCGTGGGGGGCGTACCTTGGTCCGGCTGCGCAGGCACGGGCAGGATTCTCATCTTTCCTCCTCCAATGGAAGAAACGGGAACGGCCCCGGAGGGGGCCGCACCGCTGATTCCGCTTTTTTCCCCCGGTTGCTTATTCCGGGGGCCGGTCGTTGCCATAAAAATCCTTTCGTCCCGGCCCATGCCGGGCCGGAATCACTTGACCGGGAAATAACCGACTTCCGTCACCACGGACTGGCCTTCGGGGCTCAAGGTCCAGTCGACGTAATTCTTGATGGCCCCGGTCGGACGGCTCTTGAGATACATGTACAGGTAGCGGGTGATGGGATAGGTCCCGTTCTTCACCGTCTCGCCATTCGGCTCGTAGGCCGGCGACGAAGCGTCCTTCTTGATCTTCGCGAACTTGAGGCCCTTGGCGTAGGCCGAACCGCCGAAACCGATGCCGAGCTTGTCCTTGGAAACGGCATTCACCACCGCTGCGGTGCCGGGCAGCGACTGCATGCCGGGGGCGAAATCCTCGCCCTTGAGCACGTTGTCGCGGAAATACACGTAGGTACCGGAATTGTTTTCGCGGCCGTAGAGGACGATCTTGGCATCGGGTCCGCCTACGTCCTTCCAGTTCGAGACCTTGCCCGTGTAGATGTCCTTGACCTGATCCAGGCTCAACTCGGCGACCGGCGAAGCATCATTCAGGTAGACGGCCAAGCCGTCGCGGGCCGAAGGCACTTCCACTCCCAGGGAGTTGAAGCGCTGCTTCAGCTTCTCGCGTTCCGCGGACTTCATCTTGCGCGAAGCGTCGCAGATATCGGTGGTGCCGTTGATGAGGGCGGAAATGCCCGTGCCCGAACCGCCGCCCGTCACCTGGACGCTGACGTCGGGGTGGGTGGCCATGTATTTCTCCGCCCAGCGCTGGGCCAGGATCACCATGGTGTCCGAACCTTTGACGGTGATGGTTTCCTTGGCCGTAGCCAAGGCGAAGGCGGCGAGGGTGAGCCCCAATCCCGCGGAAATCGTCTTATTCATTTGCATCGCTCCTTAAGATTTGCGAATCGTTTGTTGCCGACCGAACCCCGCGCCATTGCGGGACGGTTGCGAATCAGAATTTCACCTGCATGCGCACGGTGACTTGGTTGTTGTCGAAGTCATCGGACCATTTCTTCAGCCCCGCATTGTTCGCGGGATTGGCGGAATTAACCTTTTCGTTCATGTTGAAGTCATAGTTCAGGGTGAAGCGGACGGCTTCGTCCCAGAAGTAATTCCAGCCCAGTCCCAGGGTGGACTGCGCGGCATCGTTGACGCCGAGCTTGGAGCTCTTGGCTTTGGCGATGTCGGTTCCTTCCACATCGGTGGAAGGGTCGAACACGTCATAGCGGACGGCCAACTGATTCTTGGAGCCGATGTTCTGCACGGCCATCAGGTACCAGGAGGAGACATTACGCAGGGTGACGCCGTTGGTGTCGCCCAGGGTGTAGAGGCCGGTATTGCCGGCCACGCTCACCCATTCGCCCCACCAGTATTCACCGCGCAGCGAGATACCGCCAATCACGGGAATATCGTAGTACACCTGGGCATCAACGCCCATGAGGTTGCGGTCGTAGGTTTCCAGGGCCTTTTTTCCGGCGAGGGAAACCCAGGTAAGGGTGTCCGCGACTTTGCCGATTTCCGATACCTTGCCCGTGGAATTGGTGACCTTGCCCAGGTAGCCCGAGAATCCGCCGTCGATGGCCAAGTTCAGGTCGTAGAAGGGCAGGGAGATGCCAACGCGACCGATATAGTCCTTCTCGTTGTCGTTCTCGGCCAGGGCCGAACCCAGACCCGTGAATCCCCCGAACTTGACGTTGAGGTGCTCCGCGAAGCCCATCTTGTCGGTACCCGCGAACTCGACCATGACGCCCAGGTCCTTTTCGCCCGGCATGAGGATCTGGCTGCCGCGGGTGCGTTCCGGGAGCTCGATCATGCTGGAGCTATAGCCGACTTCGAATCCGAAAGGGCGATCCATGACACCCGCGGTCAGGCTGAAGGCCTTGAGCCAAGGCTCGCTAATCTGTGCGTTGACGTCCTTGATCACGAGACCGGTGGGCAAGGCGTCAATCTCCATCACGTAGCGGCTGGTGGTTCCCTGCCAGGTGGTCTTGAGACGGGCGCGACGGAGCGCAATTCTTTCCTGGGATGCGGTGGTGAAGTTGCCGCCGTTGACGGAGGCCTGGTTGAGGCTGTCCGCATATTGCCATTGGGCCTGGACGTAGCCGCCGACCTTGAGTTTCGCAAGCTTGTCCACGATGGACTTGGTTTCCAGATAGCTCTCGTTAAGGCCGTCGACCTGGCCCTTGACGTTGGTGATCGCTTCTTCCAGGGTGGTCCCGGCCGGAGCGGCGGGCTGCGTGGAATCCCCTTCAGCGGCGAATCCGGCGCTCAGGGCCAGTAGCACGAGAGGGGTGGCGAACAGGTATTTCATCGATTCTCCTAGTTGAAAAAAGTTCGAAAAAGCACGGACCAAATATGAGCTTCCGGGTGTTTCAATCGTATTTCAGTGGGATTTCCAAATTGCTCCGCCGCTCGCGCCGGAGATTTCGCTCAGGTCGTTATAAATCAACGGCTTATGAGATTCGGGCGAAGATCGGTACTGGCGCCCGGAGCGGTTTTCAGGAGCCCAGATCCGCCAATGCCTGGTCCACTTCCAGGTCGGCCGGGAAAGCATTACGGATGCGCGCGAAAATCTCTTTGGCCCGCGCCACATCCCCTTGGTTGAACATGCGCTTGCCGACGTTGAGCATGCCCGTGACCGCACGGACTTCGCCGAGTCCCGCGGCGCGTTGGTAGCAATCCAAAGCCGGTTCGTTCTGACCCATGCCGCAGTAGATGCGGGCCATTTCCATCAGGCTTTCGCGGCGGTTGCCTTCGCGCGTCGAAGCCTCCTTGAGGACGGAAAGCGCCAGGAAGGGATTACCCATCTCCTCGTGCAGGGAGGCCAGTTGGAAGGGAACGCGCGTGTTACCGGGGTCGAATTCCAATCCCTGCGCGAACGCGGCCGCGGCCTGGGGCTTATCGCCCGCGGCTTGGTACAATTCCGCCAGGTAGAAATGCAGGGGGGCGGCTTCGGGATTGCCTTCCAGCGCCTGCTTGAGCACCGCTTGCGCCGAGAGGTAATCCTTCATCTTCACGTAGGTCTCGGCCATGGCGTAATGCCAATCGGCGTTGGCGGG
>JAHFCH010000119.1 GCA_023249635.1 Fibrobacterota bacterium
CGCCGGCGTATTCCGCACCTGCGAGAAGAAGGACACTCGGTTTCTGCCGCTTTGCTTGGACGCGTACATCGCCTTGTCGGCGTTATCGATCAGTTCCTGTTTGTCCGCGGCGTCCACCGGGAAGGTCGCGCTGCCGATGGAGACGGTCACGCGCAGCAGCTTGTCCTCATTCTGGATCTGCATCGACTCGACGGCCTTGCGCACGCGCTCGGCCAGGATGCGGGATTGGGCCTCGTCGGCCTGGATGAGCACCACCACGAATTCCTCGCCGCCGTAGCGGGCGCAGTAGTCGGTATTGCGGATGGAGCCCTGTAGGGCCTTCGCGACCATCTGCAGCACCAGATCCCCGACCGGGTGCCCGTAGGTATCGTTGAACTTCTTGAAATGATCGATGTCCATCAGCAGCAGGGTCAATGGCGTGTTGTAGCGCTGGGAGCGTTCCATTTCCAGGGTCATGATATCCTGGAACTTCCTGTGGTTGGCGATCTGGGTCAGGCCATCGATAGTGGCCATCTTTTCCATCTCCTGATACATGCGCGCCTTGGTCAGGGCCGTGGTCACGTTGGCCATGATGGTCTTGAGCAATTGCAATTCGCTCTGGGAATAGACCCCGGCCCGGTTCGATTCCAGGCCCACCACCGCCCACACCGCCTGTCGATCGTCGTGGATGGGCGCGATGAGGATGTCCTCGGGCTTGTTTTCCGCGGGTTCGTCCCGATCGAATCGCACGAATCGTTGTTCGACCCGGAATCCCTGCGAGACAACGGACTTCCGGTTGCGGAAGACGCTGCCGTACAGGCTGCGCTGATCGTGGATGTCGAACTCCATGCCTTCCGCCAGGCCGCCCGCGTCGCCGATGACGCGCCACAAAGCGCCCTTCGCCGTCGCCGAGTTGTAGGCGATGATGATCAAGCGGTCATGCTCGAAAGTGCGCATGAGCGATTGCGTGAGCACGTCGATGACTTCCTCGACTTTGAGGGATTCGGAAAGCTTCTTGGAGATTTCGTATTGCAGATCCGCCTGGATGGCCACCTTGTTCATCTGGTAGGTCAGCTTGGCGCTGGTAATCATGGCAGAGGCGATTTGGGTAAACCGGTACATCAGTTCTTTATGCTCGTCCGTAAAGGCGCGCATGTTCTCGGAATCCACCAGCAACAGGCCCTGGATGCGCTTGCTCTGGTTGTCCATGACGCGCATGATCATCATGGAATTGATGTTTTCCTGCTCCTTGTAGTACTCCAGTTCGCCCGTGTAGGAACGCAGGTTGCCGGTGATGAACCCGGCCGGCTTGTTGACCGCGGAGCCGATGACGCCTTTTCCGAATTCGATCACGCAATCGTAATTGAGATTGCGGCTCTTGGTCACCACAGCGTTGATGGTGAGCTTGTCCGACAGCTCCGAAACCAGGAAGCCGATGGAAGTGTAAGCCTTGAAGTTACGGCTCATGAAGTAGACGACCGTATTCAGGATATCCTTCATGTCCTTCAGGGCCTGATCGCCCTGGTTTTCCAGGTAGACGCGGTTGAAGAATTGGGTCGCCTGGCTGGTATCCGCAACCTGGCCGTCGCCGGACATGATCACCGAGCCGCGGGGGGTGGGTTTGTCTACCTGCAGGGCGAGCGCGACCTGGGGTTCCTGTGCTTGGGCGGAGGCCGTGCCCGGCCTGGGGGCAGCCGCCGACGGGCTACGTTTGAACCCCAGCAGTACCACCTGGAAAAGCACCACGGTGACGACGGGGAAAAACACGGAAAAGACGAATTCGGGAATGTTCTGGATGTCGGAAGCCGGCGCCCCGGGCAAATAACCGTATAGACGGTTGGTTACGACCGCCAGCGCCCCGCCGATGGTCATCAGGATGATGTAGACGGAATGGACCGGGTGCGCTTGGGTGCCGATCAGGGCGGCGGTCGCCAACAGCACGGCCAGGTTGATGCGGAAGCTTACGCCCCCCAGCATTTGCACCGCGCACCAAGCCAGGGCGAAGAGCCAGATGGCCTGGGCAAAGGATCCGATACGGTATTGGGAAACGGAGGTGCGCGTGAGCAGCAGGAAAAGGATGGCCTCCCCTACCAGCACCCCCATGACGGTGGCTTCGTAATGGGCCGTAGACAGAACGGGAAGCATAGGCGCGCCGAACAAGGCCAACAGAATGGCCGGGATGATTTGCAAAGCGGTGATTGCGGCCAGCATGGATTATCTTTTGCCAGTATAACCCTTATGGCCCGACAAATTCCAGGCCGCTTCCAGGGAATCGGGAAGCGCTGGCCTTATAAAGCGCTCAATTTCCTGCCCCCCACCCAACTGTGGAAATACCTGGGATGGAAATCCGGGCCGGCGCTGCCCGCCGCCCCCTTCCAACTCGGAAAATCCTTGACGGGTTGCAAACGCATTCTCGTGGCCTTGCCTGACGGCTTCCAGGAAAACCTGGTGGCCTTTTCCGTAGTGCAAAGCCTGGTCCAGGAGCGGCCGGACACCGAGTTCCTGTTCCTTATCGAGCACCATCTTACCGGTTTCCTGGCGGCCTTGCTGGGCTCGGATCGGGTGGCAGGTATACGTTGGGACGAATTGTACTGGGGCGAAGCCCATTTCCAGGAACTCCAGCGGATTGCCTCCGCCTTCCATCCCGAAATCGCCCTGAACTTCCGCGCCGAGACACCGCCTTTGTTGCATTTCGTCCTGCGTGCTTCCGGGGCACCCATTCGCGTACAGGTGGCGGGGGATCCGCCGGTAGCATTCGCCAATGTGGCCCTGCGCCCCGCCGATCCCCCCAATCATCTCCGCCGCTTCGCCCAGGCCACCCGGTTGTGGGACGTTTCCGAACGCCCTGTCCCCGTGAAGTGGACCCGGCTCGCGGCCGGTCCCGAAAACCTGAAGGAAGCCCATGCGTGCATCAGTTCCAAGGGGTTGCGTCCGGAAGCTACCCGCCTGTTCTTGTGGCAAGAGGAAACCTCATCGGCCCAACGCGAGTTGTTCCGTAAGGTCGCAGCCGAACGCGCGGTCCAGGGCGAAGCCCAGTCCCTGCTGGTGGTAAACGGCGCCGGGCCGTTCTTCCCCACCCCGCCGCCGCCTCAAGACGTTATCCTGGGGATCCCTAGCCTCGAAATCGATTCCACGGGATTGCTGCTGGGCTTATTCGCGCGTACCCGGCGCAGCATCGGGACCAATGGCCCCTTGCTGCATCTGGCTTCGCTGGCGGATACGGATGTGGAAGCCCATTTTTCCGCCGCGGACGCGGTATGGGACGTGAGCGCGACGAACGCCAGGATGAAGGTGATATACGAAGAGGCGGCTGGGAGCGGGCGGAGTGAAGGGAGCCCTGGAACCGTTAATAAGGATATCGCCGGGCGTCGGGCGTCGGGCGTCGGGCGCGAAGAAAAGTGACCTGCTTTTCTCGCGACAGCGCAGTAAGGACCTCTTACGCCCGACGCCCGACGCTAAACGAGATGCCGCTACAAGTTCCGCCGACTCTAGTCGCTGCCCTGGTTCCCCCGTAGATCTTTACAGGAACCTTTTCAACTTCGCGGTCTGCTGGACCAGCTTGACCATCTCTTTGATCCTCGGCGCCTTATCCTTCGGCAACACCAGGGTCACACCTCCGGTCTGCACGATAAGCAGATCGGAAACCCCGAAAGCGGCCACCAGACCCGAGTCGGTGAAAAGGGTATTCCCCTTCGCGTCCAGCGCCAGGCATTGCCCCACCAGCCGGTTCCCCTCGGCATCGGCGCCGTGCAGGCGATCCAGGGCGGACCAGGATCCGATATCGTCCCAGCTGAACGCCGGCACCACCACGCGGATGGCTTCGGCCTTTTCCATGATACCGTTGTCGATGGAGATCTCGGGAACCGTCTTGTAGATCTTGGCCAGCTTCTTGGCGAAAGCCGATGACTTGGGATTCAGGTCGCCCGCCGCTTCGAACACCTTGGCGATGCCGGGCTGATGCTTGCGGAACTGCTCCCAAAGGTAATCCACGCGCCACGCGAACATGCCGCTGTTCCAGAAGAAACGACCCGACTCGACATAGCCCTGGGCCGTGGTCTTATCGGGCTTCTCTACGAAGCGTTTGACCGCGAAGCTCGGCAGGCCTTCCACCTTACGTTCGCCGCCGTCGGTTTCGATGTACCCGAAGCCCACCTCGGGACGGTCGGGACGGATCCCGAAGGTAACCAGGGCGTTACCCTCGGAGGCCACGGAGGTGGCGGCACGCATGGCCTGGGCGAAGCTCGCGGGCGGGGCGATGGCATGATCGGCGGTCAGGACCAGCATGACCCCCTGCGGATCGACCCGTTGGATGAGCCGGCAAGCCAGTGCGACAGCCGCCGCCGTGTTCCGTCCCATGGGTTCGGCGACGACTTCGACCCCGGGGCGTTTACCCAGGAGCTTTTTCACCGGTTTCTCGAGGTTCTTGCCGATAATCAGGCGCACAGGACCCTTTTTGGAGGCCCCGGCGCTTTTCTGGAAATGGCGGATATTATCGAGGGTATCCTCGATCATGGTCTTTCTGGTAACCAAGGGCAGCAGTTGTTTGGGGTGCTCGGAATTGCTGTAGGGCCAGAATCGCTCGCCGCGTCCCCCGGCCATCACTATGGGATGGATCATCTTGGTTCCTGAATGGGTTGAAAAAAGGGTAAATGTACCCAACAGACGCGTAGTATTGGAGGGGGACTTGTATTATAATAGGGGGATGGGAAACCCATGAAATCGACGAAATTCGCGGGACAATGCAAGGATCAGGCGGCTCAAAGAGAGTTCGTGGACCTACATATGCATTCCACGTTTTCGGACGGTGGCTTGCCCGTACGCGACCTGATCGATTATTGCGTCCAGCAGGGACTCACGGCCATCGCGGTCACCGACCACGACAATATCGACTCCTTCGAGGACGGGCGCGAATATGCCCAGGACCAAGGCATCGAATATGTCACCGGCGTCGAGATCTCCTCCTCGGTAGGCAGCAGCGACATCCATATCCTGGGATACCTCTTCGACCCCACGCATCTGCGCCTCAACCGCACCTTGGTGGAACTGCGCGCCCGCCGCGTCGATCGCGCCAAGGAAATCGTCGGCCGCTTGGATAAGAAGGGCGTAAGCCTCAACTACGAACGGGTGGCCGCCCGGGCCCACGGCGGCAGCGTCGGCCGCGCCCATATCGCGGCGCAATTGGTGGAAGAGGAATTCGTCGCCACCTTTCAGGACGCCTTCAACAGGTACCTGGGGAACGATTCGGATCTGATGCACGATCTGGATTCGGTGAAGCTGAGCCCGGCCGAAGCCATCGGACTCATTTTGGAAGCGGGAGGCGTACCCGTACTCGCGCATCCTTGCAAGACCAATCGGGACGACCTGCTGGATATGCTGGTTGCCAGTGGTTTGATGGGCATCGAGACCTATTGCCATGGGCAATCCCAGGCCTCCTACCAAAAGTACCGGAGCTTCGCGCTCAAGCATAACCTGGTCTGCACCGGCGGCGCCGATTTTCACGTGAAGCGCATCGACGGGCGCAACGCCCCAGGAAGCCTACGTATCCCCTACAAGGTTTTGAGCCAGATTAAAGAAGCGAAAGAAGCTTCGCTCACTCCTGGTCGTTGACCGGACGGTCGTCCGGAACGGCGCTCGAGGTCCAAGCACGGCGGAAATGGCCGTTGGCGTCCAACACCACGCCCTCATTCCCCACGGCCCCATCCCCGAAATAATCCGCGGTATCGTTCTCGAAGGCGCGCAGGTATAAATCGCCTTTGTGCAGGTCCATGGTGAAATCAATGCGATCCTTGCGCTGCATCACGCAAGGCTGTCCGGCCACTTGCACTTCCAATTCGCCTTGCTGATAGAAGCGTATCGAGGCCAGGCGCATGCACCTATCCATGCAGGACTTGAGGTCATCGATGCGGAAGGCCTCGGAGGCGTCGGTCCAACGGAAAATCGTCATACCCAACGCTGCCGCCAGGGCCATGCCGGCCAGGAGTCCGAACGGAAACTTGGAGACCTTGCGTTTTACCGGAGCCGGTTCGGCAGGCTCGGCTTCGGCCTGCTTGCGACTACGGGAATCGTCGAGGGCCTCCTTGAGCCTTTCCCGGGTGCCTTGGGACTTAAGCCAGTAGGTACGGGTTATCCAGCGTAAAGTCAGCAGCCATATGAGCAGATCCAGGACAACGGAAACCCTGAGTACGCTGATGTTCCAACTGAACACCATGGTGAAATCGATGGTGGTAAGCACCACCAGCACCAGGTTCCAGAACGGATTGACCCAGGAATCGCGACGGACCTTTTCGGTTTCGTAGGCCTGCTTGGCCACGCGGTTATAGGACTCGACCAGGTTCTCGAAGCTCTTCTGGGATCGAAAGGAAAGATAGCGGATGAACAAGACGAACGCGAATCCCAGGTAGCACGATTTGATGAGGTGGACCCCGAGGCGGCCCCATTCCAGATGATGGAACCGGTCCAGGATCATGGCCGCGATTTCCAGGGCGGTCAGGAGGAAAAGCCACCAAGCCAGGATTAGGGGATTTCGCATGGGCGTGCCCATCGTACCAAATTCCCCCAATCGGGGGCAAGCATGGCGGATTGTTGGCCGATTTGGCCAAGCCTCGGATGAACGGCCACTTACGGGGGAAGTTTTCCTTGACTGATCGCCGGGCTCTCACTAAACTTTTTAGGCTTTTTGGCTTTGGACATCCGGCATTGGACGTAATGAGCATAAAACCCGGACTTGGCGAGACCCTTTTTGCCAGGCTCTTCAATATCGTCGCTGGCAAGGAGTACCTCGTCTCGATGGAATGGGATGCCCTGAGGGGATCCCGTTTTTTCGCGTTGAGCTCCAAGCTGAAGAACGCTTTCCTGCTGGGACTCGGCACCCTCGTCTTGGGTATCCTATGCTTGGCGGGGGAATGCGCGACCTGGGGTTACCGGGAAATCTCCCTCCAGTACCGTCACAAGGAAAACTCGTCGTTAAAGAGCGAATTGCACAACGTGCTTTCACAACAACGCTTGGTGGAAACCAGCCTTGATTCCCTGAGCCAGGTGGAAGAACGCATCCGGGCCCTGTATGGAATGAACGGGTACGACAAATCATTCCTAGCCTTCGGCGTGGGCGGACGGCGTGCGGCGCATACCGGTGAACCTTACGGCAATGCCGTTTCCGAGGAGATCCAGAGCTCGAGCCTAAAGAACCACCAGTTGCAATCCAAGATCGACTTCACCAGTAACAGCTTCCGCCAAATCGAGGAATTCGTCCGCTACCGCCATAACCTCTGGGAGCATACTCCCTTCGTCCTGCCCGCGAAGGGGCAGATTACTAGCGGGTTCGGCTACCGCCTCCACCCTATTCTCGGCGAAGAGAAGTTCCACGAGGGCCTGGATATCGCCAATAGCCGCTGGACCCCGATTTTCGCGACCGCGGATGGCATCGTCACGACGTGCAACAACAATGGGAACTTCGGGAACCTGGTGGTATTGGACCATGGCAACGGGTACAGCACCAAGTACGGCCATATGACCAAGATCATGGTTGAGAAGGGTCAGTTGGTGAAGCGCTATGGCCTGATCGGGTACATGGGGGATTCCGGCCGCGCCACGGGAATCCACCTCCATTATGAGGTCCACCGCGACGGGACCCCGCAAAACCCCGAAAAATACATTTTGCCTTCGGGCGTCCTCGTAGATTAAAATCACTCTATCGCGCGTTCCCGCCCTGCGGCAACGCGGTGCGTCGCATGCATGCGGCGCGTACCGATGGAGCCCGCATCGTGCCGTTGCTTTTCGCCATTGTTCTGCTATGCCTCGTCGGGGCCCGCGCCGAACAGTTCGCCGGCGAGCCTTGGCTCGAAGGCGCAAGCGTCGTGGACAACGGCACCTCCTCGGCCATCCCCTCGCGACTGCATACCGCCACCCAGTTCCAGGATTTCCCTGCGGATTTCGGTGACGGGAAAACCTACCGTCTGGAGATGGCCACCCTGCCAGTGTTCGGGGACATGGGACAAAGCTGGAACGGGGCGATGGCCTACACTCTGGATGGACGCACGCAACTGAGCGTGGCCGGAAAGGTGGAAACGATTGGCGATATCCAAAGCCGACCGCTGCTCAACGGTTCCCGCGAAGATCGTCTTAACGATCCCGGCTTTCGTCCCGTGGCCTGCGACGGTTGCACCATGTACACGGACAACGTGTACATGACGAGCCTTAATCTGATCCGGGTGTTCCGCACCGAATTCCCCCGCATCGATATCTCCAGCCGGGAAATCCCCATCGAATTCGGGCTTGGCGTCACGGCCAAATATTACCTGGAAGAGCTCGTGCAGCCCGACGTGACCTCGGGCGACTTTTTACTCCAGAACATGAACATGGACTTGGGCGCGAGCATGAAGTTCCTGTGGGGATGGGATCCTATCTCCAAGGTTTCCGACCGCGATATCAAGGTCCAGTTCTCTGGCCTGGAATTATTACCCACCCGGCAGCAGACGACCATCGACGACCAGGTAGGCTACGAGGATATGACCTACCGCTGGCGCATTTCCGCGGACTGGGAGGAAGCCTTCCCCGATTGGCAAAGCATTTTCATCGTGGGATTCACGCAGAAATCAGAAGGCAGTTCGATTCCCGCATTCGGGGCGGAGTGGGATTTCAAGGAAATGCTTTTCCTGCGCGGCGGCTTCGACGACGATTTCATCAGCGCCGGCGCCTCGATGGCTTGGCGCTGGATTTCTTTCCACTACGCCTTCCGCCACCACGCCCTGGGGAATTCCCTGTACCAGGTGTCGGGGCAGGTCACCTGGCCATAGGCCAGGGGCCGGCGGCTAAACGATTCCCGAACGGATAATCTCCCGGTACAAGAATGCGCTCTCCTTGGGAATGCGTTCCTGGGTTTCGTAATCCACGTACACCAGCCCGAAGCGCTTGAGATAGCCCTCGGCCCATTCGAAATTGTCGAGCAGGCTCCATTGGAAGAATCCCGCCAGACCCAGGCCTTCGCGTACGGCGCGGTGCGCTTCCTTCACGTGGTTGCGGATCCATTGCACGCGATCCAAATCGACGATACGACCCTTCTCGTCCCGCGCGTCCTCGCAGGCGCAACCGGTCTCGGAGATGTAGGACTTGTTTACGCCGTAATGCTCGCGATAGTAGCGCACGCACCAATACAGGGCCTGCGGCACGGGCTTGAGCCAATCCAGGGCGAGGTGAGGGTAGCCTGTGGGGAACTTCAGCAGGCGATAACCCAAGGGACCTTCATCAGGCTCGGTGAAGACGCCGGAGTAGATATTGATGCCCAGGAAATCGGTGGGAGAGCTGATCAGCTTCATGTCGCCTTCGCGGATGTCCGGACGATCGGCGCCTTGCTCCTCGAGCCACCAATCGGCGTAAGCGCCCTTGAAGATGGGTTCCGCCAGGTTCGCGCCGATGCGCACGAAGGCCTTGAGGGCGGCCTCTTCATGGGCGGGGGTTTCGGCCAGGGGTACGGGAATCAGGGGATTGTTGACCAGGCCTACTTCGGCGTCCTTGCGTGCGAACTCGCGCACGATGCGCACCGCCATGCCGTGGGTCAGGAAGGCATTGTGGTAGGCGTTGTTGAGATCCTTCTTGGACACGTTGAGCCCGGGTGCGTGGCGTCCGTCGCCGTACCCTTGCCCGATGAAACACGGGATCTCGTTATGCGTCATCCAATGCTTGACGCGATCGCCGAGGCGCTTGACCACGGCTTCGGCATACTCGCCGAAGGCGGGAACGACGACATCGCGGTTGACCCAACCGCCCTTGTCTTGCAGGGCCTGGGGCAGATCCCAATGGAATAACGTGGTGAAAGGGATGATATCGGCTTCGAGCAGGCCGTCCACCAGGCGATCGTAGAACTCCAGGCCGGCCTTGTTGATGGTTCCGCTTCCCGTGGGGATGATCCGGGGCCAAGCGGTGCTGAACCGGTAGGACTTCATCCCCAGCTCTTTCATCAAGCGGATGTCCTGCTTCCACCGGTTATAGTGATCGCAGGCATTGTCGCCGTTGTGGCCGCCGGCGACCTTGCCCGGGGTACGCGCGAAGCGATCCCAGATGCATTCACCCCTTCCATCGGTCCAGGCCGCGCCTTCGATCTGGTAGGCCGCGGTGGCCGAACCCCATAAGAAGCCTTCCGGAAACCAATCCTTTTCGACCTTGCCCATCATGTCCTGCCCTTCCCGGTGAATGCGGAGGCCGGTGTCCCGCCGGCCGCATGCCAATATAGCAGCGGCCGCAGGGCCCTTGGGAACGGGACCTGGGGGCGCGCATGTATTGGGATTAGTGCCGACCGAAGTCTTTCCGGTTCATAAGAGGAGGTCCACTTGGGGGTCGGGCTCCCGATTTGCGCTTTTGGAAGACCGGAAACTGGGAAAACCGCTACGACGGAACCGGTTTTTCCGAACCGGGCCGGGCCGATTCCCACTAAGGGGACATGGCCGCCGTCAGCTTGAAGAACATACGCAAGGTTTACGAGGGCGGAGTAGTCGCCGTGCATGACCTCTCCTTCGAGGTCATGGACAAGGAATTCCTGGTGCTGGTAGGCCCTTCAGGCTGCGGCAAATCCACCCTGTTGCGCATGATCGCCGGGCTCGAGGAGATTTCCTCGGGCGAGCTGCGCATCGACGGCAGGCTCTGCAACGACGTGGCCCCCAAGGATCGGGACATCGCCATGGTGTTCCAGAACTACGCCCTCTATCCCCATATGACCGTGGGCGAGAACCTGGCCTTCGGCCTGAAACTCCGTAAGCTCCCGGGCGCCGAGATCAGGCAGCGGGTGGCCGAGGCGGCCGAGATGCTCGGCATCACCCCCTACCTTTCGCGCAAGCCCAAAGCGCTTTCCGGAGGCCAACGCCAGCGCGTGGCGCTGGGCCGAGCCATCGTGCGCAAGCCCAAGGTGTTCCTATTCGACGAGCCGCTTTCCAATCTCGACGCCAAGATGCGCGTGCAGATGCGCGTGGAGATATCGCGGCTATCGGCGCAGCTCCAGACCACCATGATTTACGTGACGCATGATCAAACCGAGGCCATGACCATGGGGCACCGCATCGTATGCATGCGGGACGGGGTGATCCAGCAATCGGGTACGCCCATGGAATTGTACAAGTCCCCATCGAACAGATTCGTGGCCGGGTTCATCGGCATGCCGCCCATGAACTTCCTGCCTTGCGAATGGACCGGCGAGGCGCTGACCATACCGGGAGCCGGGGTAACCGGACTCACCTCGGGGGATTTCCCGGTACGGCCGCCCGCCAAACCCATCCTGGGCGTGCGCCCGGAGCATTTGCGCCTACTTACGAAGGATTCGCCGACGGCGGCGGGGATCGCGGCGGAAGTGGAAGTGGTCGAACCCTTGGGGGCCGAGACCCTGGTGTACTGCCGCGCGGGGGATCATCGCGCCGTGTCGCGGGTGGATCCGGAAACCCGCGTGGGACGGGGGGATAGGGTGACCTTGATTCCACAACCGGCCCATCTGCATTTCTTCGATCCATAGCCTTTCGATCTTCCGATTCACTTCGCGACATTCTGGGGAGCAACGACATGAATTCGATCCAAAGCGCGCTGGCCGCGGCCACGTTGGCTGCCGTACTGGCAGGTTGTAATAAGGAATCCAAGCAAGCCGAGACCGTGCCGGCCGGCGGCGGGGAGCTGCTGATATGGGTGATGCCGAACTCGCCAAAACCCGAAAAGGACATGGATGCGCTGCTGGAGCCCTTCAAGGCCGCGCATCCGGATGTGGCCATCAAGGTTTCCGTTCTCGACTGGGGTAGCGCCTGGACCAAGCTCACCACGGCGGCCATCTCAGGCGACGGCCCGGACGTGGTGCAGCTGGGGACCACCTGGTGCCCTTTCCTCACCGATCTCGGCGCCCTGCTGCCCCTGGACGACGTTGACGCCGAAATCCACGTGAAGGAATCCTTCCTGCCCAGCACGTGGGCGGCCGCGAAGCCGCGCACCTCGGAGCACGTAACCTCGGTGCCCTGGTTCATCGACGTACGTCCCATGTTCTACCGGACCGATGTGTTCGCCGAAGCGAAAGTGGATCCCAAGTCCATGGATACCTGGGACGGCTACATTGCCGGGTTGGAGAAGATAAAAGCGGCCGGTATCAAACATGAAGGCGAAGCGATCTCCCCCATCGGATTCCCCGGCAAGAATGATTGGAACGTGGTGCATAATTTCGCCCCTTGGATCTGGAGCGCGGGCGGGGATTTCCTGTCGCCCTTGGGCGACAAGTGCGTGCTGAATAGCCCGGAGTCGATGAAAGGCATCCTCTTCTACCTGGACATGGTGCGCAAGGGCCTGAATCCCAAAACCAATATGGAGAAGAACACGGCCCAGGTCTCGGCGGATTTCGATGCGGGAAGGGTGGCGACCTTTTTCGAATCCACCATCAAGAACACCTACCTGGAGCGGCCCCCGGAACAAGGTGGTTCGGCCGGGAGCCATGTAGCGGGCAATTACGGCGTACTGATGCCGCCCGCCGGTCCCGCCAAGCGCTCGGTTTTCATGGGCGGATCCCATCTCGCGGTTTTCAAATCGTCCCGGCGCCCTGACCTCGCCAAACTGTTGCTCCGCTATCTGACCGCGGACAGCGCAGCCCAGGTGGCCTATTCGGAAATCTCCGGATTCCTACCCGCCTACAAGGCCGCGTTCCAGAGCCCTTACTTCTCCGCCGACGCCAAACGCGCGGTGTTCCGCGATATCGTGCCTTTCGGTCGGTGCTATCCCGCCGTGCCGTACTGGGGCGAAATCGAAACCGCCATCCTCATGAAGCGGCTGGGCACCCTATTCGACATCGCGGCCGAAGTGAATGGCCCCTATAGCGAAGCGGCGGTAAAAGCCGAAGTGGATCAGGCGGTATTGGATATCGACGCCCAGATCGAATCGCATTTCAAGAACCATCCCGAACAGCGGGAGATGCTCCAGAAAACCGTTGCGGCGGCGGTCGATTGAAAAAGCTGGCCCTGGCGTGGACCCGTCATAAGGTCCCGTACATCTTTCTGCTTCCCACCGTGATCGGATTGCTGCTGTTGCAAGCGGCGCCCATCCTGCAAGGGCTTTACCTGGGATTCCTGCGCAGCCGCAAGGATAAGCTGCTGGACTACCTGTCCGCACCCTGGGCCGGGCTGGAGAATTACCGCGAGATCCTTTTCAACCCCGCCAGCCCCATCCGCTCGGGACTGTGGGATGCGGTCCGCAATACCGTCCTGTACACCATCGCCGTCACCCTGGGCACCCTCGTGGTGGGAATGGCAATGGCCCTGCTCGTCAACCGCGAATTCAGATTCCGGTCCGCCGCGCGCACCCTCATGCTCTTCCCCTGGATCGTTCCCACCTACGTGGTGGGCCTGTTGTGGGGTTTCCTGTGGCAGCGCGAGGTGGGCCTGGTCAACATCATCCTGGTCGATTGGCTGCATTTGTTCACGGTGAAGCCCACCTGGCTGATCGGGCCCAACACCTTATGGGCCATCATCCTGCCTACCGTATGGCGGCAATGGCCGTTCTCCATGCTGATGCTACTGGCCGGCCTGCAAAGCATCCCCAAGGACGTGTACGAAGCCGCCGAGATCGACGGGGCGGGCCATTGGCAGTCGTTCCGGCGCATCACCTGGCCCTTGCTGAAGCCGGTATGGGCCATCCTGCTTTTGCATGGGCTCATCTTCAACGTGTATTCCTTCAACATCGTGATCATGATGTTCGGGAACGGGGCCGGCTACCCGGGCAAGCACGGTGACCTGCTGATGACGGATCTGTTCCGCAATTCCTTCCAGATGTGGGACTTCGGGACCGGGGCCGCCATGTCCTCGCTGCTGATGTTGGCCATGATGACCCTGGTTTTCCTCTGGTACCGCGCCTTCCGCGACCAGTTGACAGGGAAGTGACGGTAACCGCCATGACACCTTCGCGCCGCCGCATCTCCGGCCATCTGCTTACCGGGCTTACCTGGTTCCTGGTGGTCGTGCATCTCGTGCCCATCGCCTGGATGGTGTATTGCGGGGTCAAGGACAACCAGGAAATCCTCTCGGGAAAAGTGTTGCCGGGACGGCGGCAGAACGACGTGGTGTTCCTGCGGGAAACGCCGGCGGGATTCCTGGCCGGCACCGCCGACGGGGGCGTGACCCTTTTCGGCAACGACTTGCGCCGGGAACGGCATTTGGAACTGGGGACCTTCGCTACCAGCTTCTGGCTGGACGCGCAGGCAGGCACCCTCTGGGTCCTCTCCAGCAATCGTGGTTTGCAACTGGTCGACGTGGGAAAACTGGCATTAAAGCATACCTACGGGGTCGATGCCATCGCCGAGGCTTACGGTAAGGAATGGGCGACCCTGTGGGTGAACGAAGTGGCGGGCTCCGGGCTGGGCCGGTGGGGCGACAGCCTTTACCTTTCCTACCAAATCAAGGGTTACCCCGGTGTTACGGCCTTTTCCCCCGCCACCGGGAAGTTCCGGCCCATGGGCGGATTCTCTTCCCGGCAGGCCGGCATGGTGCGGCAATTGGCCCGTCCCGGGTCCGACAGCAATCCGAACGGCAGCGACGCGGCCATCACCGTACTTACCAATCAGGGCATCTTCCGCCACTCCCTGCAGCCCGGAATGCCTGACAAAGCCCTACGCGCTGGCAAACTCCCCGCGGTGCCGGAGCGTATCTGCGCCCTCGACGAGCGCCGGCTGCTTATGAGCGCCGACTCGCGGGCTTTCATATACGATGTGGTAGCGGATACGGTATTGGCCTGGCTGGATCGGAAGCCCGGTTCCGGCATCATCACCGCCTTCGCTTCCAGCCCGGGCCGCTTATGGCTGGGCGACTCCCGCGGGGCGACCGCAATGCCGGATCTGTTTCCCGCCCCCGTGGCCGCCCGCTTCGTTCCCGGTGGCGGCGAAGGCAACATACCCGCGGCGCCGACCCTCGAATTCAGCCCGCGCTTCCCTCGCGTCGCGGGACGCGACGGGGACATTACCTCGCATCGCATCACCGCCATCCTGCCGTTGCCGAACGGGGGCGCGCTGCTGGGCGGGCCCAATGGAACCCTTTCCCTGCTCGATGCCGATGGCAAACCCGTGGCCGAAGCCGCGGCGCCGCTTTCCTCCGTTTACCTGCATTGGCGCAATTACGTGGATCTGTGGCGCAACATCGATTTCGGACTCTACCTCAAGAACAGCTTTATCGTCTGCATCGGCGTGATGCTGGTAGCCATGGTGTTGGCCTCCATGGGCGGCTACGCCTTGGCCCGCTTCAACTTCCCCGGCAAGAACCTCTTCGGTTATTCGGTGTTGGCCACCCAGATGGTGCCCGGCATCATGCTCTTGCTGCCGCTATACCTGATGTTCATCAATTTCAGCCGCGCCACCGGGCTGGTGGTCAAAGGCTCCTATAGCGGACTCATCCTTACCTACGCCGCCTACTTCGTTCCCTTCTCGATTTGGATTCTGCGCGGCTTCTTCGCATCGCTCCCCAAAGAGCTGGAAGAGGCGGCCCTGGTAGATGGCTGCGGCCCGCTGCAGGCCTTCTTCCGCATCATCATCCCTTCGGCCCTGCCCGGCATCATCGCCACGGGCGTGTACGTGTTCCTGAGCGCCTGGGACGAGTTGATGTTCGCCTGGGTGCTTACCGACGAGAAGACCTATACCATCCCGGTAGGCATACGCCTGTTCGTGGGCAACTTCCAGAATCGATATGATCTGATGATGGCGGCCGCTACGGTGTCGACCATCCCGGTAATGATCCTGTTCTTCCTGATGCAGCGGCATATCGTATCGGGCCTCACGGCCGGCGCGGTCAAGGAATAGTACGGATCCGGCGCGCCGGGGCAAACCCCAGCGGCGTTTTCTGCCACCAATTGGGTACGGAGCGTGGGTCCAAGGACGGGACCGCGCAACACGCCCGAGCCTTGGGAAAACCATGATTGATCTCCGGTTCCGAGCCAGACCCTTTAGACTTCCATGCGCGGGCCTCGCAGGCGCGGCCATGGCGTTCTGCGTCACGCTGGCCTCCGCGGGTAACCGTAACACGGAAGATACCCTATCCCTCCCCGCCGCCGACGAATTGGAATCCAAGGTCCGTTCCACCCTCATGTTCGGGGGTTCCGACCCGGTCTCCTTTTCGGGCGAGGCCCGCCTGCGCATTCAGGAGCACGATTTCTCCCAGTACCCGGGCTACCTGGCCCGCGACCAGACCTGGACCCAGGCGAACTGGGAAGGCAACGAATCCATGCTGCGACTGGGCATGGTGGTGCATCCCAACCGCAATGCGGTGCTCTGGTCCAAGCTGGGATTCCAGAATACCCTGCCGGGTAATTTCCTCAACAAGGACGCCGCCACCCCCGATGGGTTCACCCGGGTGCAGAACCGCCACGATAAGAGCGAGGTCACCGCCAACATCCACGAGGATATGGCCGCGGGTCTTGCCATCCGCACCGTGCCGGCTTCGTTCCAACTGCGCATGGGCAATGTGCTCTGGACCGAGGCATCGCCCTTGACCATCTGGAAGGCGCAACCCCGCACCTTCGCCTGGGACTACCTGCCTTACGAAGTCGAGCAACCCGTCTCGCGCTATTACGAATACAACATCGCCAAGGGCGAGAAGAGCGGCCGGGCCGCCTGGAACAAGAAGCCCTTCAACGGCGTGGACCTGCGCAGCATCGATTTGCCGCTGGGACTGCAGGTCGCCCTGCTGTGGGGGACCTTCGAACGCTACGACAATTTCGAGCGCGAGTTCGTGGATTTCTCCAGCGACCTGGGATATGCCGATCTGGCCAATGACGCCAAGCAACAAGGCATCGGCGATTCCTTCCGGCATATGTACCATGCGCGGATAGCCCGGGAAAAGACCTTGGGAAACCTGACCTTGGGAATCAATACCGTGGGAATCGGCTATAAGCCCGAGATCACCCTGAACCAGATGTGGCGTAGCAATTTCGGGGTCCGCGAGGCCCTCATCGCCGATACCGCCAACAATCAGCAGTTGCGCTTCCTCAACGGGAGCGGATTCTACAAGCAACCCCAGGTCTGGTCCGCCGACCTGCGCGGTTCCCTGGGCGAGAAGCTGGAGATGCACCTGGATGCGGCCGTGGGAATGCTGGATACCGTGTGGGCCGAGTACAGCGTTGATTCCTCCGGCCTCGACGGCGCCGGCCATAAAGTTTACAAGGGCGTGAGCGGTAAGCGAACCACCGCGGCCGATCCCGTACCCGCCCTATTCGCTCGGTTGAAATCGGCTTATGGCGTGCCCGTTCAGGCCGACATCGCCTGGATCCCCAAGGGCTTCTATTCCCCATTCTCCTTCGCCACCCCCGTGGATGGCTTCTATCCGGTCGGCGCCAATCTGGTGGGCGCCGGTAAGTTCATCGGGCGCGGCGAAGGTTCGCCATACGCCCAGAACATGGCCGGGATTTTCGTGAACGTCTCCCCCAACCTCGGGTACGGACATTTGCGCTTCGGCTATGGCCAACATTTCCAGCCGGAGGCCGCCCGCGACGTGCTCTACTTCCCCTATCGCCTCAACGGCCAGGATTTCAACAGCGTATTCCAGACCTCGTACAACCGCTGGGGCAACAACCTGGTGGATCATTCGCTTACCTCGGGCAAATACAACAGGCGCCTGGGCGACGAAAGCTTCCGCACGGCGGAATACCAGAACCCCTATGGAGATGCGGCCGGAGGCTTGCGCAGCGATTACCTCTCGATATATGAAGGCTTCGTGCCCTACGAAAGCGCGGCCCAGGCCGATTCCAACGAGACCCATCCCACCGGCATCCTCACCCGCTCGAGCTTCGTGCCCGCGCATCAGAAATACGCATTCAACATGGAGCTGGACGGGGGCTGGGACATCGGCCCGGCCATCGGGTACCCGCACGATCTTTTCCTGAGCGGCTACTGCGCCCTCAACGGTGTCTCTTCCACCTTCCGCCCGGTGGCCTTTTCCCCCAAGGACCTGATGCTGTGGGGCACATACGTCCGCGTGGAACCCGCCATCGCTCTCGCCGCCAAATTCTACGTGCTTGGGCTGGCCGGCTACGAGAACTGGCGCTCGGACATGGCCTATATGGACGATCCCGCTTCGGGCGAAGTCATCCGCAAGCCAATCGACTACGTGGACTGGGCCTACGGCGGCGGCTTCGATTGGGATTTCGCGGCCCGCGTGGGCCTGCATGGCCGCTACAAGTGGATGAAACATAAAGACGAATTCTTCTCCGCCAATGATTGGACCAATACGCTGGTCTCGGCGGAGATCAAGATGTGGTTTTGATAGGAGCGCCCATGTCCAATTTGCGCAAGCACGCAACATTTCCCCACCTGGCCATTAAGACCATCATGTCCGTCATCGCCGCGTTCGCGACCGCCACGCCTGTGCGCGCCGCGGATACGGATACGGACGCAGGCAAGACCCTGGAAACCATCATGGCGAAAGAGGGCATCAGCCTGGGGGGCGTCTTCCGCTCGCAGTACCTGCACTCGTCCATCGGCGGCCCGGGGGCCCTCAGCTCGCGACGCTCCGAGGAATCGGTGGAATTCACTTCGGTGGATTTCGACGTGCGCGCGCGCCCCAACACGGTGACCCAAGGGCGGCTGGTGATACGCATGCACCAGGATTGGCGCAACTTCTTCTCCGATATCGGCAATCCCATCAATACCCGTTGGCTCAGCATCGACGGCAAGGTCAAAGGCATGTTCTCCTATTCCGCCGGCGATTTCCTGCAGAAGTACAGTCCCCTGACCCTGTACGCCGCCGCGCCCGAAGTCATGTACGAACCGGCCCTGTTCGCCGGGGATCGCCGCGAGGCCATGGACGAGGCCTTCCTGGATGCCGACCAGCGGCTTTTGCAGGGAGTGAACCTGAACTTCGACGCGGCCGTGGATCACGGGGCCCGCGGCATCTTGAAGGAGATGCATGCCAACCTGATGGGCTCGCGCCTGCGTAATGTGGAGATCAGCATCCAGAACGGCAACAAGGCCACGGCCGCGGTGGAACGTTCGCCCGCGGAGAAATTCCTGGCGGGTAGCAATCTCGATGTCAGCTCCGGCTTCGGCGCCTCGTTGGGCGGAACCGCACTGGTTATCTTTGACAAGGAAGGCAGCTATGCGGGTAGCGGCTCCGATACGGCGGCGCAGCATACCCTGGTGACGGCGGGACGGGCCGGTTTCGACCTCGCTGACCTGATGGGCGCGGAAGCTTGGGACCTGCGGCTTTCCGGCGAGTTCGCCATGTCCAAGGACGACAGTAATTATTACCGCCTCCCGACCGATTCCGTCATCACCCGATCCAGCCTGGACGGTTCCGCCCTCGCCTTGCGGTTGCAGGGCGGCTGGAAGCCGGGCAAGGGCTTCGGAATCAAGGCCGGCGTGGGCTACCTCAAGAACGAAGCGGGCTACCGCAACGAGCTGGCCCAGAGCCCGGTCTTCATCGGCGAACGCATCCTCAACATCGAAAACGACACTTCCAAGCTACGCACCAATGACGTTCGGGCCCGCAACTACTCCACCTTGGACGCCATGTACCGGCACGTTTTCAAGTTCGCGCCCAGCGAGCAGACCAATCTTTGGCAGCGCGCCCCGTTCCAGAAGGATTCCTGGAACAGCGCCATCCTCACCCAGAACGAGATGGCGGCTTTCGCCGCCATGCGCGTCGATTCCTCTTTGCAATTGCTGATGCCCTTCGGACCCGCGACAGCGAACCGCGCGGGTATCCAGGGCGACTTCACCTTGGATTTCCTGGACGACCGGGTGGAGGCCAAGGCCGTTTTCGCGGCCCTGGAGAATGCCACCGGCCCTATGCTTGATAGCGTCAAAGCCTTGCCGATAACC
>JAHFCH010000120.1 GCA_023249635.1 Fibrobacterota bacterium
TTCCTGCAGAAGTGCCGCGCCGATTCGTCCTATGCCAAGGTGGACAGGGATTTGAACGAGGCCAAACTGCGCGGGGCGGACATGAACGATCCCGCGGTGCAGTCCCTGATGGAAAAGAAGTTCGCGGCCGAGAAGTCCTGCGACGATCGCTACGCGGCCCAGGCGCGCGGCAAGCAATGCCTGGCAGGCGAGGATAAACGCCGGCAGGCCCTGGAAAAGGCCCTGAAGGCCGACAAGCAATACCAATCCCTCCTCAAAAAAGCCGAACCCTCCGTCCCGCTGATGGGATCCGAACAGCTCTGACCGCCGCGCCCGCGGGCCCGTCTTGCTATCTTCAGCCACCCGATCGATCGGGAAGCGGGCTGGATGGCCGCTGGAGACCGGTTCACGCCGACCTCTGGAGGAAAGTCCGGGCACCGCAGGATAGGATGCTGGCTAACGGCCAGGCGCGGGAACGCGACGGAAAGTGCAACAGAAAGCGAACCGCCTAAAGGACCGGCGCAAGCCGGGACTCGGTAAGGGTGAAAAGGCGAGGTAAGAGCTCACCGCGTTCCCGGCAACGGGGACGGCACGGCAAACCCCATCCGGTGCAAGACCAAATAGGGTGATCGTGAGGGCCGGCGCAAGCCGGACACCTCCCGGGGCGTTCCGCTCCGGCCGGTCACCGGGTAGGTCGCTCGAGGCGGCGGGTAACCGTCGTCCCAGATGGATGGCCATCCCAAGCGGTCGCGCAAGCGATCGCCTGAGACAGAACCCGGCTTATAGGCCCGCTTCCTCGATCGAACGGCCTTCCCCTGTTTACCGGGAGAGCGTTTTTTACATTCCTTTCCGATGCCGCTCCGTGCCCTAGTGCTTCTCCTCGCAGCCTGCGCGGCCTCGGCTTTCGCCCAATCCGACCGCTTCTTCCAGCCTACCGAAAGCTTTATCCGCGCCAAGGATCTTCCCGAAGAATTCACCGCCAAGGTGCGTTCCATCCAGCTTATCATCAACGATGTATTCGAGGGGTCCGCCGCCCACAGCGAAGCCGAAGCCGACGTTTTCAAACTGGGAAACAACCTGCACATAGCGAGCCGTCCCTCGGCCATCCGCAAGCGGTTGCTGTTCCAAGAGGGCGATACGGTGTCGAAGGGCCTGCTGTTGGAAACCGAGAATTCCTTGCGCTCCGAGGAGTTCCTTGCCGATGCCATCATCGAGGTGAAACGCTGGGAAGACGGCAGCGCCCATATCATCGTCACCACTTACGACCAATGGACCACGACCATGGCGTTCACCCCGTCCATCGTGGGAGGGAATTTCTATTACCTGGCCGGCCTGGTGGAGAGCAACGTACTCGGCACCGGGCAGAAGCTGGGATTTTTCTACAGCCATGCCCGGGAGCGCGATGCGACCCTGATGGAGTACGCCAACCGGTCGCTTACCAGCCAGCGCCTGCGCCTCTCCTCGCAGGTGGGGTGGTATTCCGACGGATACAGCACCGAGTTCACGCTCGCGAAGGATTTGGAAAGGCGCACGGATCGTTGGGCGTTTTCGGTGTCGGGATCTTCCTCCGAGATGACGCAGTACGTGTACTTCGACGCCAACCAGCTGGACCGCCTGCCCGACTCCCTGGCGAGGAAAATGCAGGGGAGGCCCAATGTGATCGCGCAATTCGACGTGGTCCCCACCCATGATGCCTCCGCCGGCATCACCCGCTCCTTCGGCCTCAACACCAAGTTTAACGTAAGCGCTTCGGCCGACTGGTCGGAGTCTTATAACCATGGCGCTATCCTGCAAGCCAGGGGGATCAATTCGATCGTACCTCCCCATCCTTCGGCATTGTACCCGGAGGAACGCTACGACCTGCTGGGAGGATTCACCTTGACGGTGTACCAGTACGCCTACAAGACGGTCCAGAATTACCGCAATCTCAAGTGGAACGAGACCTTGCAGACCGGATGGCGCCTCTCGACCAAGTCGGCCCGGAACATGGAATGGCTGGGCGCCGACAATCATGACTTTTATCTCAATCATGGCGCCGTATACAACAACGCCTGGTGGGATGCCTTGTTCCTGGTCGCCAACGCGGACCTGCACTACTTCGTCAGTCCGGGCGGGGAATTCGACAACGGGCGCGCCGATCTCAAGGGGGAGATCCAATGGAAGCCCCACAGGCTCACCTCCACATCGCTTTCCGCCAGCTACGGCGGCCGCTTCGCCAGCGAAAGGAGCCATCAATACGTCCTGGGCGAAGATACCGGACTCAACGGATTTCCGAATGCTTATTACGCGGGGCAGGGATTATTACTGCTCGAGGCTGAGCAACGGTACTTCCCGGGCTTCGAGTTCGGGACCCTGGTACCGGCCTTTGCGATTTACGGCGATGCCGGTAACGCCTTCCCGAGCTATGATGATGTGGATATGGGGAATCTGCACTACTCGGTAGGAGTCGGATTGCGGCTCGGGTTCAGCAAGACCGTACAGAAACTGGTATACCACTTGAACCTGAGCCAGCCCATCGACGAGCCCCGTCTGAAGGGCCCGGTATTCAGTTTCCTCGTCAAGCAAAGCCTGTGATGCGGAACCGCACCGGGATCCCCGTAGTGCTGGCGTTGACGGGCGCTATGCTCGCAGCCACTCTCGCCTCCGCGCCTGCCGCCTACGCCGGCGACGAGCCGAGCCGACCTGCCGGTGAGCCGGATTCCTCCTCCCACCCGGCCCCGTCAGGCGGCCCCAAGGCCTTGAGCGCCGTGCGCGCCGTGGCCCGCGGCCGCTACTACGAGCCTCCCGCCGGCTTCGTTCCCGTCGCTTCCCTGCCGCCCGAATTCTCGGCCCGCGTACGTTCCATTTCGCTTGATCGCCGCGGGGCCTTCGAAGGTACCGCTGCGGTTACCCAACTGGAGCGCGATGGTTATGCCTTGCTCGGCAACCTGCACGTGCTCACCCGGAAATCGACCTTGCGGCAGCGTCTCCTCTTCGCCGAAAGTTCCCTGGTCACGCAGGAGTTGCTGGCCGAGACCGAGCGTTCGCTGCGGTCGCAGGAATTCCTCTCCGATGCCTATCTGGCGGCGTCCCCGATCGCCGATGGCGCCTGCGACATCGTAATCACGACCTTTGATCAATGGACCACCGTCCCGGGAGCCGGGGTCGCGGTGCATAATTTCAACTTCGGAAACGTTTACCACGGCAACTGGAGCCGCATCTGGGACGACGAATGGTATTGGTGGGTGGGATTGCTCGAGGCCAATCTGGCGGGCACCGGTACCCGCGCAGGCCTGTTCGCCCGCAGGGATCCCGAGCGTACTTCGCGCGAGCTGCTTGTCTCCAACGGCAATCTTACCCGCTTGCGCCTGAAGGCGAATCTCGACCTCGCCTGGCTTTCCGATGGCGACAGCCTGCGCCTGGACCTGTCCAAGCCCCTGGAGTCCCGGTCCGATCGGCATGCCTATGGGGTGCACCTTTTCTCCCAGGAGCTTTCGGAACGCTGGTACTTCGACGCGAACCGGCTCGATACGCTTCCGTCCGGGGTGGCGCAGGATGCGGCAGGACGCGATCATACCCTGCGCGTGTTCCGCCGCATGGACACCCATGAGGCCGAAATCTGGTATACCCGCTCCTTCGGCAGCGCCCTCAAGTTCAACGCCGGCCCGTTCCTCAGGTACCGTGAACGTTACCATGCGGGCGGAACCGGCGGCCCGGACAGTACCTTGCTGGGCCATGCCGAGGCGCCCGCCGATCTCGGCGAGCCCCGCCAGCGCCTGGACGTGGTGCCGGGAATCGCGTTGGCCCTATACCAGTACCGGCTGCATACCTCGCGAAACTTCCGCAACCTCAAATGGAGCGAGAATGTCGAATCGGGCTGGCGCGTGAATGCCGAAGCCGGGAAGGATCAGCAGTGGCTGGGCGCGCGGGCGGCTGATTGGAAACTGGGCGGGGAGGCATTGGGATCGGGCTTCTGGGACGATCGCTTCTGGCTGTACGGGAGCGGGGCCTGGAACGCCTTTGTGCGGGAAAACGGGAGCCTGGCCGATGGCCGCGTGGATGCGCGGGGCGAGGCCGCCATCCGCGAGAGCCGCCTCACCTCCAGCTGGCTCACCGCCTCGTGGGCCAACCTCGTGGGGGCGGCGGAAACCGATCAACTCACCTTGGGGGATGTCGACGGCCTCAGCGGATACGCCAGCCACGCCTTCGCGGGACAGGCCCGCGTGCTGCTCTCGGCCGAGCAGCGATTCTTTCCCGACTGGGAATGGCTTACCATGGTCCCGGCCTTCGCGGCGTTCGCCAACGCGGGCAACACCTTCCCCGCCTGGCGCGACGCCGACCTCTCGGCGCTCCACGGCTCCTTGGGATTCGGCCTGCGCTTGGGGCGCAGCAAGTCCACCCAAAAGGTGGTGCAGCATATCAACGTGAACTTCCCCGTGGGCGAGGATTTCCTTCCCGGCGCGGTGATCACGGTGCTGGCCAAGAAGACCTTGTAAAAACACCCCTAAAAATCCCCTGAAAAAATAAGGCCCCCGGGGTCTCCGGGGGCCGTTACGCGCGGGTTACCTTGAGGGGCCGCTTAGGGCTGGGCCGCCGGTTCCGATTCCTTGTAGTCATGGTCCACGAAGAGGATGTGGATTTTGCCGTTGAGCTTGTTCTTGATGGTGACCTTGGCCTTACCGTCGCCCAGGAACTCGGCCATGAAATGGAACACGGGGCGGTCTATTTCGATGCTGCCGGCTTCCGGGAAATGGAAGCGGCCGTTCTCCCAGACGCGCACCACGTTGGTCATGATACCGCTCTTGAATTCGCTGCCGTCGTAGGAGCCGGTCATGGTGCCGTTCCAGACGCCCTTCTTCACGCCGTTCTCGGTCTTGATTTCCACGGTGATGTCCATGCGGATGTCGGCTTCCTTGGCGCCTTTGCTCTTGGTCACATTGCGCGAGTGGACGATTTTGGCCACCTGGGCGGGATGGAACTTGTCCATGGTGTTGCCGGCGGAATCGTACAGCTTGACGGAGTCGAGGCGGTCGCGCTCGTAACCCTTCATGCCTTCGTAATGGGCGCGGCGCACGAAGCATGCGCAGTCGGCATGGTAGGCGAACGGCTCGATGGTCAACTCGCCGGTGATGGTAACGCCGAAGGCCGAAGTCTTCGCGGCTGCGTCGCCGCCGATCTGGTCGTAGACCTGGCCCATCTGATCGACTTCCGAGGTCATGTAGGCGGCCTGGCCGTCGCTATTGTTCCCCTTCTCTTCGGAGGTGAGACAGCCGGTGAAAGCCAAGGCGGCGGTTCCGGCGAGGGCCAAGGTACGGAGGGCGGAGGTGAGGTTGCTGCGGTTCATGATGTCCTTCCTTTCGGGTTTGGGGCCTGGCTGGGCCGCCATTGTTCTGGTGTCATCCATAATGTATCCGATAACGGGAGTGGATGCAATGATGAATTATGGTTCTGATAACGATATTCGACGGATAAACCCTTAAAAATAGGAATAAAACGAGTTTTATCGCCGAATATCAAGATTCATTCGTAAATAAATAGATAACACAGTACTGTGAAAAACCACGGTTTTCGGGGTCAGTTCCTAATCGCTCGATAACAAGGTCAAGAGGTTACCCGGCAAGCACCCTGAGACGTACTATTCCTAGCCATGCATGAAACCAAGATTTCCGCTTACTTGATCCTGGCCTGCGGGATAGGATTCGCGGCCGCCCAGGACGTCAACCTCGTAAAGCAGGCATACATCAAGGATAGCGACGGCGATGGTCGCGGCGATAAGGTGTTCATCGTCTTTACCCGGCCCTTGGACGCTCTCCCGGCATCGGTGTCGCCCGTCTATTGGAACCGGGTCGAGGCCGGCAATGCGAACACTACTCCACCGGTGCTTTCCATGCTCGCGGGGCAGGCCAACGTCCTCGTTGCGGATTTCGCGGCGGCACCGTTCCGGATGGGGCTTACCTCCATCCCTAACGGCGAACAACCGTATGCGACCCTGCCCGGCGATGCGATCTTCGCGAGCCAAAAACCCGTGATCATGGATTCCATAGGTCCGGTCCTGCTTTCCGCGGTATTTCAGCCCTTCAATACCTATGCCGATCCGGATCTCCCGGCGCAATACCGGGAGGATACCCTCGTCGTCGGGTTGTCCGAGCCGATGAAGACCTCCGATTTCAAACAAATGCTCAGGACCGGGAAACGCGAGAACGGCGGGTGCGAGGGGTATGTCGATTCCAAGTCGATCGTCTCCGCGAACAGTCCCTCTCAGGGCATCGGGGGTAGCGATTATACTTTCCTGTTCCCCTCGAGGCAGCCCGGTCCGCTTCTGGCCGGCGACTGCGTGTATCTGAATGCGAACGGCCTCTATACGGATATCCCGGGTAACTTGCCTGCTACCCGTGGACAGGTGGTCGAAGGAAGTTTTCCGCAAGCGATCCGCTCCGCGGGTAAGGGGCGGAGGGGAGACCTGGCGGGGCAATTCCGGATTCGCAGCGCCAGCGACGGAGAGCCGGCCTTGCAGGTGCGGCATCAGGGCGCGTTTCGGGTGCTGCTGCGGTCCATGCAGGGCGCGGTGACGGCATCGGTGCAAGGGGTGGGTCCGGGGATGTTTTCCTTCGGACAGGCTAAACCGGTTCCCGGGATCCATCTGATGGAAATCCGGGCCGGGAAGGATCGTGCGGAACGGTTGGAGATGTTCTAACCGGGGATTAGAACGTGTAGCTGAGCTTGACGCGGTCGGGCCCGAGGTCCAATCGGGCATGCGTCCCCGCCTCTTCCAGAAGGCGTTGGTAGTAGGTCCGGCTCTCCTTCCCGTGCGCATGCATGATAGCCCCGCTGATGAGGAGGAGCGGTGCGCCGGCCAGCATCCCGAAGCCAAGTAGCAGGGAAGTGTTCATCTTCTCGTTGCTGAATGGACCCTCCCACCTTCCCGGTTCGTACGTCGATCGCGCCTGGGCGACGCCCACCGTAAAGAGGATGCCCCCTGCGATGCCGCTCCCGAGTCCGGCAATCATGAATCGCTTACCTCTGTTTTCCAGCAAGCTGTAATGGTCGTAGCGTGACGTGAGTGCTTCGATGGAATCGGCATGGGCATGGGATACCCCGGCCGGGGGCGGGGTGCTGTGGTAGAAAACCGGGGGCGGTTCCGAGCCGGACTCGGAGGCGAAACCGGCTCCGACCAGGAACAGGACCGGTAGCAGTTTACCGCCACGCATCTCAGAAAGTGTAGCTCAGCTTGATGCCGTTTGGCCCTATATCCAACCGGGTGCTTCCGCCATCCTGGATCATCCGTTCATACGCCTCGCGCCGGTGGTTGCCCACGCGATTGAGGATGATGCCCGTGGTCAGCAAAGTGGGGCAGACCGCCAAAAGGGAGATATAGCCTACGAAAAAGGGGAGGATGCCCTCCGGTTCGCCGGTCTGGTTCCCGTAGGCATCGGTGTGCTGGCTGGATTCCAGCTCACTGATGCCGACCATCATGAGCACCAATCCACCCACCCCGGCGCCTACCCCGCCCATCATCAATCCGAATCCATTGCTCTGCATTTTCGCGAACCGGTCGCGGCGGGCTTCGAGGTCCACGTCGTCCAGATCCCGGGAACGTCTCCGGGAAGCGACCCTGCGGTTGGGCTTGGCGGCACTGTCCACGAATACGGGCCCGGGTTCCTTGGGAATAGGATCCATTTGCGCCAGGCGGGAATCCGCGGCGAATACCGCTTCGATGTCGTATGCGATGGTGGGGGCCGGGCTGAACGGTTCGGCCGAGGCGAAGGCCCGGGACGCCTGGCCAAGGGTGAGCAAAGCGGCAAAGGCGAAAATCCGCATGCGGGCGGCGTGGAAGGCTTCCAAGGTACGTCTCCGGTAAATTGTGCTGCGACTGTCGGGTAAAGCGGGGTCTAATCTAGTAGAGAACGGGCGGCGCGGCACCACCACGAAGGGTGGTGCCTGGGCCTTAATCCAGGCGGGACTGGAACAAGGGGACGCCGAAGGCGCTCCATTTGATGCGGAAGCGCTTCACTTTGCCGGCTTTGTCCTTGTCGATGAGCACCACGTCGATGACCTTGTCGGCGGCGAAGGTGCCGATCGCATCCACGAAATGCCCGTTGGTCAAGTCCGCGCTCAGCTCCAGGCTGCCCGTAATGGCGGTCTCCTTGGATGCCACGGCGTTATCGGGCGTGAAGGTGAAATGGGTCGAGGCGATGGAATCGCCTTTGTGCCACGAGGCTTCCAGGCTGAAGCGGAGCAGCTTATTATCGGTGTACTTCTTGGGCTCACCCGCCAGCAGTACCTTGTAACGCGCGGTCTTTTCCACCATGCGGGCTTCTGCGGGGAAGAGGGTATGCACCGAGACCCAGGCGGTATCCCCAGGGGCAAAGGTGCTGTCGGCGCCGCCGCGGGTCCCGTGCACGGAGAAGACAACCTGCTTGCCGCTTTCCTCCACGCGCGATTCGCGGAAGGAGATGGGGTAGGTCTTGCCTTCGTCCTTGAACAGGATGGCGCGCATCTTCTGGGTAATCGAGGCCACCAGGATGCGACCCGGGGGATTGGGAGTCTTCTGGCGGAAGTCCACCACGCCGGAATCCCCCGCGCCCCACAAGGCGCCGTCGCCGTCCACGTCGGTTACGTCGAAGGCTTCCAGGGTGTCCGGGGCCGCGCCATCGATGGTCTTGAGGCGGGCAAAAGCGTAATAGGCGGGACGGTTATCGGCTTTGGCTTCGAAGCTGCGGTCCGGTCCCGGTAGCAGTACCAGCAGATGGCATTTGAAGCCTGCGGGAATGAAGGCCGGGAGACGATCGGTGAAGATGGCGCGATCGAAGGCGCCCGCCGAATCGGTGTTCTCGTAATGATAGGCTTGGCGCTTCTCCGAAATCTTCACCACCAAGGCGCCCTTGGACTCGAGCATCAGCTCATTCCCCAACACCGAATCCTTGGCCTTGTCGTCGTACTTGTAGGTGATGGTGTCGCCGATGATTTTGAAAGGGGTTTCCTGCTGGTGGATGCGGCGCACCACCTTGAGCGTGGCGGTATCGGAGAAGTCGAACCAGGTGGTATCGAAAATCACCGCGGCGGCACCGGTCGTCTTGGCGGCGGCCTTAGGCTTGGCGGAGAGCGTTTCCGCGGGCACCACCAGGGAATCGGCCTCGGCGAAGGTGGGCAGGCTCGACGGGATGACCGAGAATTGATCCCACTCGGTATGCTCGGAGATATGCGTGGAGGCGGCGGTGCCGAGGGAAACCGTGTTGGGGAAATCCTGCGCGCCTCCGGCCACCTTCTCGTTGGTGGAGAAGATGCATCCGGTCAGCGAGGCGAGCAACAGCGGGTATAGGTATTTACTGGGTCGCATAAGGCTATTTCCGCTTTTTGGTTTTGGGGAAGTACTGCAAGGACAATTGCATGAGTCCCGAGGGCTTCCCGGTATCTTTGGCTACCATGTCGAGGACTTCGCGGCGGAACCGTTCGATCTCGCCGTGCAGGCGCTTGCGCGTTTCTTCGCTCACCGAGAGCAGCATGGTGGAAACGTGGCGATCGTCCGGGCCGTAGCGGAACAAGGACTCGGCGGCTTGCAGGATCCATTCGCGGTTGAGGCGCCGTACCATGGCCCCCATGGTCCCCGGCGGCTCTACGAATGCCTCGGTCACCTGGTAGCGCCCATCGGGGCCTTGCTTGACCAGTTCCCATTCGCACAACTCGCGGATGTATTTTTTGAGGGCGGCGGGAGCGATGGCCGGATCGAATACGCCGCCGAAGGCTTCGTAGTCGCCGCGGAACTCGAAGGCGTGCAGGGCGCTGTAGACCAGCGGGTAATGGAAATCCTGGTAGTACTTGACCAGGTGGGGGCTGAGGCGCGCAAAGCGGCTGCGGTTGCGCCGGTACAGGATTTCCTGGTAGATCTCCTGCCTTTCGGCATCCCTTTTCGATTGGCCGAAGTCGACCAGCAGCTTGAAGAACTCGCCTTCGGCGTCGTTGAGGTCGAAGGCCTTGGCGGTTTTCTTGACCGCGTTGTCGCTCAGCGTCCGCTTGGCGATAATGACATCGAGCAGATATCCGGGGTTGGAGATGCCCGCATCCTTGGCGAACTTGCGGTAGGAATAATCCGCGTCCTGCTCCTTGCGCCAGGCGAACGTCTCCTTGAGGAACGCCTTGAAGTCGTCGTAGCGGTAGATGTTCGGCGGCCCCGCTTCTTCGGGGGTCGGTTCGGGCTTGGCGTCCATGGCGCGGTTATTCTCCTGCCCCTAAAGATGCCACGTATCGAGGGATAAGTCAATCAGGCCTTATGGTAGGAATAACGGAATAGGCCGATTTATCTCTTATATTTTCAATTTTAGACCAGTTATAGGGGTGACGGGGATATAAATCCCCGTAATTTAGATAACGAGAAATTAGGGGCGGGGTTGCCGGCGCGGGAAGGTGGGCCCCGGCCGGCAAGGGACGGATGCGGCGAGGGCTGCCGCGGGGGTGGGATCCGTCCCTGGGATTCCCCTATTCGGACAGGGCGATGGGGCGCGTGTAGGATTCGGAACCCGCCCGGATTTCCAGCAGGCTGAAGGCCGTCCCCGACGGCGCGGTAAGCAGTTGGCGCGTGTGGCCGGAACCGTAGACCCGGGCCAGTAGAGCGCCGTCGAGGGCGTACAGCGCGAAGGCATGCGGACCCGGGTCGTCCAGGGTAACCTCCAGGGTACTCCCTGGAAGCGGGCGGATGGTGAGCTTGCCGGCCAGGCTCGATGCCAGGGGGGCGGGGGGCAAAAAGGCGGCGGCGTCCCAGGCGCGGGCCGATTGCTTGTTCAAGGTGAACCAGGCCTCGTTGTTGTAGATGGTTTTCGTACCGGCGGCCGATTTCAGCGCGCCGAGCTTGATGTAGGTAAGGTAGTCCTCCTTGAGCCCGGCGATGGACAGGTGGATGCGCTTACCGTCGGCGGATAGGTTGACGGCGGAGACGGCGCGGGACTCCGCGTTTCCCTTGCCCATTCCGTACCCTTCCTGCCGTACATAGTTCCATTGCTGGACCTGGAAGGCTCCCGACCCGGCGCTCGCATTGTCGACCGCTTCGGTGAAGGCGATCTCGATCCCATCGGCGACCGATGCTACGCGCCGCATGTCGAACACGGTCGGGTTCGCATTCACCGTCATGCGATAGAGCGGGCTGGGATCTCCGCTGGGCCAATTCCCCAGCCTGAGCAGGCTACCCAGGTACAACGCCCCATCCTTGCCCCAGGCCATGCGGTTGATGGCGGAATTGCCCATGCCTTTGGAGAACCAGAATACGGATCCGTTGTAGGTGCCCTCTACGTCGTCGAGGGCGATGCGCACCAAACCGGGATTGTTCACGTCCCCGAGGATCCAATCGCCGGCGTAGGCCCCCTTTTCCATATACACCGGTTGGCTGGGCGAGGTGCGTACGTTGCCGTGATCGAGCCAGGCGGTGGGGCGCTCGTAAGGCAGATCCTCGGCCCAGTTCCTGTTGGCGGCATGGCCCGCATAGGTATTGCTGTGGCCGTAGAACTTACCTTGCTTCATGTGCATGAAGGTCGAAGAGGGTAACCAGCTTCCCTGGTTGTCGGCAACGAACATGTCCCCGTTCGGGCCGACGTTGGCGCCGTTGGGGGAGCGCAGTCCGCCCGCGAACTTTTCCAGCTTTCCGGACAAGTCCCATTTCAGGAAGGCGCCGCTATATTGCGAGGTGGGAACCGTGCGCGAAGGCCCCCCGGGGATGATGCTGCCGGAGTAGGGCGCGTAAAAGAATCCGCCTTTGTAAATGGGAGTGAACACCCACTGGTGCCATTGCACGCCGTTGGTCCATTTGTCCTCGTCGGGCCATTTCACCACCAGGCGGCGGTTGGCTTTGAGGTCGCCGGGATTCTCGAGGTCGAGGATCTGGTAAAATCCGTCGCGATCGGAAACGTATAGCTTATCATCGGCTACGACCAGGCCGGCGATTTGCTTCCAGGAGTTGGCCACCTCTTTCAGCCTGGGCGCGGCGCCTTCAATGCCGGTTACGATGTATACGGCGGTAATGGCGCTGGTGCGGGGGATTTCGCCGCCGCCTATGTCGTCGATCCCGGCCATGGCCATGCGGCCGTCCGCCAGGGGTTGCAGCCCCATGCAGCGGTAGCGGTCAGGCAAAGGTACTTCCTTGAGGACGTAGTCGGGATGGACGGCGTCGGGGATGTCGGCCCGGGCAAGCGGCGCACAGGCCGCGCCCATGGCGGCAAGCAGGGCCAATCCCGGCGCGAGGCCGAAGCGAGATGGGGAGATTCTGAAGCGGGGAGAAATCCGGTTCCTATCGGGCATGCTGCTTCCTTCCTGCCCGGAGCCGGGCCGAGGTAACGTTGGGGTTACTCCCGCCCGGAGGGGCGGTACCCTCCCAAAGATGCCCCCTTCGCGTCCCGGGCACCATGAGGATATCGGCCGGGTCCGAGATTCAGTCCACCGCCCGTGGACGCAGGCGTCATCACCGCAAGCGGCTCCAATGCAGGGCACCCGATCCGGGGGCCTGGGTACGGTACCCCAACCGGATCCAATCCGGCGATGGCGCGCCCCGCAGGATGCGGACCTCGTCCAGATCGCCCAGCCAGGCTTCGCCCGTGGCCTTGCCCGGGTCCCGTCCCAGGAACAGGTCGGCGGCGTTATCGGCGTCGCCCATGCCGCCGGCCGCAGTGGCGGTATCGCGTTCCCCGTCGCGGTACATGATGAGGCTGTCCCCGCTGCGTACCAGATCCAGCAAATGCCATTGCCCGTCCGCGGCTCCCTGGCTGCCGGTAACGGAGGCGATACCGGGATTGCGGCCCGCAAAGCCCTTGGCCCGGCCTTCGGCCGTCATCTGCAATTCATAGTCTGAAGTGGGCGTACGTTTGCAGAGGACTTGGCGCGTGCCCGCGCCCCCGGCGTCGCGCACCCAGGCCGAAATACCGAAGTCGTCGGCCCCGAGGCGCAGGCTGGGCGCGTCGGCCACTCGGATACCGGCCGTACCCGCGGCGAAGGCTCGCCCGGCCCCGGCCACGCCATCGGCGGCGAAGGTGCCCGCCGCCCCCGCCGAATCGACCCCGTGGTTGCCATTGGGGGTGGCATCGCGATGCGTTCCTTCGCCTTGGGCTTCGCCCAGATGCCATACGGCCGCGAAGCGGTCCGTGTCGAAAACGTCGCCGAACCGCCCTCCCTCAGTAACCGATGCGTTACCCCAGTACATGCGGATGGAAGCGGACCCGCCCTGTGGGGGGGCCAGGCGAACCCACAACGCGGCGCGGCCCGCGGCCGAGTCCCAGCTCTCGATCTGATGCGGCAATTCGGCGCCGCCGTCGCCGCTGGTGAAACGCACATCGGAGCCATCGGGGCGGGCCTGGGCGAAGTTGAAGGAGCCCGAGTCCAGGCGCACCAGCAGCGGGAAGCCCGCAAGGTCGGGACCCGCTGTGGCCGGAATATCCAGCGTGATGCGGGCACTGTGGGCCCAAGAGGCGTGGGTATCCGGGCCTCCTCCCATATCCACCTCGCCGATGTCGAGCGCGCTCCCGGCCTCCACCGCGACCGGCCATTCGCGCAGGCAGGGCGAGCCGCATTCCGGATCCGTGAAGCGCAGGACGAAACGGCCGGCGGGCAACCCGATGGCGAAACGGTTGGAGCCCGCCTCCGTTTGCGCGAGCCTTTCCAAACCGTACACCTGGACGAACGCGCGGCGGGAGCCGGGACGCAACGAGAAGGCGCCCGTGACCCGGCCCATGCGAGCCAAAGTCGCACGTCCCGCTTCGAAGCGGAATTCCGGTAGGGAACCGGGCCGGGAAAGATCCAGATCCAGGATGGCGGAGAGGGATGTTTCCGCATCCGCCCAGCCCGTATCACCGTCTTTCGCGTTCGCGATCCCGATCAGTTCCAGGCGATAGCGGCCGGAATCGATGTCTTCGATCGCGAACGCGCCATTGGCCCCGGCGCCCCCGTCGAAATCGGTGATGCCCCTTTTCATGAGCGAGGGAAGGGGCGCCAGGTAATCCGCGGAGCGCAAGCGCACGCGGGCGCCGGGGACGGGCCTGCCTGCCGTATCCACGGCGATACCCGCGACGGAAGAGGAGATGGCGTTGCCGGTATCGGTGGTACCGCCGGCCAGCCTTTCGGGGGAACGGCAACCGCAGCCCAGGGCCGCGGCCAAGATCACCAATGTGAGACGGAGGTTGGAGGGTTTCATGCCTGCCCCGCTTCCTGCGCGAGATCCGCGCTGACCGGGAAAAGGTCCAAGCTGAATTGGTAGACGCGCGTGCAATCCGCATCGTTATGGACCAAGCGCTTCACGCGATCCTTGAAGGCGCCGATTTCCTCCGTCAAAGCGGAGTAGGCGGACGCCGAAAGCCCCATGATCAGGCTGGACTGGTTGCGTTCATGTTTGCCGAACTCGTGCAAGGCGCGCTTCGCGTGCTCGAGCATGATGCCGTGGAAGGCCCGTACCGGCATGCTGGTGAGGCTCTCGTCGGCGGCCAGGCCCGGCTTCGTCTGTCTGTAGCTCCCGTCTCCGCGCTTTTCCAGGAGGCCCAGGCCGAGCAGGGTCTCGACGGCGGTGCGGGCTTCCGCAGGGGAGATGGGCGGCGCCACCGCCCGTCCCAGGGATTCCCAATCTTCCCCGAAGCGGCGCAGGCAGGCGACCTCGCGCACGATGGGGGTATGCCAACGTTCGAAGTATTCGAAGTTCCGGCCGCGGATGATCTCCTCTTGTACGGGCGATCCCAGGGAGCGTAGTACCGCGTAGTGTTCCTGCTTGTCGCGCGCGGTCTTGGCCTGGTTGAAGCCCACCAGATGCGAGAAGAATTTCGCTTCGCGGGCATCGAGCCGCATGGCCTGGCAGAACTTCTCGATCATGGGGGAGGTGAGATTCCGTTTGCCGTCGATCACGAATTTGAGGAAGGAAGGCGAGGCGATTCCGGCCTGCTTGGCGAACCAACGGAAGGAGAATTGCCGGCTGGTACGCTTCTGTTCCCGGTAATAATGCTCGAGGAAGCGGCGATAGTCGATGAACTCTGAAACCGATCTCAACATGCTCCCCACCCGCGGCTGCGGGGCCGTCTATGCGGTACGGCCCCCGCTCCCGAATGATCGCCGCCGACGGGATTCCGGGCCCGCCGATTCCGCATCGGGGGCCCGGTTTCCGTGAGCGGAACGTGTACGCCGCTTGCGTTCTTTTGGGGCGGCAGCAGGCCTGCGACCGCGCAGGGCCTCTAGGGCTGGATGTCCCCGACCCGGGTGAAATGGATCGCCGGCGCGCGCGTATCCAGCACGATGTCGTATTCCCCCTTGGCCGAATCGGTCACCATCCATTTGAAGTCCGGGGTCCCGTTGACGACCAGGTGGGTGGTGGTGAGGCTCAGATCCTTCTGGGCCGGGGCGAGCGGCATGAAATAATCCGCCGACCAGGTGCCTGCATAGGTGGGGAATTTGAGTTCGCCCGCATACAAAGGCCCATGCCAATGCCATAGGTAGGGATTGGCCGGGTCCTTGGTCAGCGTGTCCGGGGCCTTGATGTTCCACCCCGAAGGGGTGGCATCGCCCACCATATACATTTCCTTGAAGGGCGCAGGCGCCTTATCTTCCTTGTCGAGTACGCATCCCAAAAGGCCGATGCCCGTGAGCGCGGCGGGGATCCATTTCATCTTGTCCATAACGTCTCCATTTCGATGTGATCATGTTATCGGATAACATGAGGCCATGAAGGTAGCCGCGCCCGCATGCCGCGCGAGGGCCGCTTGCCGCCGCCGAAGCGGATTCAGTGACCGGATTGTGGACGGGATCCGGAAAGGGCGCGGGGCGCCGGGCGAAGGCGGTTCTCTTGTTTACGGAATGGGTACTGAAACCTGCGGGTTACCCCGGAATCCCGGATACCGCCGCCGCCGCCGCGGCTACCTTGACCGTTATGAGAAACCGAACCCGCGCCTCCATTCCGCTCGCCTTGCTCGCCTTTGCCATGCTGCTCTTGGCCCCGTGGGCCCGCGCCCAGGATGCAAGTCCCCTGGCCGGGAAAACCGTCCATCTCTGGAACCCGTTCCCGGATGCGGTCCCGCAAATCGTCATGGCGGGAACGGCTTTCGACTTTACCGTCGCCGACGGGAAATGGCTGACGCTGGATTTCTCCTCCCTGGGAGCGAACCTGGGCTTCCATATGGCTTCCTTCCATTTCCAGACCCGCGACTTCATACAGCAATACGCGCGGCAGGGCCTGGGAGGTTCCAACGAATTCGCCGTGGCCGATTTCGCGGGGGTGTCCGAAATCTGGATCATTACCGATCCGCATGGTGACCCCAAGGCGCCGCCGCTGATCCTCACCGCGGCCCCGCGGCGCGTGCACGTATACAATCCCTGGCCCGCAGGCGGACCGGCCATCGTTCTGGACGGCGTGCGTAAAGGTATGCTGGCCGACGGGAAGCATTGCGGATGGTACCTGGAATACGTCCTATTGCCCGGGACGGCCAAGGCCCATTTCGCGAATGCGGCCGACGGCGAGGCGTGGGGAAAAGGGGGCTTCGGGGATGCCTCCGATTTCGACCTCGCCGCCGGATTCGCGGCGTTGGGCCCGGACCTGTACATCGGCCCCACGGGAGGGGTAACCGGGACGTTTCCCGGGCCCGAGGGCGCATGCGCCTACTTGATGGCGGCCACCGTCCACGATCTGGCGCGATCGCATCCCGATTACAATCCCGCCGGCAACCTGACATTGGGCATGGTTCGTCCCGCCCTGGGCCCGGATCGTAAACCCGTGGCGGCCGCGGCCCCGGCGAATTTCGGCTCCTGGTTCAACTCGGACAGCACGCGGCCGATGCCGCTCAAGGGTTACGAATCCTGCGTCGATCTGCAAATGGGGAAAAGCGACGACGGACTGTGGGAATACGATTCCTACGCCACCCCGGCCCACGGGTATTTCCCCATCGACAACGCCAATCGGCTGGATTCGAATACCCGGAACTCGTGCTATAAGAATCCCGTCACCGGTTTATACACGTCCACGGGCGAGGCGCATAACTTCGGGTTCTGCATGGAAAGCCATGCTTCCTTCGTCTACCAACGGGGGCAGGTCTTCGACTTCCGCGGGGACGATGACGTATGGGTGTTCATCGACGGCAAGTTGCGCCTTGATCTGGGGGGCGTGCACGAGGCTACCCCGGGCAGCATCGCCATGGATACCCTGGGGCTGGTCGAGGGGAAGGAGTATAAGTGGGATTTCTTCTTCTGCGAGCGCAAGGAATGCGCCTCGTCGCTGCGCATCAAGACCACCATCTATTTCAAGCAGCAACGCGGGCTCGATCATGTCGAGGAAGTGCAGGCAGACGGTAGCGTGCGCTACCGCATCGTGAAGCATATCGGCGGAACGGGGGCTTGCGGCAGCGCGGCGGATTCGGTGCGCGCGGTGGACCCGTCCGCGCTCGTGTATACCCTCTTCGATGACAAGGGGAGCAAGATCGCCGACCTGGCCGAAGGTCCCGCCTATGGCGGCATCCTCATCCGGACGCCCAAGGTCGAGGTGGACACGGCGAAGATCGCGGGCCTGGCGCCGGGCGGCTACCGCATCGTCTTCAGCGAGCCGGGCAATGCGCGTCTCCAGGACGAAATCCGCTTCACCGTGTTCGCGAAGGATCGCGTGGAATTCGACCCTCCCTTCCAGGTCACCGCCCAAGCGGGCGTATGGGTGCCGGTGGTGGCCGCCCATCGCCTACAGGGCGCACTGGTGGCGGCGGCCGCGGAGTACGTTCCGACGCTTCCGACGGGCATCGAGGTATACGAGGATAGGGCGGGTATGCGCCCCGCCGTTCCCGGGACGAAACGGACCACCGGTGCCGACGGTTTGGATACGCTGTGGGTGCGCGGCGATACCGCCGCGTCTGCCGATCGGACCTTCCTGTTCCGCATCCCGGGTTCGCTGAACACGGTGGCGGTGACCTTCCAACCGCTTCCTCTGGATTTGCCGGTGGCCCTGGCTGCGACGATCTTCGATGATGATGAGGATGGGATAGGCGATCGCGTGGCCGCCCGCTACGACCGCGACATCGCCGCCCGCGCGCCGAAAGGGATCGCGATCCGTTGGACCCCTGGGGCCCCGCCGCTTATGCTTCCGGGCGCGGCCCTGGCCGGCCTCGTCTCCGGGAATACCTTGGCCGTAACGGGATACCGTTTCCCATCGGCCGCGGGCAATCCTTTGACCTATGGGGAAGGGCTCTTCACTTCGACCTACCCGGCGCGGGGTCGCGATTCGGCGCAGGGGATCCCATTGCGTGACGGGATCGCGCCGATCCTGCTCGCGGCGGAAATGCATCTGGGCCTTTTGCAAGACACCTTACGGCTGCGCTTCAGCGAGCCCCTGGCCGTTGCGAAGATCGTCGCTGCCCCGGTAGACCTGTTCCTCTACCAGATGGCGGAGACGGGTCCCGGGGCCCGCTTCGTGCCCAAGTCCATGCATTGGAATGCGTCCGGGGACGGCGCGGATTTGACATTCCCGGCGGAGGCGCCCGCATCCCCGGCGCCGCGCGCGGGTGACCTGATGCGCATCGAGCCCGGGGCGGGGCGCATCGCCGACGCCGCCGGAAACGGGGCCGGCCCCAAATCACGGTACCGCCTGATCACGGGAGTGAAGCGCGTGGATGTCCGCACCGTGGGGCTTGGCCGGATGCGCGCGGTTCCGGGTAACGTAGCAGTTACCCAAGTGGGCGTTAGCCTGCAACCGCTGGATGCCGAGGTGGCCGAAATCGTCTCCCGTACCGGCCGGCTGGGCCATCTCATCCGCGCCGATTTGGGGGACTACGCCCAGGGGGACGATTTCCACCCCGTGGATCCTTCCCAGGTGGAGCTGGAGTACCGCGTCGCGTATTTCACCAACCATGCCGTGCCGGTAGCGGCGGCCCGGGGCCGCGTTGGCTGCCGGGATGCGCTTTACCGGGGTGATTGCCGTACGGCGCGCGGTTACCTGTTCCTGGGTTGGAACGGTTTGTCCGGGAACGGGGACAAGGCCGCTACGGGAGCCTATGTGGCGCGGTTGCAATTCACCATCCGGGTGTCGGGCAAGACGGTGGCCGCGGGGTCCTTGGATCAGGTATGGGGTCTTTTGCGGATACCCTAGGTAGCGCCGGCGGAACTTGAGAGTGTGCCCGAGGCGCCCATTTCCCGTGCCGGGAACTAGAAGTATTGCTTGAGGACTTTCTTGTTGGACGTGAAATAGTCCACGCCCGAGAGCAACGTCACCAGGGTCACGAAGGTCATGAGGCCGTAGGGGATATAGGCCCAGATGTCGGGCCAGTAGGCGGTGTGCGGGGCGTAGCGGCGCAACAGGGTATCCACGATCTCGAGTACCAGTATGGTGATGATGGCGGTGCCTTGCAAGGCGGTTTTCCACTTGCCGCTTTTGCGCGCGTCGATGGTGACGCCCGAGGCCGCGGCCAGGGTGCGCAGGGTTTCCACGGTCGACTCGCGGAAGAAGATGACGGCTACCATCCATACGGCCGCGTAGCCGGAGGCGAGGAAGCACAGAAAGATGCCCATGTTGGAAATCTTGTCCGAGTAGGGGTCGAGGTATTTTCCGAGCTGGCTGACCTCGCCGCGCTTGCGGGCCAGGTAGCCGTCGAGGCCGTCGCTGGCGACGAAGAAGATGGCGAGCAGGGCCGCGAGGATCTTGAAGACCAGGTGGTTGTCCTGGTAGACGAGGTTGTTGTCGTAGAAGAAGACCCAGATGAAGACGGGGGTGAGGATGATGCGGCTG
>JAHFCH010000121.1 GCA_023249635.1 Fibrobacterota bacterium
CAAGCGTCCAGGTTTTCAGGGATGCCAAGCCGGTAAAGGTCTGATTAATAGTATTGCTCCCATGCCCGGACAAGGGGATGGATTGGGTCACGGGAGCTTCGCCGGGGGCCGTCAAGGTGAGTTCGAGCGCGGCGAGATCGATATCCATGGCGCCGCCGGTTTTGGCCAGGGCAGCCCCCTTGGCGAGTGCGCCCACCTTGCCGACGTTGACGGTAACCTGGGCGCTGCCTTGCGCCTCGGCGTTCCCGGCGGCTGCGGGATTGTTATCGACCTTAAAACAGCCGGTTTGCAAAATCCCGACGCAGGCCAAGGCCGCTGCCAGGATGACAGATCTTTTTTTCATGGTTGCTTTCCCTTCCTCGCATGTTTCTGATGCCGACCGAATTTCCTTAAGGGCCGTTCGAGGGATTGGAGTGCGGCATGGGGAAAAATGTTTCCCGACTGATGCGATTGGGAATGGGTCCAATGGGTAAGCAAATGTAAGGAGTTGAGATCGGTCACAATTCGTTCGTGATTCACTAGATTGATCGACCCGAAAGGGCGAACATGGAAAACCGCCGCATCCGGATTTTCGTTTCTTCCACCTTCCGGGACATGATGGAGGAACGCGAAGCCCTCATGGCCCAGGCTTGGCCCGAGCTGCGCCGCTTCTGCCGCGAGCGCCACGTGGAGCTGGTGGAGGTGGACCTCCGTTGGGGTATTGCCGAGGAGCAAAGCACGCGCAAGGAAACCTTGAAGCTATGCCTGGACGAAATCCGCGCTTGCCGCCCCTTCTTCATCGGCCTTCTGGGCGAGCGCTATGGCTGGGTGCCTGGAGAGGATGCCTTCACCGCCGACCTCCGGGAAGAACAGCCCTGGCTCCAAGAGTTGCGCGACAAAAGCGTAACCGAATTGGAAATCCTGCATGGGGTGCTGAACAATCCGGATATGGCCGGACGGGCCTTTTTCTATTTCCGCGATCCCGCTTATGTCCTGAGCCGAGGCCAAAATTTTCAATCCGAAAATCCCGACGTGGCACGCCAACAGGCCGCGCTCAAGGCGCGTATCGAGGAAATTTGCGAGACCAAGCGCATTCCCCTGCGCGTGAACTATCCCGACTCTCGCGAGCTGGCCGCCTTGGTCCTCGCGGATCTCAAGGACGCCATCGAGACCCAATACCCCAAGGAAGCCGTACCCGACCCGTTTACTCGCGAGGCCCAGGACCATGAGGCATTTGCCGAATTCCGCCGCCGCACCTATGTAGGCCGCCCGGATTATTTCGAAACCATGGACCGCCATGCCCGTGGCGTCGGAGGCCCCTTGGTGCTGTTTGGGGAATCCGGCTGCGGCAAATCGGCCCTGTTGGCCAATTGGTTGGAGTATTGGCGGCGGGAAAACCCCCGGGATTTCATCTTCCAGCATTATATCGGCGGTACCTCGGATAGCGCCGACCATTGGCGTCTGATGTCGCGGCTCATAGCCGAGATCAAACGCTGGTGCGATGACCCGGAGGAATTGCCGCGTTCACATGACGATTTGCTCAAGACGTTTGCCGTTTGGCTGGCCAAGGCGAAAATCAAGGCCGAGCGCGAAGGCCTGCGCTTCATCATAGTACTGGATGCGCTGAACCAGCTTGAGGACAAGGATAGGGCGCGACTTTTGGGCTGGCTGCCGCCCCATCCCTTTTCCGGACCCTTGCGGCTTGTTTCCTCAACCTTGCCGGGCGAAGCCTTGCAGGCGGTGGAAACTAGGAGCTGGGAGTCGCTGCAAGTGCAACCGCTTGTGCCGGATGAACGCGGCCGTATGATTGAGGCCTATCTTGCCCGCTTCGGAAAAAAACTGGATACCGCCCGGCTGAAGCGCCTCAGCGATGCACCGGGCGCCGCCAATCCACTTTATCTGAAAATCCTATTGGATGAACTGCGGGTGACGGGCACGCATGACAGGCTAGACGAGCGCCTGGGAGATTATCTCTCGGCCCCGGATATCCCGTCCTTGCTGGGCAAGGTGCTGGAGCGTTACCGGCGTGATTGCGAGCACGACCGACCGGGTCTGGTAGGTGAGGCTTTGGCCTTGATTTGGGCGGCACGACGGGGTTTGACTGAAACCGAAATCCTAAGCCTGGTGCGCCCGGAGAAATTGCCGCAATTACCTTTGGCGAATTGGTCGCCTTTGCGAGCTGTGCTGGATGAAAGTCTAGTGGACAGAGGCGGCATACTTAATTTCGCGCATGAGTTTCTGCGCATCGCGGTCGAGAAGATGTTTGTCCCGGACGAGGATAAGCGGGATGAATACCGGCTTCGCTTAGCGGACTATTTCGAGGAGGAGCCTATCACCGCCAGGAGTTGCGATGAGTTGCCTTGGCTTTTGCGGGAAACTGAGTCTTTTATAAGGCTCAAAGGGTGCTTGCTGAATATCGATCGCTTTGCTGAGGTGTTCACGCGCAATCCGGAGGAATTGAGGGAATTCTGGATTGGGATGGGGGAAGGACGCGACTTAGGCAGCCACTACTCGGAATCCTTCACGGCTTGGCGTCTCAACCGGCCAGACACAATGACCGAAGCGGGATCCATCGCGTCGATGCTGGGTAGTTTCTTGGGCGATTCCGGTTTTCCCGAAGCGGCCATCACTCACTTTGGAATTGCCTTGGAGATTTGCGACAAGACCCTGGGAACCTTTCATCCCGAAACCTTAGCTTGCGCAAGGAATCTTGCCGTTGCCTTTCATGAAATAGGGGAAGTCGCTCGGGCGGAACAACTTTACCGTCGTGTGCTCGTGGGTTCGCAGCGCATTCTGGGAGAAAAGCACCCGGATACCTTAACATGCCAGGCTGACTTCGCAGGCCTACTTCATGACACAGGGCGATTCCAGGAAGCCCGTGAAATGTACCGGCGTACCTTGGACTTACAAGTGCAGGCTTTTGGGTTCCAACATCCCGATACTTTGCAGTGCGCGAGCAATTATTCCCAGTTGCTGGGAGAAATGGGAGATAACGAAGGTTCCGGGGAACTGCTGGGCCGCGTTCTGAAGACGCGGGAAGAAACCCTTGGACCCCAACACCCGCATACCCTGAACTCTATGAATAACATGATCGGTGTCCTTATCAACCGGGGCGACTACGAAAAGGCTGACTCAATGATACGGCGCGCAAGCAACGCTTCACATCGAGCCTTGGGGGAGGAACATCCAATTGCCATCGCCATCATGCTGAGTTCTTCACGCTTGCATTTTCAATTGGGAAATTTCAGGGAAGCGGAAACCACCTGCAAGCGGGCAGTAGCTTTGAATGAAAAAGTCCTCGGATCGAACCACCGCCTGACCTTGGATAGCATTTTAAATCTGGCTTTGATATACAACCGGCAAGCCAATCTCCTGACTCAAGAAGGGGACTATTCCGCGGCGGAGCCCTTTTGCCGCATCGCACTTGAATGTATCGAGCGCATTCATGGTAAGGATCATCCGCAATGCCTTGTCTACGCCAACAATCTTGGCATGCTGCTTTTTAGAAAAGGAGATTATTCGGACGCCGAACCGATCCTCCGTCGTGCCCTGGTAGGCTTGCTTCAGGACCCGGCCCAGGTGGGCGGAAAAACCAACCTGTCGCGGCTGGCCATCAATTATGGCAACCTGCTCATCAAAATGGGATGCAACCCGGATAACGCCAGAGACCGGTTGAACGAGTTGATGCGGCCTTTCGGGATGTCAGTAGGATAGGCCGACGCTCAAAAGAAAACCACCAGCCGTCCTAACCCAAGGAGGATACATGTCGCTCTCTTTCAGGAACGAAATAAAAAGACCGATTACCGGCTTGTTGGTTTTATTTTTGGTCTGCGCCTCCTTCCCCAAAATCATCGGGGATCCGAAACGGCTGGATGCCATTCTGCTCAAGTTGAATGACCGGATATCCGAGAAGGGAATCGATGTCGTAGCCGGCAGCACCTCCAAATGGAATTTCACGGGCAAGAATACCGCCCCCCGGGTGGCCCTGCTGACGGGCATGCCCGTCCAAAAAGGTGCGAAGGAGGATGCCGATTGGATTGAAGACTTCAAATCAGGAGCGATCGGTTTTATCGGCGGAGCCCAACCCGCATCCGACGCGGAATCACCCAAGGCGCTGGCCGCTAACGCCGACGAGTTCTTCGCGCAATGGGACATTACGCCCAAAGAAAAGCGCATCTTCCTTTCCTTTACCAGGGCGGATGCGGAGCATGCCCATAAGGTGGCCATGGCCCTCAAGGAGGAGGGCTACGTCACCTTCGTGTTTTTCCGGGAAGGGGATGCCGATCCTCCGTTCGATCCTGCTTTGGTGGGCAATAAGTTTTCCGAGGCTGGAAATTTCCTGGTCTTAGACAGCCAGAACGCACGCAACAGCATTGGGGTTGGACTGGAAGCGAAAATGGCAAAAGCCATCGAAGCCGAGAGGAGGTCCATGAAAACTCCCGGAATGAAAGCCTTCTTGAAAGGGATCGACGGCTGGGTCGTCACGGAGAACCCGGATGAACCCGGCAAGCTTTTCGTCCATCGTTCCAGCGAGGGCGGAATGCTGCGCGACATGCTATACCTGATCAAGGTGGACAAGGACGGTTCCTGGAGCATCCATGAAGCGTCCCAGGGCTATGGTGGCACCGCCTATGGCGTGCGCGTGGGGAAGATTTCGAAGCCGCCGTCAGTCAGCATTACCCAGTGTTCCTGCCATTGAACCATTTTCCGACTGAGAAATAGAGCGGGCTTGGCCTCATAAAACCTGGGCACGATTCCGGCCAGCCCGCCGGTGGACTAACGGAAAGCGCCGCCCACCAAGGGAATCAACCACAACAAATAGGCGGCCCAGATTCCCGCTCCCAGGATGGTGGGAAGGACGACAAGCTTTAAAAACACCCCTCCTTCCGGCCGCGCATCGGGAGCCTGGGGCAGGCCTTTTCTGCGCAGCAATCCCACCACTCCGCCGACGGCCATGCCGGGAAAGCAACCGAGCAAGGCTCCTGCGAAAAGGGCTCCCAGCACCATCACGAACAAGTTCACATTGGGTAACCCGTTCACTTTGGCGAAAAAGTTGAACAGAAGCGTTATCCCGAGCATCAAGGTCCAACCCATGCGTGGAATCGCGCAAACTCCCGCTGCCAGAAGGAATAGCATGCCGATCGTGGGATTGGCACTGCAAAGTCCGGCAAAGCTGTCGAGCACTTTTAGGCCGATGCCCGCCACGGCGCCCCATATCAGGCCTGTCATCGCATGACTCCGGACGGGGTTGTACAGCATCCGCAAACCAGGATTGGATGAGATGATTGCCGATATCGAATCTGATTTCCGGTTTCGATTTCTGCCTTTTCGTCATCCCCGGATATGGGGACCGAGCCCGCCCGGATTTTCGCAATCGCGCTACCCTCTTCCAATCGCACCCTCCGTTGTGAAAGTTTCAACAGCCAAAACATTGGAGTGCGTGATGCGGAACAATGTGAATGCGCCCGAATCCAGTGGGCCAGGCCGCCCGGATTTTCCGGAAGAATAGCTACGCTTTTAACACCGATGCCTTTCCGGTACTCCAATAGGTTGGTACCAATGGAGCTTGCTATCCCCGATTCACTGGATTGTTCAACTCGAGAGGGCTAACATGCCGGGCCGCACCTTCCGCATCTTCGTCAGTTCCACCTTCGCGGATCTCCGCGAGGAGCGGAATGCCTTGGCGCGTTATGTCTTCCCCAAGCTGCGGGCGCTTTGCGAATCACGCGGGTGCAAGTTCCAGCCCGTGGATTTGCGTTGGGGCGTGCGCGATGAAGCCGCTACCGATCAGCAAACCGTGCGGATTTGCCTGGAAGAAATCGCCCGCTGCCGCCGTCTTTCCCCCAAGCCGAATTTCATCGTGCTCCTGGGCGACCGCTATGGATGGCGCCCCGCGCCCCGCGTGGTTCCGGCCGGGGAAATGGAAACATTGCTCCCCTCGATGGCGCCGGAGGATGGAGACCTGATCCACAAATGGTACAGGCGGGATGACAATGCCTTGCCTCCGAAATACGTGCTTCAACCCCGGCGCGCGGAACTCGCGGCCTTTGAACCCAATGCGATCTGGGAGCCGGAGGAAAGCAGGTTGCGCGATATCCTGGCACAGGGCCGGCATGCGCCATCGGCCACGGAAATGGAAATCCTCGCCGGCGCGCTGAAGGTGGAGGATGCGCGGGACCATGTCTTCGCTTTTTTCCGGGAGATCAAGAATCTGGACGCGGTGAGGGCGGTCTTACCAGGGAAGAAGGCCAAGAGCCTTATCGATACGCTCCAGGATGGCAGTTGGGATGAGAAGGCTTGGCAGGCGCAACGGAACCTGAAGTCGTCCCTGCGCGCCCATCTTGGCGACAACGTTTGGGAGTATCCTGGCGAATGGACAGGCGAAGGCTTGGAGCTTGATGCCATTGGAAGCCTGCCAGAAACTGCTTTGTCATCGGCATCCGAAATGTCCGCTCCGAGCCACCTTTGCGAAGCCGTTTGGCAGCGCCTTGCGCGTGTGCTGACCGCCCAAATGGATGCCCTGGACCGGGAGAATCGGGACCCCTTGGAGGTGGAGAAGCGGGCCCATGAGGCCTTTGCCGCCGAACGCTCCGGCATATTCGTGGGACGGGCCGAACCCCTGCGGAAAATCGCTGAGTATATCCAAGGGGGACCGGCAAGGCCGTTGATTGTGCATGGGGAAAGCGGTTGCGGCAAGTCGGCGCTGATGGCCAAGGCCATAGCGGAGGCGAGGACAAGCCATCCCGATGCGGCGCTGGTTTTCCGCTTCATCGGGGCGGCAGCCGGAGCCTCGGAGATTCGACCGATGCTGCACAGTCTCAGTCAGGAATTGAGCCGACTCCTGGGCGGGGACGAAAGCACAGTTCCGGCCGACTATCCCAAGCTGGTCCAGGATTTTCCAAAGCGGCTTAAACTGGCAAGGCCGGAAAAGCCGCTGATTCTTTTCTTAGACGCTTTGGATCAACTGGGCGATACCGACGATGGCCGGCGCCTGGTTTGGCTGCCGCGAGAGTTGCCACCGCATGTAAGGCTGATCGTTTCCACCTTGCCGGACGAGAAATACCAATGCTTTCCCATGCTGGAGGGCGGTTCGCATCCGAAAGATTTGATCCCCGTATCCAAACTCTCACCGAATGAAGGCGGTGAAATCCTGGATCAACTGCTGAATGGAGCTGACCGCACCGTGTCGCCCAAACAGCGTGAATGGTTGCTGGAGCGATTTCAATCCCACGGTTCGCCGCTTTTTCTGAAGTTGGCTTTCGAAGAGGCACGTCGCTGGCATTCCTATGATGGGGAAGGTCCGGCCATGGCCTTGCCAGGATCCCTCGAAGGGATCATCAAGGCCTTGTTCAGTCGCCTCCAGATGGACCATGGGGCTGTCACGACCCGTGCCTTGGGCTATTTGTCGGCCTCCCGTTTCGGCTTATCGGATGATGAAATGCTGGATCTGCTTTGGCGGGATGAAGAGGTGAAGCGGGATTTCCTGTCCCACGCCCATCATGATTTGCCGGAAGGGCAGGAGGCGATGCCGCCCGTGGTCTGGTCGCGGCTGTACTTCGACTTGGAGCCGTATTTGACGGAGCGCGAAGTTTTCGGGGTGAGACTGCTCAACTTCTATCACCGGCAATTGGCCGAGGCCGCGGTTCCTACCGAGGCAGCGCAAGGGAAAGTTCTGCATGGGCAATTGGCGGATTTCTTCCTCGTACGCTGGGAGAGGCCGGATACGCATGCGCTACTGGAATTGATTGGGCAGTTGGCGGTGGTGGGGAGGGTAGATAAGGCCAAGGAGATTTTGCTGGATTACCGATGGCTGGCGGCGAAGCTTAAGGCTACGGATGTGCATTGGTTGATTGGGGATTATGAAGGATTGGAATTGGAGCGGAATGAGCCGGCGGGTTTGGTGGAGGGAGCGTTGCGGTTGTCCAGCCATGTGCTCGCGGCGAGGCCGGAGGAAATGGCGGGGCAACTTTTGGGACGGATGCTGGATTTCAGACAACCGGAGGTTCGAAAAATCATGGAAGATTCGCGAGGGTCGCTAAAGCCGCTGTCGCTGGTCCCAATGTGGAGGCGATTGGACGCCCCTGGGAGGCCTCTGATCCGAACCTTCGAGGGCCACCAAAGCGGGGTCAGCTCCGTGGCCATGGCGCCCGATAGCCGCACAGCCCTCTCCGGCTCATACGACAAAACGCTCAAGCTCTGGGACCTTAAGTCCGGCGCCCTACTCCGCACCTTCGAGGGCCACCAAGGCGGGGTCAGCTCGGTGGCCATGGCACCCGATGGCCTTACCGCCATCTCCGGTTCACACGACAAAACCCTCAAGCTCTGGGACCTGATGTCTGGCCGACTGCTAAGAACCCTTGAAGGTCATTCTGGTTCCGTAAATGCCCTTGCCATCAATCAGGATGGAAAAACAGCCATTTCTGCATCAGATGATAAAACTCTCAGACTTTGGGATCTAAACTTTGGAAAGCAGATACGGGAATTTCAGGGTCATACCTCTATCCGTTCTTTGGCCATTAGTCCTAACGGAAAAACAGCCTTATGCGGTCACGCTGTAAGCAAATATTCATTTCTAGGAGATGAGGACAACATCCTCCAGCTTTGGGAATTAACTTCTGGAAAGTTGTTGCAAGATTATGTAGGACATGAGGCAGAAATTCTTGCCGTGGCTTACAGTCCTGATGGGAAAACCGCATTGTCAGCATCTGCTGACCATACTCTAAACCTCTGGGATCTCTACTCAGGAACTGTGATAAAGTCATTCAAGAACTCGGGTGGATGTAATGCAATAGCCTACAGCCCGGACGGAAAATCAGCGTGGTCTGGATCGGAGGATCATATTTTAAGGAAATGGGATCTTGCATCGGGCGAGATTCTGAATTCATTCAAGGGACATCAAGACCATATTCTATCGTTGGCAATTAGCCCGGGTGGCAATTGTGCAATCTCGGGAGCGGGTCAAGATGACAAAACCATGAGGCTCTGGGAACTGGGACCCTGCGAGACGCAAACCTCAAACGAGGTTTACAAATTCAGGGTCAAAGACCTCTGCATCATTCCGAACACGAATACATTGCTTTCGTTGGGGAACGGCACGGAAGAATTGAAAATTTTGGATTTGGATTCCGGCCATGTGGCTCACACCCTCGATCTTTTCAAGAGCGAAACCGCTGATTTTGGAGTCAGCGCTTTCGCATTAAGCCCGGATGCGAAAAAAGCCCTGTTCGGAATTCGTCAAAACGCACATTACAGTTTGCAAAAGAACAAACTTCTGCTCTGGGACCTCGATTCAGGCATAATGCTTAGACAATTGGTCGAAGATAATAAATGCCCCGCAGCAGATGCAATTGCCTTCACCCCAGATGGAACTTCGGCAATAGCCGCATATTGGGATAAATGCCTGAGGCTTTGGAATTTGCAATCCGGCACAATGCTGCATTGCTTTCAGGGGCATACGAATCCTGTTTTTTCCGTTGCAGTCAGTCCAAATGGCCGGACAGCCATATCAGGATCGATGGATCGAACCATCAAGCAATGGGACCTTCATTCAGGTCGCTTGCTCAGGTCATTCGAAGGGCACCGAGGGGCAGTCAGAACAGTCGCCATCTGCCCATACGGCAGAACCGCTCTTTCAGGATCCGAAGACACTACAATCAAAATTTGGGATTTGGCCACAGGCGAAATTCTTCACACCTTCGAGGGCCACAAAGACTGGGTCACGGCATTGGCAATCAGTTCGGATGGCAGCATGTTTGGATCAGCCTCGAAGGATAGAACCATCAAAATTTGGGATTTGGAGACAAGACAACCATTATCGGCTTTTACGAGTGACGGTTCTGTTACTGCAATAGATCTCAGTTGTAAACAAAGCTGCCGGATGTTGGTTGCTGGAGACGCGCTCGGTCGGGTCCATCTTTTCAATGTATCCAACCCTTCGTATTCCTCATAATCCCGGCGAGCACGCTGCGGAACCCCGCTCAGAGAGCGCCCGGGCCTACGACCCGGTCCACTCCGTGGCCAAAAGCCCGGACGGCAAATACGCACTGTCAAAGGCCGATGTGGCCCTGGAAAAATGATCCAAGCCGAATTTTTCTCGCTGGTGGGAACCATTTCCGGTATCCTATAGCGCGGCGGGGGAAACCCATCATGGACCATAATTCATAGCCATAGATTTACCTGAAACTGGAATTAGGCGCATTCCGGTAATCACTGTCCAATAGCCGCCACAGCTGAATAGTCTTTCGATCCCGAATAGGGGGCTTGACAATTGGAATCGTATACCTTCCACGAAAGGCTGACCATGGCCTGAAAGCGCGTCTCTTTCGAGGAATACCTTCTGACCGGGGGCTTCTCCTGGGCCATCAATGAGTACCTGCGGTTTGGGTTCTCGAACCGCACCGGCGAAGAATACCTGTCCCTCCTCGACCTTGTCTATGCCGTATTGGCCTGTCATTGGAGCGAGCCGGCAGGCGGCCCCCGGGCGCCCCGCAAGAACCGAAAGTTCTATGCCGCCGATCCCTTCCTGTTCCACTTGTTCCATGAAGCCGGTAAAAGCTGGGATCCGGCCTTTGAGTTTTCGCGCCGACGCCTGCGCGACGCGCCCCTGATGGGCCGCCTGATCGAAGGCATGGTCGCGGCGGAAATCCGACGCCGGCACGGTATCCCATTCCTCGCCTATTGGTCCGGAGCCAAGGAAATCGACTTCATCGGCAATCCCTGCATCGAGGTGAAATACCAGGAACACGTTTCGGCGGCGGAATTCGCCTGGGCGGAAAAAGTGCTTCCCAAAGGCCGGGAGATGCTCGTGCTGACCAAGAAGGATCGGGCGGTGATGGGACGCGTGCGGCTGATGCCGATGGAGGAATGGTTGGCCGAAGGGAAATAGATGACTCTGTTGTCGGAGCATATTGGCCGGCAGCTGTGCCGCCGGCCGGCGGTTATGCAAATTTGCCTATCAGGTTATGGCCACGGGCGCCCCGAATCCCGCTACCTCTCCCGGGAGAACGTCACGTAATCATAATCGGCATACGAACCCATGGGACTGAACCATGCATTCCCCATGATATGAAAGTTCTGCTCGGCGCATTGGAATTGCGGAGGAATCTTCCCGCTGGACAAGGGGATCCAGGACAAGGAATCCGAGCTCCAGCGCAGGGTCATGTTCTCGCCATCCCTATCGATGCGGATCCAACGGGTGATATTGGTTTCCAAGGTGGCCCATTGGCTCCAGGTGGAATTGCCTGCCCAGGTATAAAAGAAATTGTGGTCAGGATTTGACCCCGCGGAAACGTCGTCATTACTATAACGCATGAACCCGACATCGTAACCATTACTGTCTGGCCCGAAATGCACCGAAATCGGGAATCCCGCGGCGTTCACCACCCGGGGAACATACCAGGATACCTTGGTCTCCACGGTCCATTTGATCCCGCCTACCGGACGTGAAAGATCCAGGCCGGGGTCATACCAGTACCAGGTTCCGTCGAACCAGGGTTCATGGGTATACATCGACTGGGTCATCGGATCCAAAATGTACCGGAGCCTTCCCCTCGAAAGATCGTAATGGTTGGCCGGAGAAGATTGCCCATTGTGCCTCAAGCCGGCATATTGGAAAACCGACCAGTCGGAACCCAATGCCGTGCCGTTGAAATCCTCGGACCAGCTCCCGGGCGACGAGCCGCTGCAGGCGATCCCATCATCGATCACTCCGTCGATATCCACCTCCCCGACGACCCCCAGAACCACGGTCATCTCGGCGTTTCCCAGGCCCCGCAGGCGCAAGTGCAGGGACGTCTTCTGTCCCGCGGCGATATTGAGGGTCGTGTCACCCGAAAACATGAGGCTCATGGCATCCAGACCGTACACGTTCAGGGCTATGTGTCGCGTTCCCACGCCGAGGTAATCGAAATTCAAGCGCACCGTATCGCCTACATGGCTCCCGGAGGACAGGGTGGTATCGGCCCGGACTTGGCCGTCCACGGCAATCTCCAACTTGCGCACGCCTTCGACGATGGGGAAGAAGGCGGCCTTGAGCATGGAATACAGGGGTGCCAGCGCCAGATTGACCTTAGCGCTTTTGCCTGGATCCACCGAAAAGGAGGTCACCCCGGAATGAATCACGACGGCGTTTCGGTCCACGCTGCGCGCAGAGACGGTCCAGGTTTTACGCGCGACGAGGCGGGTATAGGTTTTGTTCAAGGTCTGATCGCCATTGCCGCTCAATGCCAAGGTGTCATGGATCGGGACCTCTCCATCCGCGGACAAGTCTACGATGAGCCGGTTCAAATCGATGGCCTGGACGGCCGAGGCTTTGCCCAAGGCGCCGACAGCGCCGGTTTTGATTTGGACGACGGCTTCGCCTTGGCCTTTATCGGCGCGGCCCGGAGCGATGGGATCGAAGAGGCAGGCGGAAAGGGCCAGTGCCAGGCCGGGGATTATCAGAGGGCGGAAACGAGTGAAGGACATGCGAACCTCCTGGGTGATGGTTGGAAAGGAAAGTGTCTCCATTCCTTTGGAGTACGCGATGCGAAAAAATGTTCAGTGAGGCATCGACCTGGTCATATTCCAGGCCTTGAAGCTCAGGCCGCACCCGGCCGAAAAAGTCAGGACCCCGGAAGCGTCGGATTCCGTGTTCATCTTTCCATCGAATTGGACGATGAGACCCGAGGTGAAGATCTTGACTGTGAATCCCGTGTCCAGCAGCGGCGAGGGCTTGCTGAATACCGAAGTCCCCAAACCTCGGGAAGAGCAATTGATGTTGGACTGGGAGTAGTCGATGCGGAAGCTTGTGATGGAATTGTTGGAAATCATCAGAGTCGTCTTGATGGAGTCGTAAGTTGTGCCGCTGCCGTATTTGCTAATACCAACCCATTCCCCATCGTAATTCGGAAGTCTTCTCACGAAATCAATGGTATAGGTTTTCTTTGCTTTCCCATTGGGCGCAGTAACCTCAACGGCAACCAGATTGGAGCCCAGGCTGAGGCTGACCGGCGCCGACGCCGAATTTGAAACCACGGACGCATCCCGTATCCTGATGCTCGTGCCCTTGTCCGCTGCCGTCGGCGTGATCGTCACTGCTGCGACGGCGTAGGGTACCGTGTCCGTATAGACGGAATCATTGGAGCTGAACCCGGGATTCAACGATCCAGCCGATACCGCCAGAGCGGCAAGGTCGGCGTTATCGCTTTCCTGAACGCCTCCGTCACCGGGGTTGGTGATGCATCCGAATACCATGAGGCCGAGCATACTGGCCAGAACCCGAATGGATGTTCTCATCTTCTGCCCCCCTATAGAGCCTAATAATTGAACCTCTTCACCTTCACATTTCCGTGGTCATCCGCCACCGTCAATTTGAACGTTGCCGCCGAAATCCCCGCCGAGCTTGTGCAGAAGTCGATACCGATGCTATTCGTATTCGCCCCCGAAGTGATCGTACCGCACCCGCTTTCCCGAACCCAAGCGTATGTGAGGGGATCATTTTCCGGGTCGGTGACATTCTGCGTAAGCGTGCCCGAGGCGCTCGAGCAGCAAACCGGTCGGCCGCCGATGATCAGGTAGTTGTAGTTTTCGGCGTGGCTGGAGGTACCGAAAACCGGAGGCGCGTTGTAGGCGGACGGGTCGTAATTCCACGCCGCCGGTGCTTCGTTGACCATTACCGTCCTGAAGCCGGTTTTATTGCTGCGTTTTTCCGGTAAGAGGGAAAGCCTGAATGCAGGCCGGATTCCCAGCGCTGATTGGAACCAACTCCCGCCCCGGGTGACGCGGTAGGGGCTGGTTGCGGTGCCGACCGGATTCGATGCTGGGCTGGTAGCGTAGGAGCCCATGTACAGGTCATTGACCCATTCGAACACGTTCCCGGCCAGATCATAAAACCCCCAGGGATTGGCGCTTCTGGTCGCGACGGTCTGGGTTCCATTACCAGCCGCGTGCGGAAGAGTCCATAGCGTGGAATCGGCGTTCCATTCATACCAGACGTAGGGCTTGACCACGGCTTGCGCCGTGTCGTCCCCCCAGAAATATTTCGTGGCGGTGCCGGCCTTAGCGACGAATTCCCATTCCGCCTCTGTGGGCAATCGGTAGCCGTTTTTGTTGAAGTCAATGCTCAAGCCGGAAAGGACCGCGCTGTCGCCGGGCGTTCCGGCCATGCCTGCATAGGAATAGACAGTGTCCAAACCATCCCTTTTGCTCTTGGCATTGCAAAAGAGCACGGCATCATACCAGTTCACATTCCAGGCGGGGAATTCATCCCCCTGCCCAAAACCGGTCATACGGGTCCAAGGCGAAGCGCCAAGCAGATCCCGGAAGGATTTCTGCGTCACCTCCGTCGTGTCCATCCAAAAACCATAGGTGAAGGTGACGTCACCTACGGGCAACTCGTCCGCATTGCCGCCCGATGAGCCTCTCTGGAAGCTCCCCTTGGTCACCTGACGCATTCCGGAGGGTATTCTGGACACGTTTATCGCGTAAGTCCGCTTGGAATTTCCATCCGCGGCAGCGACTTCGATCGATATGAGGGTGCTTCCAAGCTTCAGGCTGATCGGCCCGGACGCGGAATCGGATGTTCCTGCGACGCCATTGATCTTGATCGCGGACTCGGCGCTGGCGGCGGTTGGAGTAACCGACATGCTACGGGTGGAAGCCGGCACGGCCACGGCATAGTTCGTGGTGTCGGAAGCAAAAGCAGGGCTCAGGGATCCCGCCGAAAGGACCAGCGCGGACAGATTCGCGTTGGCGCTTCCGGTATCTTTCAGCTCAACCACCAAACCGGTGTCCACAAGACTGAAGACTTGCGTGAGGGCCTGGAAATAGCCCGACTTGATCACGCGCAGGGAATCGACCGGCATCGTTGCGGCGACCGCTTTGCTTAGACCGGAAACACCGGATCCGCCCACCCGGATGGGAAGGGAGGCGGGATGGCCGGCCTCTCCGCCGACCATGGCCATGCGAAAGGATTCCATGCCGGTGCGCGTCTTCACGGTGCCCACGTAAACCCCGGCAGTCAACTCGCCGGGGTGCAATTGCCAGATACCGGACTGCAGTGACAGGTCCCAGGATTTCGTCGCGGTCTTTCCGCTGACATTCATGAGGCGTATAGAGACCATTCCCGCGGTTAAGTTGCGGAATACCAGTCCCTTGCCGGGCAGATAGGTGGCGCGGAATCCGTCGTCACCCTGGAATTGATTCAACCAGACAGGTTCATACTCGAATTTGAATTTCCCATCCGCATCCGAGTTCGTGCTCAGCTTTTTTCCGAGCAGTTCAACCTCGGCGCCGCTGACTGGGCGCCCGGAAAAATGGTCCTTGACTATCCCTCGCAGCTTGATCCGCTCCTGGGCGGGACAAACGCCGCAAAAGAGAAACAAGGCAAGCAAGGGAATATAGAGTGAGTGCTTCATCGGATTGTCTCCATGGTTGTCGTCTCATTTGGAGTTCGCAATACGCAAGAATGTTCTGTACTTGTTCCGATGGCCGTCAGGGCGTGGGCGCCCCCGTGGCCGGCGCGGACAGAAACGGGCTGTAATTCACGATGCCCCGGGACGCATCATCGAACCAGTCATATATCCTCCCTTGGACCTCTGCTTCATCCCCGGAGCCCCACCAGTTGTTGGCGGCATCCAGGTTGGTAGCCGTGGAGGGATTGGCGTTGGCCAGCTCGTGGCTGATCCCCGGGTCCAGGAAGTTGTTATTGTTGATCCTGCTTGCCCCATCGGTCATAAGCGAATTGGAAACCCCGAAATTGCCGATGAGCGTGTTTTCCAGAAAAACCGAGCCGGACAGTTGCACGATGGGATAATCGTTGATACTGGTGTTGGCCTCGATCCTATTGCCGCGATAGAAATTACCGCCACTGTAGTCGCGGACGACTCCATAGTACCGACTGGAATTCCCCCGTATGATGTTGTTCAGGACCGAGTCCCGATAGTAGATCGACAACCCTCCGCTATAAGCGCTCTTGTTCCCTTCAATCCGGTTTCCGGAAATGAGAGATCCAGATTGGATCGAGCAGCAGGCGACCGCAATCCCTCCGCCTCCGGGATAGCCATAGCTGTCGATGTTTCCATTGTTGGTGATGACATTATCAAGCACCGCTACACGACCTTGAAGAAAGAGGCCCGCGCCGGAAGGGCTCCCGAGCGTCGCATTGGAGTCCACCAGATTATTCCTGATCACGCCGCGCGTGGAGGAATTCTGCGTATAACTGATGCCGCCGCCGGCATTATTCCGGATCCGGCATCCGTCGATGATCGGCAACCCCAGTGCCGCGATTCCGCGCGCGTCACCGGCGAAGATCAAGTCGCGATGGATGTAGGGACTGGCATTTTCCATCTGGACCATCCCGCTCACGCCCTTTCCTCCGTATTCGATGCGGCAATACTCGAGGATCGATCCGCCCAGGTAATTGCCGGAGCCGTCGTAGACCGCGTCCCGGGAAGAGTCGGCGAAAAGGATGCGGGCCCACTTAGAGCCGGCCCGCGCGGCGGTGAAGACGATGGAATCAGCTTCCGTTCCGCGGGCGACTAATGTGCCGTTGATTTGGATTCCCCTCCCTTCCCCGAGAACCACGCGCACGCCGGGCTCGATGGTCATGGTGACACCCTCGCGCACCAAGATGTTCCCGGTGACGAGATAGGGACTATTGGCGCGGGAAAGCACGATGTCGGAGGTGATGAATCCGCCCAGGGCCGAAGGGTAGAGGATGATGTTCCAGGTCAACGTGTCCCGGCCGCCCTTATCGTCGCGCACCAGAATGGAGACCACGGCATTCCCCGCAGTCGAATCCGGGATCCAGGCGACCATGCTATCGGTCAAGGTGAGCCCCGCAGGCCCGCTGAGGAGCGAATAGCTGACGGAATCCCCGTCCGGATCGAGGGCATGCACCGTATCCGCGTACGCAAGTCCGGGCGCTCCAACGCCCAGCATGTCGGTATCCAAGGTCGTAAACACGGGGTCCTGGTTCTTCGAGGTGAGCAGGCGGCCGTTGAGGTCGGTGCGGCCCACGCTGCCCAGCACCACGGTCATCTGCGCCGACCCGCGGAATACGCCGGGGCCCCGCCAGACCAGGTTGATGTCATAGCGCTGGATGGCGCCCGCCTGGATATTGACGGCGGTGTCGCCGGAGTAAAGCAGGATGTTGCTCCCGTTCCAGTCTCCATACACGTTCAAAGCGATGCGATGGCTGCCGACATACAGGTAATCGTAGGCGAGACGCAGGGTATCCCCGACCCGGGTTTGCTTGGCGAAACCGGAATCCGCCACCGTGCCGCCATCGACCTGCACTTGGCAGCGGGTGACCGAATCGTCGATGGGATAGAAGGAGGCCCGCAGCATGGAGTAATACGCCGGCATATCGAGGTTAACATTGGCCGTGCGGCCGGCCTGCACCGTGAACAGGCTATTGGCCGTGTGGATGGTCCGCCCGCGGCGGTCGAGCGTGTAGGCCTGCACCTGCCAGGTCTTGTTCGCCGCCAGCGATGAATAGGTGCGGTTGACCGTGGTCGATCCGCCCCCGCTCAGTGAAATGGTGTCATGGCGCGGGGTCTCCTGGTCGGCGGTCAGGGTGATGTAGAGCGCCACCAATTCGATGTCCGCGGCGGCGGCGATTTTCCGGAGCAGGCCGACTTCGCCTACCTTGAGATTGAGCTCAATGGAGCCTTTATCGGTTGAGGGGGAACGGGTGCCGCGCTCGCGTTCGGTTTCGAAAACGCAGGCGGAGAGCAGCAGCGCCACCAGCGCGGGCAGCAGCAGGATATTGACAAAGGTCGGTTTGCGCGAGGGGCGGGTGGGCATGGATGTCTTCCTCCAGATTGTGCGCCCGACGCGGGGGTGCGGCGGGGTGTCTGGAGAGTGAGAGTGCGCGATGGGGGAAAATGTTCAAGGTATAGGGGCTATTCCGGACAGGGGAGCCGCCAGGTCGGAAAATCCGCCATGGTATCGTTATCGGTGTTCAGAATGCAGCCGGGGACGAAGACGAGATGCCGCACCTAACGGGCTCAGACGTAAGCAAAAGTAAGCTACAGAGTACACCTCGCAGCCACACTTTTCCGTTTTTATTGTCACGATTGATCCCCGAATCATTACATTTCGGATCGAAACGAGGGACAGTGCCATGACTCCCGAGAGCGGCCACCGCGTCATCCGCGTCTTCATCTCTTCCACCTTCCGCGACATGCGGGAGGAACGCGAAGAGCTGGTAAAGCGCGTCTTCCCCGCCCTGCGCAAACTCTGCGAGTCGCGCGGAGTCACATGGGGCGAAGTCGATTTGCGCTGGGGCATCACCGATGAGCAGAAGGCCGAAGGCAAGGTCCTGCCCCTATGCCTGGCCGAGATCAAGAATTGCCGGCCCTACTTCATCGGCATCCTGGGCGAACGCTATGGCTGGATCCCTCAGGCCATTCCCCCGGATCTGATCGAATCCGAGTCATGGCTTTCCGAGCATAAGGAGCGCTCGGTGACTGAACTGGAAATCCTGCATGGGGTGCTGAACAATCCAGAAATGGCCGGGCATGCCTTCTTCTACTTCCGCGACCCGGGCTATCGGCCTACGGATAGCAAGTCACCGATAGGGGATTATGTCGAACTGCCCGAGGCCGACGAGTTTGCTGCCTTGGGAGAAGCGGAAGCTGTGGTGCGGGCCAAGGCCAGGCGCCATAAGCTCGCGGAGTTGAAGGAAAAAATCCGCCTGGCGTACCCCGATGGAAAAATCTCTCGTCCTCCGCGAGAAAATTATCCGGACCCCAAGACGCTGGGGGAATGGATCCAATCCGATTTGGAAAAGCTGATCAACGGGCTTTTCCCGGAAGGGTCGCAGCCCGATCCCTTGGACCGGGAGGCTCAGGAACATGCGGCCTTCCGCCGCAGCCGGGCCGGCGTGTACGTGGAACGCAAGGAACTATTCGCGGCCCTGGATGCCCATGCCGCCGGGGAGGGTCCACCATTAGTGGTTTTGGGCGAATCGGGCGGCGGCAAATCGGCGCTGCTGGCGAATTGGGTGGCGCGGCAAATGGCCGATATCACTCCACCACTGATTCTCGATCATTATATCGGCGCCACCCCTGCCAGCACGGATTGGGAGAATATGGTCCGACGCATCCTGGGAGAGCTGAATCGTCATTTCGATCTCAAGCTGGAAATCCCGGATAAGCCCGATGCCTTGCGCATGGCCTTTGCAAACGGTCTATACCGCGCGGCTGCCAGTGGGCGCATTATCCTGGTTCTGGACGGCCTCAATCAATTGGAAGACCGCGACCAGGCGCCCGACCTGCCCTGGCTGCCGCCGGAATTACCACAAAAGGTGCGGCTGGTACTCTCGACCTTGACCGGCCGGTCGTGGGAGGCACTCAAAGAAAGGCTCTGGCCCACCCTGGAAGTGAATCCGCTATCCATCCCGGAGCGGCTCGATCTCATCCCCCACTATCTCATGCAATACGGGAAGGCCCTGAATCCGGTCCGGTCTCAGCGCCTGGCTAAAGCCGCGCAAGCCGCCAATCCCCTGTACCTGCGCGTGCTCCTGGAAGAGCTGCGCCAATGGGGCGACCATGATACTCTGGATGACCGCATCGATCACTACCTCGAAGCTTCTGGTCCCCGGGAATTGTATGAGAAGGTGCTGGAAAGGTGGGAAGGC
>JAHFCH010000122.1 GCA_023249635.1 Fibrobacterota bacterium
ACATGCAACCCCGGCAACCTGGCCTTGGCCGCTTCCAGCTTGTCGCGCCGGCGCCCGCAGATGATGACGGTATTGCCCGCGGCGAGGAAGCGCTCCGTCAGGGCGAGGCCGATGCCGGAGGCGCCGCCGGTGATGAGGACCGTTTGTCCAATGGTTTTCATGGGGGCCGCCCTTTCATGGCATTGATGGCTTGGCTTAGAGAATCTCGAGAACGGAAATTTCCGGCCGACAGTTAATCCTCAGCCCATGCAAATTACCAATCCCCGGTGAATCGTCCATTTTCCGGATCCACATCGCAGTGTGAATCGCCCAGTATATCCCATACACGCCGCAAGTTAGCCAGATAGACACCGTTACTAGCGTCGGATATTTTCGGATAAGCATTCAATATTCCTTAATACGTCCGTATATCTCTCGAGTGAGAGGTGAGCTCTGCCGAAGGGCGCTGGCCTGGAGGGACAAGCCCGTAGGGGACAATCGCGGGTTTTGCAGTGAGGCTGACCCTGTATTGACAGACAGAGTAAATCACAAGATGGACATTTTTAAACCAGCGGTTGGCATTAACCTCGATTGATTCATTAATCCTATAAATGGTTCAATCATTAATTTCTGACTGGTTTTGATTTTGTAGCGATAGGCGCTTCTACTTAAGTTTGCTCTGTGGGTGAATTTTTGCCATGCAACAAGTTCGCAGATATCGCTTATAAATAAACTAGAGATACCACCAATCAAAAATGGTAGGTAGTGCTCGGTTGGTTTTTCTCCTAATTGAGAAAAAATAATCGCCGGAAAGATAATGCTTGAGTACCCAATTCCGGCAAACAATAAGTTGGTTTTATATGCGCCCCAGCCTTCAGTACCATCCGCATAGGATGGCGATATTTCGCGAACGGCATCTCCTACTCTGTCGGATCCAAAACCAAGAACCAGCAACCCGGATTGCCACGCCAAATTTCCGAGTGGGAATCCTATTAGCACACCCATTGGTTCCTGTGATAACCCTGCCACAGTCTGTACGGCCAATCCCGTAACAATTAGCGCATGCCCAAGGTTCATTTTTTGAATAGCCTTAGGAAGGAGCGCGCTTTCCTTTATTTGAATTTTGTCTTCAGTGCTATAGTGGAGTTGTACATTTGGAATTGTCGAATCCTGGTTTTTCTCTTCCACTAAGGCAAAATCCAACCCTATATCTTCTAGTATTGATTCCGGAAATAATTTCGGAGTTACATGTTTATCCGTCTCCAAATTGGAATCCAAAATCGAATTAAATTGGGGTAAGCAATTTGCGCTATCAATGGCTAAAGCTAAACCGGTTGATAGAAGCGCGACAATTAATGATTTCATAGTATCCTAAAGGTATTTTCATTTTCCTATCCTTCTTCGATTATATCTTCGAAGCCGGATTCCTTGATTTTATTTCTGATCGCGAATTTCCTCAATTCCAAGAGCTTTTTTGGTAGGTAAATATCCTTTGTTTTCTGGATGGTCCCATCTTTCAGGTGGAAAACAAGAAACGTTTCATCTATTTCTCGCGGGCCAGCATCAGCCAAAGTGTAGACGCTTCGTTCCACTACCCGTTCGATAGATAAAATTTCCTCGGAAAATAACTCGGATTTAGTCTCTCCAAAAATATCTTTCGAAAACTTTATCGAGTAAGATTCGATAACGATGGATGATTTCAACATATTGATTCTGCTCCCTATTAAGACTATCAATAGAGATGCAATTATTCCGTTTCGGATTTCGCCTTCATTCAGTCCAACCAGCACCGCACTGGATGCGGCGAGGTAAATCAAAATCCATTTGATTCTCGAAGGCAGCCGACTTTTGTCAATTACCAAAAAGCCATCTCCTCAGATTTCGGATTGCGATTATTCAGGCGGGTAAGCCTTAATCGGGGCGAAATTTTCATTCTCCAATCCGCCGTTCAAACCACCAACCGGCCAAAGTTGAGCTTTGGTTTTTCTTGAAATCTCTCGTATCTCTAAACATGTTTTCTCCTGTTCACAAATTTTCTTCACAATCTGTTTGGCCCTATTAATGTTCGGGCCGCAGGTGATATCTTGAGAAATTTCTGTTCGAATATATATGTACGTCGTATCCTTAACCGGCATGAAATAAATCGCTGCGATTGTTTTCCATTCCCAAAGAGTGAGCCCTCGTTCGGCGACAACCAAGCTATCATTCGCATGCTTCACGTAATAGCCGTTTTTTGCAAGTGCATTGGAAAGCCGCTTTTCGAGTTCATTCCCGGCTTGTGTGTGAATTTTTATTAAGTAATCATTCTCGAAATTGCAGTTATAAAAGAACCTGTGAGGTGCTTCGTTCGTTTTTTGAATCGAATCCATTTTCCGATAATCCACTTGCGGCGAAGAAGGAAAGTGGCTTAGCCTAGCCGAGTTCGAAGCACAACCAATGAATCCCAAAAGTGCACCGATGGTAAAAATTATTTCCTTCATTGAATTCCTATTCACAATTCAAAAGCTAATTGCCACTGGCTGAAGGCCACTTGATCCACTTCCGGCGGATTTCCTCATCCTGACGCGCTTTGATCCCCTCCTTCAAACGACCGACGATTTCATTCTTCAATTAGGTTCGCCCTTTCATCGGTTCGCCCTTCCTTTCCTCGCGAGCGATTGGCCGGACACCGATATATAACCCAAACACCTCAACCCATTCCTGCAAATCCGCCGAATTCGGGCGGTTGATCTCCTACCTAAATATACTGTACATTTGAGCAGTATATGTCCTTCATCCATCTGCATGCCTACTCCCATTTCTCCCTGCTCTCCGGCGTGCCTGCGCCGAACGGCTTGGCCGAGCGCGCCAAGGCCCTGGGCTTCGCCGCGGCGGCCCTCACCGATCGCAATCGCATGAGCGGACTCATCCTCTTCTATAACGCGTGCCGGGAGCGGGGCATCAAGCCCATCCTGGGGGTGGAGCTCGACGAGGCCGCGCGCCCGGGCGAGCCCGTGGTGCTTTTGGCGCGGAACGCCGCAGGCTACGGCGACGTCTGCGAGCTGACTACCCTGCGGCAGAAGGACAAATCCGGTTTCGCCTTCGCCAAGGCCTTCGCGAAGCCCTGGCCGAACCTGGTCCTGCTGACGGCTTCGCCGCGGCATCTCAAGACCCTGAACGAAGGGCCCAACCGCGGCAACCTGTACGGCGAACTGCTGCGGCATTCCCAGGAAGCGCGCGAGGGAAGCAAAGCCATCGAGGCCTTGTGCGCGGCGTGGGGGTTGCCGACCGCGGCGGCGGGGGCCTGCGCCTTTCTGGATCGCGGCGATTTCGAATTGCACCGCGTACTGCGCGCCATCGATCTCAATTCCACCCTGACGCGCCTCAAGCCCGGCGAGACCGCTCCCGAGGGCGCCTGGATGCGCTCCGAGGCCCAGATGGCCGAGCTGTTCCACGATCGGCCCGAGGCGCTGGCCAACGCGGGCCGCATCGCGGACGAATGCCGCGCGGTTTTGCGGACGGGGAAATGGATCATGCCCGAGATCGGCGCGCCCAAGGGTTACACGCCGGATACCTGGCTGGCGAAGCTGGCCATGCGCGGCCTATGGCGCAAGTACGGCGGCACCCCGGCCTTCGACAAGGCCCGCAAGATCCAGGAGATGGAGCTGGGCGTGATCAAGAAGCTGGGCTACTCCTCCTACTTCCTCATGGTCAAGGAGGTGCGCGACTGGGCCAGCCGCGCCTTGCGGGGCAAGTACCGCCGCGCCCGCGATTGCAGCATCCTGCGCGGGAGCGGGGCAAACTCCATCACCTTCTACGATCTGGGCGTATGCAATCTCGATCCCATCGCCCTCAACCTGTATTTCCAGCGCTTCCTCAACGAGGACCGCGCCGCGCCGCCGGACGCCGATCTGGATTTCGGTTGGGACGAGCGCGATAGCGCCCTCAAATGGATGGTGGACCGCTTCGGGCGGGACCGGGTGGCCATCACCTGCACCACCAACAGCTTCCGCGGACGGGCGGCGTTCCGCGAGGCGGCCAAGGTGTTCGGCTATTCGGACGCGCAGGTAAGTACGGTGCTGGGCAGCTTCGAGACCCGCGCCCAGCGCCTCGACGACGACGGCATCCGCCACGTATTGCAATGGGCCGAAAAGCTGCGCGGGCGGCCGCGCTTCCTGGGGCAACACCCCGGCGGCCTTATCATCACCAACCAGCCTATATGGCGGCACGTGGCCTGCGAATGGAGCCGGCAGGGTAACGGGGAAGATACGGGGGCGGCCCCGTGCCGGGTGCGCGAGCGGGCCGACGCGGATGGTCCCGGGGGGGCGCGGCTCATCACCCAGGTGGACATGCATAACGGCATCGACGAGCTGGGATTGATCAAGTTCGATCTGCTCGGCAACGGATCCATCTCGGTGCTGCGCGATACCCTGTTCCAGATCGAGGAGCAGCGCCTGCCCGATCCCCGGGTATGGGACATCCAGAAATGCTTCCGCGATCCCGCCGTGCGGGCGTTGATGGCCGAGGGCGGCACCCGCGGGGTGTTCTACATCGAGAGCCCGGCGCAGATGCGCCTCAACCAAAGGGCCAAGGCGGAGAGCTTCGACGAAATCGTGATCACCTCGAGCCTCATCCGGCCCGCCGGAACGGCGTATTGCAGCACCTTCGTGGAAAGGCACCGGAAGATGAAACTAGGCGAACCGCGCGATTGGCAATTCATCCATCCCTCCCTGGAACCCCTGCTGGGCGAGACCCATGACGTATGCGCCTTCCAGGAGGACGTGATCCGCATCTGCCACGAGATAGCGGGCCTGCCCTTCAAGGCCGCCGATCGCATCCGCAAGATGATGAACAGCCAGCATGAGGGCGCGCCGGACGAGGAGGAATGGTTGCGCGTGAAAAACGCCTTCATCGGCGGCTGCATGGCCCGCGTACCCGATCCGTACACTTTATCCCAGGCCGAGGAACTGTGGCGGCGCATTTCCTCCTTCTCGGGCTTCTCCTTCTGCAAGTCGCACAGCGCCAGCTACGCCGAGCTCTCGTTCCAATGCGCCCATCTCAAGGCCCATTACCCCGCGCAATTCCTCTCCTCCGTCATCACCAACCGCCATGGCTTCTATACCCGCGACGTCTATCTGGACGAGGCCCGCCGCTGGGGCCTGCGCGTGCTGCCGCTGGACGTCAACCATTCGCGCCTCGCTTATCATGGCCGCGACAAGTGGATCCGCCCGGGGCTGGTGCCGGTGCGCGATTGCCGCGAGGCGGCCCTCAAGGTGCTGGTGGAAGAGCGCGAGGCCAACGGGCCTTACGCGGGCCTCGTCGATCTGCTGCGGCGGGTGCCCGTGCACAAGCGCGAGGCCGAGAACCTGATCCTGGCAGGGGCCATGGACGGTTTCGGCATGACCCAACCCGAACTGCTGTACCTGTTGGACGCGGCTTACGGCAAGGCCCAGCCGGAACAGGGCGATCTGTTCGCGGGGGCGCAGGGGGCGGACGCGGCGGCGGCCCCGTTGGCCGCGGTGGCCGGCCCCGGCTTTTCCGAGGGCGCGGGACGGCGCGCGGCGGGATTGCCCGTAGGCGCGGCCGCGCCCGGGCTGCGCGACTATTCGCTGATGCAGAAATGCATGAATGAACTGCGCATGTTGGGCTACGTGCTTTCGGCCAACATGCTGGAGGTGGTGGAGAACCATGCGTTGGCCCGCAACGCGGTGCGCGCCCGCGACCTGGGCGCCCACGTAGGCCGCCGCGTGAAGGTGCTCGGCATTCCCGTCACCGATCGCCTGCACCCGGTTTCCGATTCGGGCCGCTACATGAAGTTCCTCACCATGGGGGATAAGACCGGCTACATCGACGTCATCTTCTGGCCGGATCAATTGGATAAGTGGAACGATACCCTGGCGGGGCAGGTACCCTTCAGCGGCAACCTGTTGGAGGTATGGGGCAAGGTGACCGAGCAGTCGGGCACCTTTTCCGTGGAGGCGGAGCGCGTGGAGGTGGCGCATTGGCTGCCGAACCAGGTGGACTTCGAGATCGCTTCGCGGCGCCTCTCCGAAGGCATGCGCAATTACCCGGCCTATGCGGGCGGGGTGGAGGCTATGGCAGCATAGGCGGCATACGCCACGGCTTTCACGGGCATTGCTGCGTGGTGCGCCAATCGCGATCGAGGCCATCGAGCCATTGGGCCATGGCGCCATGGGCCGAGTCGGGCTGGGCCGGATTGGGGAAGCAGATGCGGTTGCGGCCCACGTCCACCCACTCGAGCGCCAGCGTCGGGAAACCGGCGGGCAGGGAGACCAGGCGGTTGCCGGAGACGTCCAGGCGGCGCAAGGCCGGATGGGTAACGCCGCTGAAATCCGCGGGCAGGCTGTCGAGCAGGTTGTCGCGGATGCCGAATACGGACAAGGCGGTCAGAAAACGGAAATCGGGCGGCAGGGATTGGATGCGGTTGCTGTCGAGTTGCAGGATGGAGACTTGGGTCACGTCCACGTTGGTAGGCAAGGCGGTCAGGTGGTTCGCGGAAATGTCCAGGTGGGTAAGCTTAGGGAGGCGGATGCCGTCGGGCAGTTTCACGAGTTGATTATGGTTCAGCCGGAGATCGGTCAGCTCCGTCAGGGCATCCATCTCATGGGGCAAGGCGCGCAGCTTGTTGTCGCTGAGATTGAGCTCGGTCAGGGCGAACAGATTGCCGATGGCCGCGGGAATGGTGTCCAGTCCGTAGCCATTGAACTGCAGGCTGGTGGCGCGGCCGGAAGAGTTGCGGCCGATGCGCCAATACTCAGTGGGCCAGGTATGCCGATTGGCTCCCAGGATGGCGCGGATGGCGAGGGAATCGTCCCGGTCCAGGGCATTGGCGGGCTCGGTGGGCGCGCTGCAGCCCAGGCTGGAGAGGAACAGGGTTCCCAGCGTCGCGACGATGGCGAGGGCCATGGAGACGTTGGCGATGCGGAAGGCGAGGGCGGCGGATTTCATGGGCGGGCTCCGGAAGCGAGTCGGGGGTCGTGGTCATGCGTATGCGCGCAGGCGCGGAAGCGGGCCATGGCCAGGGGCAGGCCCCGGAGCATGCCGCGTTCCGCGAGCGTGCGTTTGGTGAAGGCGCTGCAGCTTTCGGCATGCATGGCATGGGCGTACCCGCAATGGATGCCTAGGGCCGGAGCGACGAAGCGCTGATAACCCGAGATGCCCGCCACCGCTACCCGCGAGAGGTTACAGAGAATCAGGAGCAGCGCCAGGGAGAGGGACGCCGCCTGCAGGGTTGAGCCCGGTCGAAGGCCGGTGACCGGGCGCGGGAGCGGAAAGTAACGCATGGGGATAGGACGCGCCGGACCGCGGTTTCTGCTACCCGGCGGCGGCCGGGATTACCGGGATTCGGATATCCACCAGCCTGCCTGGGTGAAAACGTAGAGCAGGGCCGTTCCCAGCAGGATGGAAACCACGGGCCCCCGGTAACTTACGTGGAACGGTAGGATCATGGAGGCCGCGCGCGGCCCCTCGGCGCCGGTCCCGATGGACCTGCTGAAGGCCAGGGACAGGGTGTCGATGCGGCCGAAAGGCGGCCGGTAACCCAGGCAATGGACCCCTAGCCCAATGCGGGTGGGAGCGGCCGCTGCGTCCCCGGGCCGACCGCGGAGCGTCCAAACCCAAGAGCGGGTAGTATCGGCCAGGCGCGCGGCCAGGTCGGCCGAGTCCGGCGCGGAGTCGAGGGTATCGGCAAAGCAGCTGAAGACGGGGACGGGCGGGGCGGAATCCGGCAGGGCGGGATCCCGGGCGGTTTTCACGGTGACGGCGCCTGCGGCCAAGCGCAGGGTATCCCCGGGCCGGGCATTGAAAAAGATCGGCAGGCGGAAGGAGAAAGTGCCTTCGCCCCGGTGGCCATACGCCCCTTGCGATTGCAGAAAGAGGGGATCATCCAGGTAGATGAAGTCGCGATCGACCGTGACTTGATCGCCGCGGAACAGGCTCTCGCCCGCGCGCGGCGGGCCTCCCGCCGTGCAGGCCGCCAACCACGCGGAGGCCGCAAACGCCGCCGCCAGCAAACGCGCGCGCATCACTGGTTAAGCCTTTGCACGAAGGTTTCCACGACCTGCAGCACCTTGCCCGGCTTCTCGATGTCCCAGTAGAAGCGACCGCCGAAGCTGGGCCCATAGTCCGTCCCGCCTAGCATGTCATTGGTGGCCTCGAAATGAAAGGAGTCCAGATCGATACCGAAATTCCAGAACAGCTCGCGGATCTCGCGGCGATCGCGATCGAGGAAAAGCCCGGAATGGTAGGTGAAATCGTTGCGCAGAATGATCTTGTAGATGCGCTCGAACAGGATGGTCTCCAACCCTCCCTGCACCAGTTGGTATCCCGTGGCCAGATGGGGAAGGCGCGTTTCGCCCGGCACCGCCGGCAGAATGCCGCCCATGCGGATCATGCCCGCCACCCTCAGTCCGAAGTTCTCCAGTGAGATCAGCGTAGGTAGTTGCGAGACGCCCAATTCGACGTAGCCGTCCTGCAATACCGAACCGACGGATGCGCCCACGCCGGCGAAAAAGCTGGAGGTATAGAACTTGAGCTTGTCCTGCAGTTCGATGTTGGTGAAGCGATACAGGATCTCTCCGCCCATGGCGTACTCGACGCATTCGCCGTCGAAGCTGCCGCAGCGCACCCGGTCCCGCGGCACGGGATTGAGACCGCGATATCCCTTGTGGATGACCTCGTTCTGGTAGAATTCGGCGAAACGATCGGAATTCGCGCCGAGGGAGGCCGAGTACCGGTACATCATGTTGGAAAGCTCGGCCGAGTTGGAGTTGACGTGGTTCCCATAGGAGAGGGTGACGTAGTTGAACCCCATCGTCTCGGGATACGGCACCGCACTATCGCCGGGGGCGACGCCGAAGCGCTTTCCCTTGGAATCGTATTCGGTGAAGGAGAGTATGGTCACTCCCGATTGGAAACCGCGGCGGAAGGAGGGATAGTCGGAAGAGCCCCAATGGGCCGCCAAAGGCGAATTGGTTTGCGCCTGAGCGCTCGCGCATAAAAAGACGGCGGCGGATGCGGAACATCGGAACAGGCGGTTCCATCGGGCCGAGGCGATCACGACCGGAAAGATAACATGATTGGGGTACGGCAGGTATGGCGGCGAAACTACATTGGGCGGACCCAACCACGCGGGGATATCATGAACTTCCGTCTCCTATGCGCATTCCTGACCTTGCCTCTGCTCGCATTGCAAGGCTGCCTGTTCTCCTCCGGGGGTGGCGGCAAAGGCAATCCCGCGCAAGTGTTCCACGGCTACTACATCTTCACCAATCCTTCCGCGGCCGCGGCCTTCAGCCTCGACTCCACCGTGGGCCTCGCCTGGACCACTTCCGATTCGGCGGGAACGGGCGTGGTGCGGCTATCGTTATACAAGGGCGAAGCCTTTCTCGCGAACCTTTCCGCCTCGCTCTCGAATACCGGCACCTATAGCTGGAGCCTGCCCGGCAGCCGTTCCCTGGGGAATTACCGCATGGGATCGGGTTCAAGTTACCGGCTGCGCCTCGTCAACGTAACGGATAGCACCAAGTGGGATTTCAGTCCTTACTTTTCCATCTACTCCAAATACGCCGGAGGCCTGGGGCTGACCGGACCGGCTTCGGGAACCCAAGCCAAACTGGATTCCATCCTGGCCATCACCTGGGTCGCTTCCGGAGACGTGGGTCCGGTGCTCGGATTGCAATTGTTCAAGGATACCGTATTCGAACGTACCATCACTTCGGCGGTTTCCAACAACGGAACCTATAGCTGGTTGAGGGTGGCCACCACCCTGGGCTCGGGATCCGATTACCATATCCGCGTTTTCTCCCTCGGCGATCCGGCCATCTCCAATATGGGCCCGGCCTTCCGTATCGCATCCAACTGGAGCGGATCCTACGCCTTCAAGTATCCCAAATCCGGCGATACCTTGATCACGGGCGGATATGCCAAGGCCACCTGGACGGTGACGGGCAGCCCGGGTGTCACCGCCGCGCTATCCCTGTGGCGGGATTCCATCAAGGTCGCGACCGTGGGATACACCTCCACCGCCACCGCCGATTCCCTGAATTGGACGATTCCCGCCGGACTCACCACCGGCAACCGCTACCGGCTTTGCCTCACCAGCGCATCGGATGCCGGCATCGCCGCGTTCTCGCCGTACTTCGCCGTCAAGGGCGCGGATCCGGATGCCTACGAGAAGGACGACTCCCTGGAACTCTCCAAGGCCATCGAGACGGATGGGAAGATGCAGCAGCACACGCTTACCTTGCAGGATTCCGATTGGATGCGCTTCAGCACCAAGGCGGGTAAACGCTACCTGGTAAGCCTGCGGGCTTCGGTATCCATGTACGTGAACGTGGCCGACAGCGTAGGCAGGTTGGAGAAGGAGCAGAGCGGTTCCAATGTGCTGCTTACCTTCATCCCCGCTTATGCGGGCGTACACCATGTCCACGTATTCCCGTATTCCACCTCGGCCTCGGCCCTGGGACCGTACCAGATCGCCGTGTCGGAATACGATTCCACCGAGTCGCCCTACAAGGCGAGTTTCACCGCCCCGGACGCCAAGACCACCTGGGCCGCGGGATCTTCCTACAACATCACCTGGTCGCCGGATAGCCTGTATTTCGGATCGGCCGTGACCCTATCGCTTTACAGCGACACGGCTCTTTCCGCTTCCCTCACCAGTTACGTTTCCAACAACGGCACCTATGCTTGGAGCATTCCCGCAGGCACTTACACCTCGGAAAAATACCGCATCCGCATCACCGCCTATAACAATGCCCAGGTCTACGCCTACAGCCCTTACTTCGCCATCAGCGGGGTAACGCCGGACGATTACGAGCCCGACAACACCAGGCCTAACGCCAAGCTCCTCGCTTCCGATGGAAAGCCCCAGGCGCATGGGCTGACCGTGGGGGATATCGATTGGATCCGCATCGACGCCTCCAAGGGAAAACGCTACGTGGCATCCTTCAACACCAAGCTATCCATGTACGTGTACGTGCTCGACTCCGGGGGCGTGCAATTGTATTACCAGAGCGGCACGCACATCGCGCTGCCCATCGCGCCGACCTACAACGGGGCCTATTACCTGCGCGTAAATGAAAACATCGGCAATGGGGATTATGCGGTGACGCTTACCGCGTACGACTCCAGCGCCAACGGGTTCCCGGCGCATTTCACCGTACCGGACACGGCGGCCACCTGGGCCTCGGGATCTTCCTACACGGTGAATTGGACGCCGGACAGCGCCCTGTACGGGACCACGGTGAGTCTTTCCCTGTTCCTGGATTCCGTACAGGTCGTATCCCTCTCCACTTCGGCTCCCAATACCGGAACCTACTCGTGGAGCGTGCCGGCGGGCCTGGCCACCTCTTCGCGGTACCATCTGCGCCTGGCGGCGGCGACCTCGGGTTCGGGACCCTTGGCTCTCGGGTTCGGGCCGTATTTCTCCATCAGCGGCGTGGCTCCGGACGCGTTCGAGCCGGACAACGCGCGCGGCGCGGCCAAGGCGATCACCGTTGACGGCGTGGCGCAAGCGCGCAACCTGACGGCGGGGGATACCGATTGGGTCAGCTTCAGCGGTGTCGTGGGCAAGAGCTATCTGGCCGCCGTGAATTCCTCCTCGGCCTCGGTGTACCTGTCCATCACCGACAGCGTGGGGGCGGTGCAGGCCAACCAGAGCGGCGCCAGTTTCTCCATGGTCTATGCGCCTACCAAGGCCGGAAAGTTCTTCCTGCGCGCGGTTTCCCTGGGCAGCTATGGCCCCTACACGCTCGCGCTCACCGCTTATGATGCTTCCCAGGGAGGCGTTCCCGTGAAGTTCACCGCCCCGGACACCAATACCACCTGGTCCGCGGGCTCGGCCTACACGGCCACGTGGTCCCCCGATAGCGCCGTCTTCGGGAGTTACGTGACCCTGGGCCTTTACCTCGACAACCTGTTCCTCGCGAGCCTGGCCTCCTCGACCCAGAACACGGGTAGCATACAGGTTACCTTACCGCAAGGGTTGGCCACCGGCAAGAACTACCGCATCCGCATGACCAGCGGTACCAATGCGCTCGTGTACGGATCCAGCCGGTACTTTTCCATAGGAGGCATCGCAGCCGATGCGTTGGAACCGAACGATTCGGCGGGAGCGGCCAAGGCCGTGGTCCCCAATTCCGCGCGGCAGAACCTCTCCCTCAGCTACCGCGACAAGGACTGGATGCGCTTCGCGGCCAAGGCCCAGATGCTGTACATCATCCAGGCGGTTTCGGCCACGACCCTGGCGACCACATTGCGCCTATGGCCCGAGAGCGGGACGGGAGCGCTGCTAACCAATACCAAGACCTCATCCGATACCCTGAACAGTCTGGCGTGGGTGGCTTCCGCCGACGGGAATTACGCGGTGTCCCTGGAAGCGGTTTCGAGCGCGGCCTATGGCGCCTACGCTTTCGAGATCAAGGAAGTCGATCCAGCCAGCTACAAGCTCCCGGTTTCGGTTCCGGCTTCGGGCGCGGCCTTCAAGGCCGGCGAAGCCATCTCCATCCAATGGAGCGATCCCGCCGCGGTGAAAGGCTACGTGGACCTGTTCCTGTACGATGCTTCGGGAGTGGTGCAGACCATCGCGGCCAACCAGGCCAACAATGGTTCCTACGCCTGGACCGCGCCGGCAGGATTACCAGCGCGCTCCGACTATTACGTGAAGATCATCAGCCGGCTGAATTCCGGGATCAACGGCGTCAGCGGGGCTTTTTCGCTGGCGCCATAGCGATTGCGGCGCGTCCCGCGCTCAGAAGGCGAAGCCGGTATTCACGGTTACGCTGGGCCCGCTGCCCAGGATGATGTTCACGGGATCGGCATCCGCTCCCGTGGGCGCGGTTCCCGAGAGCACGTGCCAGTCGCCGCCTACGATTTTCTGGGACCAGCCCAGGGCCGGGCGCAGTTGGAACGGGCCCCAGCGGAATTCGATTCCCGCCTGCAGGTTTACGAAATGGCTGGGATCGATGGCGGCCTGGAAATCGTAATGCCTTTCCCCGTTCGCTCCCTCGTCAAGCATCATGGTGAATTGGTCCGCGCCGGAGGTATACCGGTAGGCTACCCCAGTGAAAGGGTGGATGTGCCGGGTCTCCAGCATGTATCCGCGCACACCGGTCCCCACGGCCGCCCCCAAGGCGCCGACTCCCAGCCCAGCGTCGACGGCCAGCCTGTCCATGGGCCAATAGGTTAGGGTAACACCGGTGATACCGGTCATCCCGTTCATGCCCGCTTCGACCCCGAATCCGAAATTGGGGACCTTCGGGAAGGGACGTTGCTCCTGGGCGCCGGCGGCAGGGATCAGGGCCAGGCTCAAGCCCAGGGTCAGGGAAAAGGCGGAAAGGGGGGTGCGGTCAAACATGGCGGCTTCCTTGGAAGTTTGTTGGCTGTTCTGCCGGGATTGACGCACCGCTCCGGCCGCCCCGCTACGCCGCCATTGCTTTGGGACGGTATATGCTGTACATTTGGGCAGTATGCCCCGTCTGCCCCCGCCGCCCCTCTTCCTGGCCCTGGAAGCCCCGGACTTCCCGGCCCAGGCCATCGCCGCCTGGGACGATCGCCTGCGCGGCCGCGCTTTCGCCGTGGTCGATCAGGATCCGGACAGCCATAAGACCTTCATCATCGCCTGCTCGCCCGCCGCGCGGGAGATGAACGTGCGCGCGGGCATGCCCCTGGCCGCGGCGCGCCGCCGCCTGCCCGGCCTGGAAGCCGTGCTCCGTAATCCCGCCTGGGAAGCGGCGCTGGGCGACGAGTTGCGCGCGCTGTGCCGCACGTATACGCCCGAGGCCGAGGTGCGCGGCAGCCGCGCCCTGCTCGATATGACGGGGACGCCCGCCGCGCGCGCCTTGCAGCCCAAGGCCCTGGCCCGCAAGCTCCGCCGCGACGCGCTGTACGCTTCCGGCCTCGTCGAACTCTCCGCCGGCGCCGCCTCCACGCGCCTCATGGCCCAGGTGATGGCGCGCCTCGCCGCCGCGCGCGGGGAAGCCGCGGCCGCGTGCCCGGCGGGCGAGGAGGCCGACATGCTTTCTCCCTTGCCGCCCGCGTGCCTGCCGGGCCTTTCGCCGCAATGCCGCGAACGCATCCGCCGCTATTCGCTGGCCAGCGTGGGGCAGATCCGCGGCCTGGGCCGCCAGGCGCTGGCCATCCGCTTCGGCGGGGAAGGCGAGAAGCTGTACACCCTGGCTTGCGGCCTGGACTTGGAGGCCGTGCGCGCGGAGCGCCACGAGGTGGCCGCCGGAACGGCGGTGGCCGCCGAAACCGTGCTCGATGAGGATATCAACGACGACGACGCGCTGGCCCGCAAGGTGCGGCTCACCGTGGACAAGCTCGTGTTCCAGCTGCGCAGCCAAGGCCTGCAGGCCGATCGCCTGATGCTGGCCATCCGCTACGCCGACGGCAAGGCCGTGCGCAAGACCCTGCCCGTGCGGCCCCGCACCGATGCCTTCCGCATCCTGGCGGACAAGGCCCAGGAACTGTTCCGCGCGCTGTATCAGCGGCGCGTGGCCCTGCGCGCCATCTCCCTGTGCGCGCCCAGCCCTAAACCGGACACCGGCCAGGTCGACCTCTTCGCGAGCCAGGTTGATCGCCGGCAGGCCGCCCTGGGCGATGCCCTGGCCAAGATCCGCGGACGCTCCGGTTTCGCGGCCATCGTCAGCGGGGCGAACGTGGAGGGCGGCTGATGTCAAAAAGTGGGAAGTAACCAGAAGATATTTCGACGGGATTCCGCGGGACGCAACCGGCGCAACCTTCACTAGATTTAAGCGTCTGTGAGTCAACCCTGAAAGAATAGTGTGCCATGCATTTACATTCGTCTTCCTTGTTTTCGCTCTCGTTCCTGCTTCTCCTCGGTATCGAATCGGCCGGCTCGGCCGAGTTCTCCCAACTTGAATGGGCCAACCCCGGCCAAGCGGGAAGTTCGCTTTGGATCCGGAACCCCAGGGACCACGCGGTAGCTTTGGATACGTTGTACTTGCGCAACCTGGGCTTCCAGAGCTATCGCGAGGTGGCCCTGAACGCGGGAACCCGGCGCGTAGTCTACAGCGTGGAAAAGAACCGCGCGGGAAAATGGGCGCGGCTCATCCCCCAGCCGGGTAAGCGCCTATGGGTGCGGGCGCGGGACAGCCTGATGCTCACCGGTCTGGAATGCGGCAGCCGCCTGGCGACCGGGCCCAAGGCCAAGCAGGCCGCGGAGGATTTCGTGGTGGAGTTGAAGCTGATCGACAATTGGGGCGACTCCGCCAAGGTGAAGGCGACCCAGCTCGCAACCCGCTATTACATCCAAGACAATCCCGGCATGGCGGACTCGGGCCCCAAGGACGAATAACTGAAGGTCTATTTCTTCCCCGGCATGGGCGCAGACGAATCCCTGGCCCCGTTCCATCCGGTCCCGGGCCATGAGGCGGAATGGATCCCATGGCCGCGGCCGGTGCCCGCTACCTGGAAGGCTTTCCTGGATGCCATGCTCGCGGGACGCGCCCTCGCTCCCGATGCGATCTTCGTCGGCATTTCCTTCGGGGGCATGGTCGCGCAGAAACTCGCGGAGCGCATCCGGCCGCGGGGAATCATCCTGATCGGATCCCTGACCACGACAGGCTCCCTGCCAGCGCTCTTGCGTATGTTCAAGCCAATCTTGCCATGGCTGCCCCGGGGGATTTTCAATTTCGGAATCATGCCGGGGGCAATCGCGGCCCGCGTCTTCGGGGTGCGCGAAAAGGCGCATCTCGACCTGCTGTATGCCATGGCGAAGCGCATAGCCCCGGAAGACGGCCGCAATCTGAATATATTGGCATTGGACTTCGCATCGGCGCGGCCGGCCGGGGTCGCTGTGCGGACCATCAATGGAGTACGCGACAGGATCATCCGCGCAAAGGGCGAAACCCGGGACGAAATCATGCCCGATGGGGGACACCTGATATCGCTTACCCATGCGGCAGGCGTGAATGCTGCGTTGGCGCGGTGGATAGGGGAGATGGAAAGGGCCTGATGGGAATCGCGAAGGATAAGCTTTCCGAGGAGCAGAAGAAGGAAGTCGAGCGCCTGAGGCAGTTCGTTTCCCGCAACCGCTTCAACGTGCTGATGAACAGCACCAAGTGGCGCGCCGCCATCGACGCGGTGGCGGCCATCCCAGGGTATCCCGCGCCTTACCGTATCCGCTGTGTTACCGAAGTCCGGGATCCCCCGGCCGCATGGATCCAGGGCTTTCCGGAAGGATTGCCCCTCTACAATGCCATCGAATGGCTGGAATTGAATCCTTTGGTGGTGGTGCCTGGTAAGGGCAAGCCGCGGGATTTCGGGGCGGATATCCAGTCGGCGCTGCAAGCGGCGGGCGTCCCGATGGCGGTGGAGAAGACCGGTATCCGCATCCTGGGGCATACCCGGGCGGGCCGGTGACGGCTTGCAGGGCCGGCTAGATACTCAGGGCGCGGTCTCGACCTTGTAGACCACATATTTGGTATCCCCGCGCCAGGGGACCTTCGCGAACATTTCCTTGTAATGCAGTTTCGCGCGCTGGCCCGTCATGATGGCGCCGTCCAGCTTGGCCAGGGTCGCCGTGTCCGATGACTTCACCGAGAACTCCCAGATGTTCGAGACCGCGGCGGAGTTGTTGTCGTTCAGCACCATGCCCAGATTCAACTGCCCTTCGCAGGTCTTGAGGATAAGCCCTTTGCGGCTGATCTTGATGACCGTACCGGCGCGGTAGCCGTCGCTGTAGCTGCCGAATAGATAATAAGCCCCACCGGCGAGGGCGGCGAGGATGATCAGGACCAGCGCGAATTTGAAGGTTTTCATGGGGATAAAGATAGCCTAACGGGGGTGGCGGTGGGGGTGCCGCGGAAGCGGGCCCGGGGCAAGTATATTTTGCGCTGCCGCATGAGTGCGTAGGGATCACCGGGAGGATCATGAGCGCGACCAAACTGTTTTTCGAGATCTTCTACGGCATAGTCGGCATGGGTTACTTCATGTCGGGTAAGCGTCTCGGCAACGGCCGCATCCTCGCTTGCGGCATCGCCCTGGGGGTGGTCCCGTACTTCGTGGATGCCACCTGGGCCTTGATCGTACTGGGCGCGGTAATCACGGCCATCCCTTTCATCTTCAGAGGTTGAATATGAAATACGCTTGCGAACTCGAAATCGATCAGCCGCGCCAGAAGGTGGCCGACCTGTTCAAGGATCCGGAAAACGCCAAGCATTGGCAGACCGGCTTGCTGGAACGGGAACAGTTGCTGGGGCGCCCGGGAGAAGTGGGCGCCAAGGCGCGCCTGAAATTCGTGATGGGAAAGCGCACCATGGAAATGACCGAGACGGTAACCCGCTCCAACATGCCCGACGAGATGGCGGGCAGCTTCGAAGGCTCCATGGGTTGGAACGAGGTATCCAACCGCTTTGTCCCGATTGGCGAGGGCAAGACGCGTCTGGTGACGACGAGCGAATTCCGCTTCTCGGGGTTCATGAAGATCATGGCCTTCCTGATGCAAGGGCTTTTCAAAGCGCAGACCCGCAAACTGATGCGCAACTTCAAAGCCTTCGTCGAGACCGGCGCTTCGGTGGCTGGGACGGAGTCACCGACGGCGAGCCCGGCATAACCGCCCCGGCGTGTCCTTAGGGGGAAACCGGCGCGTTTACCCCCGTAATCCGGCATCCGCCTTTTCCCTTCCCAATCGCCGCAAAGTGGCCGCATTCCGCGGTTCCGGGACATGCGCGCGTAACCACGCCTCTGATCCGGCCCTCATCGCGTCGTCCGCGCTTCCCGAACGCCTTAATTTTATGGGTAGAGGAGACCGCCATGTTACCCATCCCGAATCGATCGCAAAACGCGCCCGCCATGCCCCCGCCGCCCCGGCCGCAAAGCCCGACCTTCCTGCGCCTTTTGTCCCTGGCGGAGCAAGAGCAGAAAGGGCGCATGGTCATCCCCGGGCAACCCGCCCAGGTCCGCCGCGCCACCGTCGAGGAATGGGGCGCCGTACAGACATTCGTCGCCAATATGGAGGAAGCGGATCCCGCTTGCCGTCTGCGCAAGAACGGGGAGTTCTTCCAGACCTTCACCTCGAAACCCGAGGAGATGGATTACGTCTCGAACCATCCTATCCGTTACAATTCCGGGGACCGGGTGGCGCCCCCGCAACCGAGCGATTTCCCGCCGCGCACTTCGGAAATGGTGCATAGCCATCCGCCTTCAGAGCCCGGCACCACCAACGCATTCCCCAGCGCCCAGGATTACCTGGGGACTTACCTCATCAACAACGGCAATGAAAAGGGTATCGGCAGCATTCTCTATCACGTCGGAACCGGGCATGCCTATGCCTTCGCGGGGAAAGTGAATCCGGAAACCAACCAACCGGAATTCCACCGCATCACCCAGCCCAGCCTGCGGGACAACATGGAATGGATGCAAAAGCACGGATACGGCGAGCCGCCGAAACCGCCTGCGCCGCCCAGGGGAGAAGGCGCGGGCCGCTCGCCTTCGCCCGAACTCATGTTCCCGATGGACGACATCTAAGCTCCGGAGAAGGTTCGATGCCCATGCGTTTACCCAATTTCGATTTTTCCCGATTGCATCCACGCAATCTGTTCCGCCGCAACCGTAGCGCTGAGCAACCCGCGCCTGCGGCGGGTTCCTGTTCCATGATCCCGGATCGTGGCGGGGCCCGGCCTTCTGGAGAGGCTTCTTTGCGCATCCCCGAGGACCGGCTTCCGCCCGCCCAACCCGAAGCCGCCGGCGCAAGCCATGTCCGCTTTCCGGAGGACGCCAACGCCGACCGCGCCCCTCATGGCCGTACCCGCAGCCTCGACCAGGGTAACTCCGGTGCTACCTCGCGTTCCGCTTCGCCCCCGCCGGGATACCCTTCCGACGCTTCGGAAACGAATTCACTGACAGGTTCGCCGCCCAACCCCTTCCGTTCCGATTCGCCCGCGCCTTCCTACCATGACGGCCGCTTGCGGCATGATGAATTCCGCCTGGGCGAGGATGGCATCCCCTACGCGCAGGTTATGGAAGGCCGGAGCGATGCGACGCGGACCCCCTCTCTGCTCGAGTTGGATTCCCATCGTCGGCCTGACACGCCTATGCCCGGCGGCTCCCCCGCAATCCGCCCCGAATCCATGAATTCGGAACAGCTGGACGCGTATCTCGACACCCTTCCGCCCTTATCCCGCTTTCCGACCCCGCCCGAAGCTTAAAGCTTCGGGTTCGCCCGAGGCTTAAGCCTCGGGTTCGCCGCCGCGGGATTGAACCGGCCGCCGAGCCCGCGGCCCCGGAAGGCCGAGTCTGCGGCCCCGGAACGGTACCCCCGTGGTCGGAAAGCCGGAGGTTTTCGCCCTCGCTCAGCGGAGCCGGGCGACTATACTTCCATCCCGGGTGCGGGGGAGTGGGCTCCCGCCATAGCGTGGGGTGGGATATGCGCGGTCTCGGGATTTTCCTCGTTGTATTCGCATGGCCGGGTTGGGCGCTGACGGTCAAGGACTCGACCGTTTTCGGGCGGCCTACCCACTTGGTTTCCTGGACCGATCAGGCCGGCAAGCCGCGCAAGGCGGCCCTGGTCGCCTCGGGCGATCATACCGGCGTCTGCCAGTTCTTCACCTATTACGATGGTACCACCC
>JAHFCH010000123.1 GCA_023249635.1 Fibrobacterota bacterium
CGGGGCTTGAAGACCGATTCTTGGCCCAGGGCGAATACCAGGCAGGAAACCAGGAAGATGCGCACGCCGTTGCCGACGATGGCGGCGGGCACCGCCATCAGCAGCACGCCCAGGACATGGAACTTTCCGCGGCCGCGTACCATCCAGGCGTAGAGCACGCCCAGGGAGAGCAGGGCCAGCAGGCTGCGCAGGCCGGAGCATACATCGCCCACCGCGAGCTTATCGTCGCCGAAAATCATGTAGGAACCCTGGCGGATGGCGGGCAGGCCAACCAGGTTGAGCAGGGCCGTGGCCATATCAGCGGCCATGAGCTTGAGGGAGAAGTTCATCTTGCTGATGATGAATTCGGGCGGGGGAACCATGAAAGCCAGAAAGGCGATCGGAAACCAGGCGGTTTTGGCGACGGCGGGACCATGGTATACCAGCGCGAAACCGAAGAGCACGGCGACCATGGTCAATCCGGAAATCGAGGAGACGTCGGCGAGGCCGGCGACGATGTGGAGAAGGAGCGCTACTGTGATGATGAGGAAGCCGGCAAGGCGCCCCTGCCCGGCACTGCGGGGCGCGGCTTTAAGTAGATCGCGCCGTTGCCACAGGAGAAAGGCCGAGATGGCGGGGATGATCCAGCCGTGGGCCATGTAGGACGCAGGCTCGTCCCAGCGCGCCTCCATCCATTTGAAGGTGGGCAGGTAATTGGCGAAAAAGAGGAGGGCGAACGCGGCCCAGGCCGTCATCCCAGCTCCGCCAGCAATTTTTCCGCCTCCTTGCGCTCATCGAATTGCGCCTTGCTCGCCAAGGCCGATTCCAGGTACTTGCGGGCCTCGTCCTTCTTGCCGCCGTTCTTCAGAATGAATGCCATGTGGTACTGGAACACGGGGAAATCGGGAACGAGATCGAGGGCGCTGCGGACGTAATGCTCGCCTTCGGCGGACTTGCCGTTGACCGCCAGGATCCAGCCGATGGTGTCCAGGATGCGGGGATCCAGGTTCTTGGCGCCTTTCAGCTTATCCAGATAGGGCGTGGCCTTGGTCAGGTCGGATTGGTTGATGCCGTATTCCCAGGCGAGATTGTTCAGCACCACGGTATTGAGAGGATTGATCGCCAGCTCCTTCTCGTAGTAGGCCGCGGCCTTGGTCTTATCCTTCTTGAGCCATTGATCCGCGAGGATGACGTTCACGCCCTTAAGGTTGGGGTAGTCGTTGGCGAGCTTTGCGGCCGTGGCCATGGCCTTGTCGAACTGATTGGCCTTGGACAGCAATTGCAGCAGGGCTACCCGGTGGGTCAGGGTCGGGTTCGGGAGCGTGCCCAAGGTCTTGGCGGCCCCTGCGAAATCGCCGACGGAGGACTGTTGCGCGGTCCACATCTCGATGGCCATCGGTTGCTTGGGCCATTTCTTGTAGAGCTCCTGGACCGATTGCAGCACCGAGGCATCCTGGCTGTTGGCCCCGAAGTAGGTAATGATGGCCCATTGCCCGATGAACTCCTTATCCGGTACCAATTGACCCATGAACTCGTTCAGCTTGGCCTTGAGGCTGTCGGGCTGCTCCGCGATCAAATCCTTGGCCTTATTGTCCTGGCCGATGGCGAGGTAGGCTGCGATCAGCGGCGGCAGTAGCGCCGGGCGCTTATCCGAGATCTGCATGGTCTTGAGGGCCTCCAGCGCGCGCGCCGGGTTCCCGCTCTTCATGTACAGGTAGAAGGCCATGCTTTCAGCGCTCATGCGGGCCTTGGGGGAGATATCGCCCATGGAGCGGTAGATGGCGATGGCGGAATCGTATTGGCCCGCTTTGGCGCGGATGATGGCCAGTTCCGAAAGGGCCTGGAGGTTGTCTTCCTTGCGGTCCAGGTAGGGTTGGAGTGCCGCCTGGGCCAGGTCCATGTGGTTGGTCAGCGAGTACAGCCGCGCCTTGCGGATCTGCAGGGATTGCTTCTTCTCCGGATCCGATTCCTGCCATGCGTCCAGCATCAGCTCGGCGGAATCGAGGTTTTTCTCCTGCAAATAGCTGTCCACCATCATGGTGCGGGCATGGGTGTTTTTCGGATCCTTGGCCAGCACCTGGGTCAGGAACTCGCGGCTCTCCGGGGAGCGGCGCTCGCGCAGCAGGACCTCGGCCAAGGGCAGTAAAGCCTGCACCGAATCCGGGTACTTGGAGTAGAGGTAACGCAGTTGTTGCTCGGCGAGATCGAGCCGTCCCTGCTTGGCCCGGATGTTGGTAAGCAGGATGCGCGCGCTGAAATTCCAGGGATCCTGCTCCAGGATTCCGTTCAGGGCCTCGAAGCCGGTTTCGGTCTCGCCCAACTGGAAGGCGAGCTGCGCCAGCAGCACCTTGCCTTCTTTGTTGGTCTTGTGCGTTTCCACGAACTTGCGGGTGTTGGCGAGCGCCTCTTCCGGCTTGCGCTCCTGCATCGCCATGCGGTTGGTGAGGTTGAGCACCTCTAGGGAGGCATAAGGCGACCAGCCTCCTTGGGCCGCGTACGCCTTCTCGTATTCCAGCCGGGCCGCGGTGAAATTGTTCTCCTTGGCGAACATGCGGGCCTTGGTCGCGTGCTTGGCATAGCGCTTTTCGGGGAGGTTTTGCCAGATGACCAGGGCCGCGATTGCGAGGACCGGAATGGGCGCGATGAGGAGGAGTTTTTTCATGGCCGCCAGCGTGGGTTACAGGGTAGGATGGAATGGATAGCGCCGCGCAGGTGGCGCGGAGGGCCACTAAATTAATATTTATCTTTGCGTAACGTAAAATGAGTTCCGTTACACCTCCTTCCGAGGCGGATGCAGAGGAACATTCCTCCGGCCCCCGCAAAATACCCTCCCTCTCCAGCCTGTTCCACATCTTGTGGCTGCGCAAATGGGTAGCCTTGTCGGCCTGGCTCGTCGCCGCCATCCCGACTTTCATCGTGTTGTCCATCTTCAACCTGCCGAAATCGTATACCAGCACCACGGTGATGCGCTTTCCGGACGTGATCGGGGCGCAGACCAATGTCATGCGCGACGTGGCCATCACGGCGGGCCAGTCCATCATCAGCATCCTCAACAGCCATCAGGTGCTGGAAGCGACCATCACCAAGATGGGCATGCGCCTACGCGTCACAACGCCGGAATTGTTCCAAAAGCGCGTGTTCAAGGAGCTGAAGTTCGGGGAATCCCTGGGACTCGGGGCCTATGGCGTGGTACTGGAGAACCATGGCAGCGAGGTGATCATCAATTACCGGCCGCTGGGAGCGAATGCGGAATACCGGGTGCATAACGGTCCCGTGCAACCCGATGGCCGGGTCTCCATGCCCGGCCTCGACATGCAGTTCACCCTGGAATTCCTGAGCGGCGTGCGCGGCAACCGGGTGGATCTGGAGCTGGAAGCGTTCGACGCGACCTTCCAGGAATTGCGCAAGAGCCTGGCGGCGCGGCCCCTGGGCGGCGGGAATTTCGAGCTGAAGCTGAAGGATCGCGATCCCTTCATGGTGGCCGACATCCTGAACACCCTGCAGGCCGAGTTCCTGGAGGTTTACTATGGCACCACCGAAGTGCAGGACGTGGGCATCCTGGTGCAGATGGAGAAGGATATGGCCCTCTCCAAGGAGCGACTGGAGAAGAGCCAGGATGATCTGTCGCATTATTACGCCGATCACCCGGAGCTTTCCCAGCAGGCCGGTCCCACCCAAACCGACAACCTGGCGTATCTCGACTCCCGCCAATCCATGGAAATGCTGTCCCAGCAGAAAAAGCGCATCAGCCAGGCATTCGCCGCGCGCGAGCAAGGCGCCGCCCCGGAGAAGCAATACTACTGGGCCATGGAGCTGTTGAATGCCATGGCGGAAGCCGGCGAGGCGAAGGCCAGCATCCTGCGGTCAAGCTTGCAGGAGATCAACGTGCGCCAGGAAGGCTTCCGCTCCACGCTGGGCCCGGAACATCCCCGCATCAAGGAAGCCGAGCAGGAAAAAGATTCGCTCTACCGCCAGATTGAAACGGCGGAAGCCGCGTTGCTTAAGCGCCTGGACCAGGAGCTGGCGGAATCGCGCGCGCGCATGGCCGGCAGCGCCCCGCACCAGAACTACCGGCCCCCGGTCAAGGTGCAATTGGAGCTGGAGCGCCTGAACAACGTCAACAAGAACAGCCAGAACATCTATGACCGCTTGCTGGAATCGTACAACCGCGCCAAGCTGGTGACGGGTTCGGAATTCTTCAAGGTCTCCGTGGTCGATCCCGCCCGCCCGGCCATTTACAGCCCCCCCTCCACCAAGACCCGCCTGCTGATCGCCTTCACCGCCGTGTTGCTGCTCCTGATTGTCATCCCCGGTTTCGTGCTGGCCTGGGGACTGGTATTCATCCGCATCTGGACCAAGGAGGACGTTCGCCGCCTGCTGGGGCTGCGCACCATGGGCATCATCGCCGAGCGCAAGCTCGAATACAAGAAGGGCGAAAAGCAGGAACGCAAGCCCGGCGTCGATCCGCGCCTGGTGGTGCATGGGGACAAGTCCAAGTTGGAAGACGTGGAAGCCTTTCGCATCGTACGCGAAGAGATCGAGAACCAGTTCCGCAATCCCCTGGCCCCGGGCCGCTTCTGCCTGATGATCACCTCGTCGCGGCCGCATGAGGGTAAATCCACCTGCGCGGCCAACCTGGCCATCACCTTCGCCCGCAAGGGCAAGCGCACCTTGCTGGTGGACGCGGATTTCCGCTTGGGCCGCTCGGCCAAGATTTTCAACCTGCACGTGGCCACGGGCCTGGATACCATCCTGGATCAATCGGATATCAACCACGAGCAGTTCCTGGAAACCGCCTCCCTGGTGTTCCTGCCCACCCTGCAGCGCAATCTGGTGGTGGCCCCGCGCAAATCGCCCAACGCCAACGCCAGCGAGCTGGTCAGCTCGGATCGTTTCAAGGCCTTCATCCGCCTGGCGCGGGAGCAATTCGACGTGGTCATCATCGATACGCCGCCGGTGATGATAACGCCCGAGCCCCTTTCGCTCGCCGAACTTGCGGACGGCGTGCTCTTCGTCTGCCGCTCGGGCATGACGGTGGCGGCGGAAGCGCGCGAAGCCGTGGAGATTCTCAGGGACCGCAACGAAAACGTGGCCGTCATCCTCAACGGGTGCAAGACTTCGCCGTTCGAGGAAAACCGTTACAAGAAGTATTCCTACTACTACCAGGTCCAGCCCTCCCCGGACGCGGAAGCCGGTTAGGCCCCAATGATAATCTTGGCCTTTCTCCTGGCCGGCACCATCCTCGACCTGGTGCTGGGTTTTCTCGTATTGTTCAAATCGTACCGGACGCCTTTGCGCATCGTACTGGCCGCGCTGTCCGGTCTGTTCGTGGCGCATCTGTGGACCGCGTGGGCCTCGGTGTTCGCGCGCGATCTGGGTGCCTGGTACAACTACGAACGCTCGTTGCAGACCATCGGCCTTTTCATATCCCTGGGCACCCTGGAGCTGACGCGGCATTTCCTGCGCGGGGAGGAGGCCGGGCCCAGCTGGACCTGGGGACGTTGGCGCGTTTCCTTCTATACCCTGGCCGCGTTCGGCTCGGCCGCCGGAGCCATTGTGGTGTGGCTGCCGGGGCACGTGGTGCCCGGGGGCAGCGTAGGCTCGCCCGCCGTGCAATTCGCCAAGGACGCGGTACTCATTCCCGCCGCCCGCGTGCTCATTTCCATCTATACCCTGTACCTGCTGGAAAGCACCTATCGATTCGCCAAGGACTACCAGCGCCGCATCGCGCGGTTGTGCTTCATCGGCCTGGGCAGCCTGGCCACGTTCCATATCATCTACTTCACGCGGGTGCTCATCTACCGCGAGTTGCCGGAGCATTTCGCCGAGGCCTCTTCGGTGGTATACGGGGTCGTCTACCCCGTGATCCTGGCGGGCTTCTTGCGCTATCGGTTGGGCTCGGAACATATCTCCATCCCGCGCGACACCCTGTATTCCTCGGCTACCATATTCCTCACGGGCGCGGCCTTCATGGGAGTGGCCCTGACCATCTTCGCCTTCCAATGGCTGCGCCTGGACTTCAGCTATTTCGAGCGCTTCCTGGTGGGCTTCAGCCTCTGCTTCCTGGCGGTGCTGGTGCTGGGCTCGGGCACCATGCGCCGGCGCATCAGCGATTTCATAAACCAGCAGTTCTACTCGCGTAAGTACGATTACCAGGAGCAATTCTTCCGCCTGCATAAGACCGCCACCACCGGCGCCGACGTGGACGGGGCCGTGATCGAGCTGATCGAGAACATGAAATACTCCGTGAACGTGGACGACGCGTATTTCTTCGGCCTCAATTGGCAGGACGGGAATTTCTACCAGCACGAGAACAAGGAAGAGGGCACGCGCAGGGGCCTGGTCATCAGCGGCGATAGTCCCTTGGCGAGAGCCTTGGCGGACGGGACGCCCCTGGACCTGGCGGCCGAGGACGACGCGGGCCGCGAACGGCGGCAGGCCGCGCGCCGGGAGCCGCTGGTGACCGAGCTGCGTTTCGACGGCGTATTCCCCGTGTTCATCGGCGATCGGCTGGCGGGCATGTTGGCCCTGCTGGGCGGCCGCGGCCGCGCTTTCGACGCGGAGGATTTGGCCCTCATCGAGGTTTTCTCCACCTCCATCGGCGACGCGCTCTTCAAGAACCGCGTGCTGCAGGAGCGTATCGAGCAGAAGCAGTTCGAATCCTTCCACCACGTGGCCTCGTTCATCATCCACGATATCAAGAACCAGATCGCGACCCTGTCCTTGTTGCTTAAGAACGCCGAAAAGAATCTGGACAACCCTTCCTTCCAGGCCAGCATGCTCAACTCGGTCAAGAGCTGCTCCTCCAACCTGCAAAGCCTCATCGACCGGCTGTCGGTGGCGCCCAAGCGTCAGGAACTGGCGTTGGCGCCGCATCCCCTACGGCCGATGCTGGAAGAGGTGGCGGCCAATGCCGGGCTGGCTTCGCTCCCGGGCATAAGCCACGCGCTTACCGGCGCCGACGGGGCGCCCGTGCCCATGGACAAGCAATCGTTGTTCTTTGTGGTGCGCAACCTCATCAACAACTCCCTGGAGGCCATGCGGCGCGGCCCCGGGCAGTCTCCCCAAGGCCGCATCGACGTAAGCTTCGGCACTTTGGCGGCGGGGGCCCCGGCTCGGTTGCGGGAGCTGTTCGGGGGCGGTGAGCATTTCTTCGCCAGCTACGGAGCTTGGATTCTGGTTGAGGACGACGGGGCCGGCATGGATCCCGAGTTCGTCCGGCGGCGCCTGTTCCAGCCCTTCGCGACCACCAAGGAAAAGGGCGTGGGCATAGGCTTATACCAGTGTAAAACGCTTGTGGAACAGATGGGCGGCCGCATCCTGGTGCATTCGGAACTGGGGAAGGGGACGGAGTTCTGTATTCTTTTGGCCGCGGATGTGGGGGAAGAAGGTTTAAGGTCTAAAGTTTAAGGGGGAGCCCAAATCGGCGATTCGCCGACCGGGCCTACGGGACCAACCCCCCTTAAACCTTAAACCTTCCCGCTTTCCTGGGGATTCCCATTCATCCCGCCGGTCACACCCCGTTATTATCTTTCCCCCACATGATCAAGCTCCTCCTTGTCGAAGACAACGTCGGACTCCGGGAACAGATGAAGTGGGCCCTGAACTCGGAATACGAGGTGCTCGAGACCGAGACCTTGGACGGATGCCTGGATTCCCTGCGGCGCCAGAAGCCCGGGGTCATCTGCCTGGACATGGGGCTGGAGAACAAGCCCGAGCGCGGCCTGGAGATCATCGACGCGGTGCTCCATGAGGATCGCCTGGCGAAGATCATCGTCATCACTTCCAACATCAGCGCCGATCTGGGCAGACGCGCGGTGGAGCGCGGGGCTTTCGACTTCCTGCAAAAGCCCGTGGACATAGAAGAGCTTAAGGTGATCCTGACGCGCGCTTGCCGCATCGCCGGCTTCGAGAAGCCCGCGGTAGAGAAGGCCACCCAGGGATTGCCGAGCGAAGCCGACAACCTGATGATCGGCCAGAGCGAAGCCATGCGGAAGATTTTCGAGCATATCCGCAAGCTGGCCAAGACCGACGTGAACGTGCTCTTGACCGGCGAGAGCGGTACCGGCAAGGAACTGTGCGCGCGCGCCATCCATTTCCACAGCCAGCGTCGTACCGAGATTTTCGTGCCCATCAATTGCGGATCCATTCCGGCCAGCCTGATGGAGTCGGAACTCTTCGGCTACGTGAAGGGCGCCTTCACGGGCGCGGGCACGGACAAGATGGGCCTGATCGAGTCGGCCAACAAGGGCACCCTGTTCCTGGACGAAATCGGCGACATGCCCATGGCCTTGCAGGTGAAGCTGCTGCGCTTCCTGCAGGATCAGAAGCTGCAGCGCGTAGGCGAGACGGGCTTCCGCTCCCTCAACGTACGCATCATCGCCGCGACCAATAAGACCAACCTGGCGGAGAAGGACAATCCGGTGATGCGCACCGATTTGTACTACCGCCTCAGCGAGTTCGAGATCCACCTGCCGCCCCTGCGCGATCGCAAGGACGACATCCCCAGCATCGCGGCCAAGATCATCGAGGCCAATCGGGTCAAGTTCGGGCAGCCGCGCCTGAAGCTTTCCAAGCGCGCCGAGCAGATGCTGATGAACTACAGCTGGCCCGGCAACGTGCGCGAGCTGGAGAACAAGCTCAACCGCGCCTCCATCACCTGCGCCAGCCAGATCATCGAGCCTGAGGATCTGCAACTCTCGGAAACCTCTTTCACCGTGCTCAGCTACCGCGAAGCCCGCCAGATGTTCGACCGCAACTTCCTGCTGAACGCCCTGAAGCAGGCCAAGGGCAACATCAGCCTGGCCGCCAAGGTCACGGGCCTCACCCGTCCCACCCTCTACGACATGATGAAGAAGAACGGGATCACGGTATCCATGGAGGCCAAGATGGAAGAAAAGGCCCCCGAGACCAATTCCGGCCCCGTCTAGCGCGGCATATTACAAGTACGGCATACTATGCGGCAGAAATGCCGCGTCGGAAACCATAGCCGGCGCCGGAGACCAATCCGGGGCCGCGCGCGGCGCAGGCGCCTGCCGCAAGACTCCCAGTCCCATCAGGATATCCGCCAAGCCTTCGAAGAAACGATCCTCGGTTCCCATCAGGTGGGCCGTGATCGGCAGGGTCAGCAGGGATTCCGCCACGACGCGGGCTCCCGGATAATCCCCGGCCCCGTCCAGGAATGGCGGGGCCCCCGGCAAATCCGGCAGGGCGGAGGGATACATGCGTGTTACCCCGCCGAAACGCAGGCGGGTCGCGGAGAAGAATCCCGCGCGCAGGGCCGCGTCCGGAATCCGGATGGGAAAACGCGCCGGAATCGATGCCGTGGACGGCGGCGGCAGGGGAGGGGCCATCGGCGAGAGGAAGGCTTCACGATCGCATGCCCATATCAACCGGCGATAGCGCGTCATCAGCTGCCGATAATAGTCCCGTCGTTGCAGCCAGGCCTCCAGGCATGCCGAACCCAGTCGCGGGAAACCCGCGGCCATCCGCGCGAAGGCGAGCGGCGCGTCCCAGACCGTGGCGCCGATGCCGAGTCCGGGCACTGCGCTTACGGCGCGGAACCAGTGCGGCTCAGAGAGCAGATTGATGGCCAGGGCCTTGGGCCAGATGCGCGCGTGGCTTGCGGGCAATTCCTCCCAGGCCTTGCGGCAGCGGGCCAACAGGGCATCGTTGCCGTGATGGGCCGGTACGCCCAAGGGTATGCACAAAGCTCCGCCATGGCCGGCATTCAGCGCCTTGCCGCGGCCGAAGCTGTAGATGCAAGGCGCGGGATCCCCGGGCGCGGGGCGATAGTCGAAGTCTTGGGCGCAATCGCGCAGCAGGAGCGTTCCGCTCCAATCCCCTTCGGGACAGGGCGCCGGCATCGCGAAGAAATGCACCAGGATGATCGCGGCCAGGCCTTGGGGATGCGCTCGCGCCGCTTCCAAGGCGGCCGGATGATACGCCAGGGTCGCAGGGTCGAGATCGACCGGCACGGGAACCAGCCCGGCCTGCAATACCGCCTGCGGAACCGAAGGGCAACACCAAGCGGGCACGGCCACGCGCAGCGACGGGCCCGAAGCCTGGCTGCCGCGCAAGTCGGCCAGTCCGCGGCACGCTATATATAAGGCCGAGGTCGCCGAATCCGTGAAGAGGATGCGGTCCTCCTTATGTCCGCCATGGGCGGCGAATTCGGCGGTGAAATCACCGCCGCCGGCGCGGAGCAGGAATCCGGCGGGGACGGCATTGCCGCTGGGAGGCAGGGAGGAAAAAGCCATGCAGGGAAAGAATATTCCGGCGGAAAGGGATACAAGCCGGCCGAAAACGCGCTAATGCGCGAAATCGGGCCAGGGGGACCCCGGCTATTCTTAAGGCAGCAGGCGCAGGGACCCGGAACCCAGCATCGCGCCCCGCGCGCCGCGGGCGGCCCACAGGTAACATGCCGGTTTCAGGGCGCGGCCGTGCGCATCGCGACCATCCCACAACACTTCCGAGCCGTTGCCCGTAAGGTTGATGGAGGCGGCGATTTCGCCCCCTGCGGTCACCAGGTCGACGCGGCCCGCGGTCGCGGCGGAGAGGCGCATGGCCCCGGCCGAAGGGGACCATTGGGCCGGCAGGGAAAATGCGGCGGCGATTCCGCTCCGGGGCAGGCGCGCGGCCACGGGGGCAGCGCCGGGCACCACCAGCCATAGCGAGTCGCGATCGGAGAATTTGCCGCCGAAATAGTCCGCGGAAAGACCGATCCATCCCGACCAGGCCGTCTCCGGATGGCGGGGGGTGAGGATGGCTTTGCGGGTGAGCGGATCGAAAGCCAGGGAGACGCGGGCGGTATCGGCCGCAGACAGGGACAAGGAGAGCGGAGCCAAGCCGGCCAAGGGATCCGCGTCCGGGGCCAGTATCCAAGCCGCCCCGGCGGCGGCGGCGCGCAAGGTATCGGGCAGGGAGAGGATGGGCAGGGCCACCTGGGTGGATTCGGAAGGTTCGCTGCGTCCGCCTTCGCCGTTAATCCCTACGATGCTGTACACGTAGGCATGCCCCCGGGCGGCGCCGCTGTCGGCGAAAGCCAGGGTGTCGGAGGCGGAAGCGACAGTTACCCGCCCGACCCCGACGCAGGGCTTATCCGGGGCGTCGGACCGCATTACTTCATAGCTGACGATGGAATCTTCCGCCGGGCTGGATAGGAAGCGGACGGTTATCCCTTTGGGGAAGGCAGGCAGCGCGAAGGCGCACAAGACCAAAATGGCAATGGCTTTCACAGGGGACACAGCAAATCCCTTTCCGGCCGCTCGAACAAGTGGCATCCGCAGCACAGTAACCCGAGGGAACCGGAACCCGTTCGCCGTGGGGGCCGCAGTTGCGGCCAATCCGGTCTGTTACGCAGACGTCAGTATTGTAGCAGCGTATACGCAAGCCGGGAAGTAAAATTCCCGTCATTTTTCCTTACACATGGCCGCGCAAGCCCGTAATGGCGGGGTTTGCGGTCGGATCCGGGGCCGAAGTGGCGGCTCAGCCGCCGGATCTTAAAGCTTGCGGGCCCCCGCCGGCGTTTTCATCTTAAACCATGGCTACACTGGAACTCCCCCTGCATGCATTCCTCGATCAGGCCGTGCGCGAGTATCGCGACAAGGTGCTGGAGCGCGTTCTGCGCAAAGAGGTCCGGAAACCATGGATGAAGTATCGCGAGATACGCGTCATGGAGGATCTGCTCTCGTCCCTGCGACCCATGCGGGCCTTGGAATGGGGGGCCGGATACGGAACCTCGCATTTCTCGCGCTACCTGGCCCCGGGCGGAGAATGGACCGCTATAGAGCATGATCCCGCATGGGCGGAACGCATCCGCGGGGGCGCTCCCGGGAATGTCCGCGTGCATGCCGTGCCTCCCGCCCGCGATCCCTGGGCCGCCGGTGATGGCGACGGGACCTACGGCGATTTCCGCGACTACGTGGAATACCCCGGCCAATTGGGGGAATTCGATTTCATCCTCGTGGATGGCCGCGCGCGCGAAGCCTGCCTGAGGCATGCCCGCGAATTGCTGGCCCCGGGCGGCGTCGTGGTGCTCCACGATGCCAACCGCGATTTCCTGCGTCGGCCCTGGGACCTTTTCCCGCGCCAATTGCTGTTCCAGGATTACCGCCGCTATTCGGGGGGATTATGGATCGGCAGCCTGGATCGCGATTTGGCTCCGCTAATCAATCTTCCGCGCCATCGGCGCATCTGGCGCCTGTACAATGCCCTGGGACGGAGGTTCCGTTTGTGAAACCCGGTCGCATCTGGATCGCATGGGAGTCCCAGCGCCGCTCGCTGGGGCTCTCGCGCCGTTTCGGCGCCGAACTCGCGTTATGTCTCCGCTCGGGTTGGCTGCGGTATCCCTACGCCTTGGCCTGGACGGCATCCCGCTTATCCCGCAACCGCGGCGGCCTGGTCTTCGTGCAGAATCCCTCCATGGTGCTGGCCGCCTTCGCGGGCGCGGTCAAGGGGCTTTTCGGATTCCGGCTCGTGGTCGATCGCCATAGTAATTTCGGCTACTTGGCCGGCCACGGCGCCGGTCTCAAGCGCCGCCTTTCCGATCTGCTCAGCGGCTTCACCCTCCGGCGCGCCGATCTCACCATCGTGACCAACCCGGAGTTGGCGGGCTACGTTGAAAATGCCGGGGGCCGCGCCTTCGTGCTTCCCGATCCCTTCCCCGATCTTTCCGCTTGGCGCGAGGAAGCGGTCGCCGCCGAAACCGCGGCGGACCCATCGCATCGCCCCCGGGAAATCCTGTTCGTTTCCTCTTGGGCATTCGATGAGCCCATCGCGGCGGCCATGGAAGCCTGCCGTCGGCTTCCGGGGGAAATCGTAATCCGCATTACGGGCAGGCCTCCCGCGGCCTATGCCAAGGCGCTGGCGGATGCGCCCCCCAATTTCATCCCCACCGGCTTCCTTTCCGAAAACGATTTCTTCTCGGCCATGGCCCGCTGCGACGCGGTGATGGCCGTGACCAGCCGGGCGGCAACCCTGGTATGCGGCGGCTACGAAGGCGCCGCCCTGGGCAAGCCCTTGATCCTCGGATCTTCCGCGGCCTTGCGCGCCTACTTCGATGCGGGCTGCGTGTACACCGACGGGAGCCCGGCCGATTTGGAGCTGTGCATCCGCAACCTCTTCACGGCCCTGCCTGCATATCGCCGCGATATCCGGGCGTGGCATGCGCGCCGCGCGGTCGAATGGGAAACGCGTCTGGCGGCGTTGGAAAAAACCATCGCGGCTTTGTGCGAGGCTTCGGAAACGCCCGCAGCCTTCAATCCGGAATGGGATCGTACTCGTGCGCCGGCAGGTTTCGGGGCCGATGCGGCGGCTTCCGCGGGATGATGGGGCCGGGCGGAATAGGCGTAATGGGGGGGATGGGCGTCCCCGTTATCATCCCGATATAACTGCCGGCGATCGCCGCATCATCGACGTAGCGGCGCGAAGGCGTCACCGGATCGGGACAGCGGTTCTTGCCCGCGGCCGAGTTGGAATACCAGCCTCCGAACAAGGCCCGATTGATGGGTGAAGCCACCGTACCGGTGAGGTTCATGCCCGTGCGTTCGGCTACCCGCTGGCCGTCGACCCAGATGCGCGCTTCGCCATCGGAAAGCCCGGGGGTATTCAGGCGCACTTCCGTTTCGATGCAGTACCAGCGCCCGCGCATGGGCGTGAAGCGCGCTTCCACGCTGCCCCAGTCCACCGGCCCGCCGTTGAAGGTGAGCGCCAGCCATTTCGCATCCGTCATCCCGCAATAATCCGCCCCGGGCTCGTCGGCCTTCAGCTGCAGGATGATATCGTAATCGTTGATTTGCTTGACCTCGTTGAACGCGGAGAGGCGGTGGATCTTCATGCCCGCGGCGAAGTCGAAACCCGAATCGTAGTAGTCGTAGAAGCGGGTAAAGATATGCCGGCCTTCGGTTTTGCGCCAAGTGGCGGCATAGTCTTCGTTGCGGATGAATTCGATGCGCAGGGCCTGCTTGCCGCTATGGTTCTTTTCGCCGACACCTAGGGATATGGCCTGATCATGGATGCCCAGCCAGCCGCCGCAACCCGCCGCGGCGCGCGTGGCGAAGCAGCCGGAATCGAGGTTCTCCAAATCCGACTGGAAAGGGATACCCGTGAACAGGGAGGTCTGACCGCGCGGCTCCGGGCCTGCGGCCAGGCCCATCAGCAGTACCATAAAGGCGGGACGGGAGGCAAAACGGGCCGGAAAAAGCATACCGGGAAGATACGCCGCGTAGGGGGGGCCCGCAATGACGTTGGGCGCCCGAAATCGTGCCCTCCATCCCATTGACTCCCCCGGATGGGAAAGGTTGTTTTTTCCCATGGGATCCCGCGATCCCGGGAGAAATAAATGGTTCGCGATCCCGAATCCGAACGGGCGGAAAGCCGGCGGACCGCCTCCGGGCGGCCACCGCTGGTAGGCCTGGGACTGCCGGTCTATAACGGTGAAAATTACCTGAGAGAAGCCCTCGACTCGCTCTTGGCGCAAACCTGGACCGATTGGGAATTGATCCTCTCCGATAACGGTTCCCGCGACGGCACCGAGGAGATCTGCCGCGAGTACGCGGGGCGCGATGCGCGCATCCGCTACTTGCGGGTGGAACGCAACCGCGGGGCCGCCTGGAATTTCAATCGCGTATTCCGCCTCTCGCGCAGCCCCTTCTTCCGCTGGACCGCCCATGACGATATCTGCGCTCCCGGCCTGCTGGAGGGTTGCGTGCGGGCGCTGGTGGGCGACCCCGGCGCCGTGCTTTGTCATCCGCGCACCCGCATCATCGGGCCGCGGGGGGAATTCCTGGGGGATTACGCGACCCGTCTGCGCACCGACTCGGCGGATGCCGCCTTACGCTTCCACGATTGCCTGTGCATCGATCATGCCTGCTTCCCCATCTTCGGACTCATCCGCGCCGACCGGCTGCGGCGAACCCGGCTGCTGGGCGATTATACCGGGTCCGATCGGAACCTGCTGGCCGAGCTGGCCCTGCAAGGGCCCTTCATCGAAGTCCCGGAATTCCTGTTCCTGCGACGCGATCATCCCGGCACTTCCACGCGTCGTTTTCCTACCCCACGGGAACGGGCCGCCTGGTTCCGATCCGAATCGGATCGCAGGGTCGGCATCAATCCCACCATCCGCCGCGCCCTGGGCTATTGGCAATCCCTGAACCGGGCGCCGCTTACGCCGCAGGATAGGCTGGCCTGCCTGGGGGTATTGGGAAAGTGGGCATTGCAGCGCGGCCATTCCTGGTTGACCCGCCGATTGCCGGTCGAGGTAGCCGAACCCGCGGCCGCGGACGCGTGCGCCGTCGCGCAGTGACTATTTTTCCTTTTCATGATCGACAAAAGATTCCTGGCCGCGCTCGCGCTCGCCGCCGGCCTGGCGGGCTGCCGCGAAGCCCCCATCCTCGTCGCCGAACGCTCGGCCCCCGTCGGCAGCGAATTCATCCGCCTGTTCAAGGATGGTCACGCCGAGTACGGCTATGCCGTGGTCAAGGAGAACCTCAAAGCACAGGGAAGTTACCGTTACGCGCAGGATACGGTATGGTTCCTGGCCGAAGCCTTCAAGCCGCATTTCCCCGCCGGTTATCTGCCCATCAAAGGGGACGTGCTTTTCATGGAAAGCGGCTTGCACTTCAAGATCAAGACCGACAAGCTGAGGAAACAGGAGTAGCCATGGCCAAGCACGATCCCCGCATCGACGCCAAGATCGGGAAGTCGCCGGAATTCGCCCGCCCCATCCTCTCGCACCTGCGCAAGCTGGCGCACCAGGGTTGCCCGCAGGCCGAAGAGACCCTGAAATGGGGCATGCCGCATTTCCTCTATAAGGGGAAGATCCTTTTCGGGATGGGCTCGTTCAAGGAGCATATCGCCATGGGCTTCTGGCTGGGATCGCTTATCGTGGGCGATTCGGCGGCGGCGGAAAAGGCCATGGGCCAGTTCGGCCGCGTGACCGCACGGAAGGATTTGCCGCCGGACAAGGTGCTGCTGGGGTTCATCAATAAAGCCATGCAATTGATCGATGCCGGGGCCACATCGCCTTCGCGTGCCCAGGCGCGCGCGAAGCCCAAGCCTCCCGCCAAGGTTCCGGCCTACCTGACTGCGGCCCTGCGCCGGGACGCCTTGGCCGGCAAGGGATTCAAGTCCCTGAGCCCCAGCAAGCAGCGCGAATACATCGAGTGGCTGGAAGAGGCCAAGACCCCGGAGACCCGGGAGAAGCGCCTGGCCCAGGCCCTCGAATGGATCGCCGAGGGCAAGGGCCGCAATTGGAAATACGAGAAGAAGTAAGACGAGCGTAGGACAAGAAGAAGTAGGACAAGAATACGTTAGACAAACAGAAGTGAGCCCCTACCGCACCATTTTGAAATTGAAGTTGGGGGTCTTGAAAGTTCCCCACAAGCGCAGCCAGATAGGCAGGATCATCTCCTGACCCCGCGCCGCCGTCAGGTCACCCAAATCCACCACGTCCTTCCACCCGAAATCCTTTTTCAATATCCCCGCCACCGTCTCCTTGGCGCCGGCATCGTTGCCGCACATGAACACGGAGGTGTCCCCGCCCGCCAAAAGCCCCGCGTCGATCATGAGCGTGCAGGCCATGGTATTCAGTGCCTTGACCACCCTGGTTCCCGGCAAGGCGCGCTGGATCTGCTCGCCCAGGGAATCGGTATTGCATACGCTGAGCGAGGGCGGCATGCCCTTGGAGAAGTCCAAGGGATTGGATACGTCGATGAGGATCTTGCCCTTGAGGTTGGCGGGCCCGGCAGCCTCCATGGCCGCGAGGGATCCGGATCCCGAGGTGCAATTGAAGGCCAGTTCACCGAAGGCGGCGGCATCGGCGAAGCTGCCCTGGGAGGCATTGGCGCCGTTGGCGTTGACCCATGCCACCGCTTTTTCGTTGCCGGCGGTCCGCGAGCCCATGCGCACCTTGTGTCCCAATGCGATCATCTTGCTGCCGAGGGTGGAACCGACCATACCGGTTCCCAGAATCGCGATATGCATACTGCCTCCAGGGGGTTATCCAAGCGTGCCCGGGAAAATAGAATTCCTACCTTGCCTGGATAACGACCACCATAACGAAAACACGCGCGACGCGCGTCCATAGGTCCGCATGCCGCTGTTTCCGCTACCCTTCCATCCACTCCTCTGCCGCCTGGTGGGCGGGCTCGCCTTGCTATCAGTGTGCGCTTGTTCCACCCTGAAAATGCCGGGCCTCCACGACGCTCGCGTGCTGCCCGAAGGGGAGTGGGCGGTTTCCCTGCAAGGAACCACCGCCGCTTCCATCGATCAAGCGCTGCTGGCCGCGGGTCACGGCCAGGATTCCATCCTGGGGGTGACTTACGATTCCGGCGGCTATGCGGGCACCGTGAACGCGGGCGCCGATCCCCTGATAGGCGCCAACTTCGCGCGGGGCATGGGCAACGGTTGGGAGCTGAACGGCGGCGCCGACGTTTCCCCCTTCGGCCCGGGTTGCGTCATGGTGGATCTCGGCCTCAAGAAAAGGCTGTACGCCAATCCCCGCCTGCTGTTGACCGCGTATGGTCGCGTGGCGCTGGGATCCACGCCCAACGAAATCTCCTACCGGGATGGTGGCAGCAATGAGGAACGCATCTTCAGCCTGGAAACCCAGAGTTACCAGGCCGAAGCGGAACTCCTGTCCCTGGTGCGCATTTTCCCGCGCCTGTCCTGGTATTTCAACGCCGGCCCTACGGCAGGCAGCATCGTCTACGATCTGCGCGAGAACTCCAACGATGCGGCTTTCCAGGGTAACGTTCCCGTCTATGGCATCAAGACGCAGATGGGGATTACCTTCGAGGCGCAACGCTTCGAGATGCTGTGGGAATGGGGCGCGAACTTCCTCAACTACGGTTACGTACCTTCGCTGGGCGCGCGCTTCGCGTACAAGACGGGATGGGCGGAATGACCCGCGGTGCGCGCACGGTGCGGATGCTGCCGGGAGCGGCGGCGCCCTACCTTCTGTTTATCCTCTTCTGCGGATTGCTCCTGGCCGGATGCAGCACCCTCAAGACGGCTTCCCTCCGCGATGCGGCCGTGCTCGCCGAAGGCTCCCAGGAATTCTCCTTGGAGGCTTCCGGCACCGAGGAACTGGGGCTGACCCTGGCTTTGCTGGAACGGGATCGGGATCCCGACCTCGGCCGCCTCGCCGATTCGCTCATGTATACCGGGCCCAATGCCCGCGAACACGCCGAAGGGGTGCTGTGGGGTTTCTCTTACGCGCGCGGGCTGGGCGACGGTTGGGAGGTGCATGGCGGCCTCAACCTGCCTTTGCTCCGCGGCGGGGCCTGGGTAGGCGATATCGGCGCCAAGAAACGTCTGTACACGGGCGAGCGCACGCTGGTGAGCGGCTACGGGCGCGCGGGCCTGGGCTACACCGGATCCGATTTCACCGTCGCCACGGACGCCGGGGTCAAGGAAAACGGGTATCGCGCCGAAGCGTCGACGGCGGAAGGCGAGTTGGCGCTCATCGCCCAATGGCGCGCGACCCAGCGGCTTTCCTTCTATGCGAATGCGGGACCTTCCGCCGCCACCATCCGTTGGTCCCTGGAAGATCGTTCGCCACACCCCGTGGACTACCGCGAAGGCACGACCACGACCTTGGGCATCAAGAATCGCCTGGGCTTCGTCGTGGAGTTCGAACACTCCGAGGTCCTGGGCGAATTGGGCTTAAGCGTATTCGATCGCGGGATGGTGCCGTCCCTCGGCATACGGCAGGCGTGGAAGACGGGGTGGAAACAGTAGCATGCCCGCTACCCTCGCTTTAGGGCTGCTCTCCTCGCCGTTGATCATCGCTCTGCTCGCCTTGGTTACTTTGCTTTTCTGGTCTCCTTCCCTGGTCATATACATGGTCTATGATCTGATCCCGGCCTACCGCACGCTCTCGGGCGACCGGGGGTTCCGGGATTATTTGTGGAGCGGCATCGGTTGGAAGGTGACCGCGGCGGCAATCTTCACTTTCGCTTTCATCTTCGCCGGCGAGAGGAACCTGAACGCGGCGATCAATGCGATAGGGATGCATGGAATCCCTCTGGTCCTGGCCGGGCCGTTGGTGGAGCCGCTCCTGTTCGTGGGAAAACGGAGGAAGCCCGGATTCGTCCTCTTCCTATTGTTTCAGGGAGCGTACGTGGGCGTTTTCCTGGCCGGCATCCTGTTCGCAGGGCAATCGGTTTGAGGCGCCGGAACCCTGCGCCTATTTCCGCTTGAGCCCCGCCAAGAACTCCCCATGCGCCAGCCGCAGGAACAGGGCGTACCCCGCGATGAACATCGCCAGTCGTGTCGCCAGCGCCACCCAGACGGCCTTGCCGGAAGTGTAGCCCAAGCCGGGCGCCATCAGCCGATCGATCAGAAATAACAAGGCGCAAACCGCCACGACGGAAAGCATTTGACCGCCGAAGCCCGCGACAAGTCCGCGTTCGCGGCGGAATTGCCAGGCGAACCAACCTATGAAGACGAGGCCCCCCAGGGCGGACCACAGGTGCGCCAAGTGCAGCAGATCCATGCGGCGGAACGCGAAGGTGGCCGCGGGGATGGTCAGGGCCATGGCGGCTTCGTACCAGGTCGAGCGCCCCGGGCGTCCCTGGGCGGTATTGT
>JAHFCH010000124.1 GCA_023249635.1 Fibrobacterota bacterium
CAAGGGGGCGGAGGATACCGGTGGCGAAGGACCTGGCTTCGGCGGGCGAGGACGGATCGATGCTCTTGATCCACCCGCCGCAATAATCCCCGAAGAAGAAAAGTCCAAGATACCCGTCGCCGAACCCATTGCTCTTCGGGTTTCCCGGATTATAGAACGCCCCGCCCGTGATGCCGCAATTGCCCAGATGTCCGTAAGTATGGATGGGATTGGCGTAGGCGCCGGTAAGGCCGCTGGGCGCGGTTGTGGGCTTGCCTTCGGCCTTGGGCCAGCCGTAATTGGCCCCGGCGATGGCTTCATCGATTTCCTCCCAGCTCGACTCGCCCACCTCGTTGATGAGGATGCGGCCGGTGCCGGGCTGGACCGCGCTCGTGAACGGATTCCGCAACCCCAGGGCCCAGATGGCGCGATTGCTTCCCGTGGTCTTGTCGTAGAAGGGGTTATCCGCGGGAATCGATCCGTCGGCATTGATGCGGAGCAGCTTTCCCAACAGGCTCGTCAAGGATTGCGAATATCCGTCATTGGCATTGTTGCCGGCGGCGATGTAGAGCTTGCCTTCTTTGCCGAAGCGGATGCCGCCCCCGTTGTGGTAGCCCACTCCGGAAAGGTTGTTCAGCTCAATCAGGATTTGCTCGGCGCCAATGGCCGTATCCCCATCGGCGCGGAAGCGGCTGACGCGGTTATGCGAGGGACCCTTGGCGGTGTAGTACACGTAGACGAAGGGATCGGCCGGAAACCCCGGCGCCAGGGTCACGCCCAGCAGGCCGCGTTCCTGGAAAATATCCACCGCCAGCTTCACGAACGGCTTCGCCAGCGGTTTGTCGTTCTTGACGATGCGCAGTTCCCCGTCCTTCTGGCACCAAAACACCCGGCCATCGGGAGCGATGTCCATGGTGGTGGGATTGATGGCGGAGAGCAGGCGGGTCTCCTTGAAACCGGCGGGCAGGGAGGCGGAGAACGCATGGGCCGCGAAAAAAAGACCAACTAATATGGTGATTGATTTGGAGGTTAGGCGCCGGACCCGGCTGGCTCGCGCCGCCGTTGACCCATAAAAAGGGGCCAGGTCCGCTGGACCTTGCCGGGTGGGCTGGCAAGGAGGGGTCTGCAGCGAAACCTGGCCCTGGGATAAGGCCGGTCTGAATTCGAACGCCATTTCGGATCCCCCACAAGCTCGCTCTTAACAGTAATCCGCCCTGCCTCGCCGGCCTGCGGACCCGGCTGCGAAAGTGCTGGCAGAATGCCCGCGGAATTACCGCGTCCGGGCCGGTAAAGCCCTGATTCCAGGTGTCGGGAGGGCGGGTTGGTGGTATCCTTGGGAAACGAAACGTCCGCGCATAACCCCATGAAGAACACCCGCCATCCCTCCCCCGATTCCCTTTCTCGCCCGGAGATTTTCCGCTACGCGGAATACCGGGCGTTCCTGAAGGATTTCTACCTGTTCCTCAAGGAGGGTAACCCCGCCGTTTCCCATCGCTACCTGGCGGCCAAGGTGGGGTTCGACGCGGGCCAGTTCGCCAAGATCCTTTCGGGAAAGCGCAACCTGACTCCGGCCATGGTCCTCAAGTTCGCGGATCTGTTCAAGCTGGGACGCAGGGAGAAGGAGTATTTCGAGGTGCTGGTGCTGGCCAATCATGCCAAATCGCCCGCGGAACGGAGCGCCTTGCTCGCGCGCCTGCAGCCCATGCGCCCCAAGCCCGCCAAGCCCATCTCCGTCGGTCTCGATGACTACTACCGCCATTGGTACCATATCGCCTTGCGCGAATTGCTGGCCTTCTATCCCTTCCGCGGCGAGTGGGCCGCCTTGGCCAAGATGCTCAAGCCCGCCGTGAGCGAGGCCCAGGCCCGCGAAGGCGTCGAACTCCTGGCCGCCCTGGGCTTCATCAAGAAGGATGCCCAAGGCCGTTTCCATGCGGCCGATCCGCATATCACCAGCGGCTACAAGAACTCATCCCGGGCCGTGCAGCAATTCATCCGCGCGGGACTGGACTTGGGTAAAGAGGCCCTGGACGCCTTTCCCAAAGAGGCGCGCAACCTTTCGACCTTGAGCTTCAGCACATCCGAGAATCACTTCCTGCAAATCCAGGAGAAGATCCGGCTGTTCCGCAAGGAGCTGGCCGATGAAGTGGATAAGGTAGAGCGGCCCGAACGCGTATATCAATTGAACATCCAGCTCTTCCCGCTCTCGGAATCCTGGAGCCCCAAGAAATGAAGGCGCGCGCGATCCTTCCGTGGCTCGCCGCGGCTTTGTTCGCATTGCAGGCTTGCGGTTGGAAGGATGAGCAGTTGGCCGGGGGCACCACCACGGAGACGGAAGCCCTGATCATGGGAACCCTGTCGCGGCCCGATGGCAGCCCGGCGGGCGCGGCCCGGGTGCATATCCGTCCGGTGGGATACCTGCCTTCCCATCGGGCCGATTCGGCCATGGAGGGCGATGTGGTCGCCGATTCCCTGGGCCGCTTCCACTATACGCCCAAGGATTCCGGCCTGTTCGATCTGGAAGCCGCCTTCGGCGATACCCTCGGGGCCGTAATCCGCAACATCTCCCCCGGCAAGGAAGCCAAAAACCTGACCGCGGCCCTGGATACCAACGGGTCCCTGCGCCTCAACCTGTCCGGTATCGCGCCCGGGGTAACTTATGTGCTACGGGCGTACGGGCTGGAGCGTTACGAGCGCCCCGATTCGTCCGGCACCTTCCGCATCGAACTGCCTGCGGGGGAATACAACCTGCTGATCACGGGCGGGTCGACGGACGCGCCCCTGGTGCTGGAAAACGTGAAAGTTGAAAGCGGCAAAGATGCGCTCATCGATTCCCTGGCTTTCCCCAAGCTGGATTCGGCCTTGATGGGGTATTGGCCTTTCGAGGAAGGATCCGGCGAAGCGATTTCGGATCAATCCGGCAACGGACACGGCGGCAGCGCCAAAGGGATCAAGTGGATGGCGGGCAAGGTGGGAGGTTCGATCCATTTCACCAATGGGCAAGGCTTCGTGGACCTGGGCCAGCCGACGCCGGATCCGTTCGTGTTCGCGAAGGACTCCGACTTCACCTATGCGGCCTGGGCCAAGATCGGCAATAAGATTCCGAACCACGGGGTCGCCCGGCGCATCATCTCGAAACAGGGGAACGGCGGATTCTCGTACTTCCTGCGCATTTTCCCGAACGGGAATCCCGGTTTTGCGGCCAACGCGCCCAAGGTGGTCAAGGCTGCGGCGAGCGCCGCCGTGGGCGTGCGCGACCTGCAGGCGCCCATCGACGTGGCCGACGGCGGCTGGCATCACCTGGTGGGCGTCAACCGCAAGGGAAGGCTGATGCTGTACGTGGACGGGGTGCTGCGGGCCTCGGCCATGAACGATTCGCTGAAATCGGTGAACACGTTTACCGACTACAATGACAAGAGTCCGGACCTCTACGCGGACCCGGGCCTGGACGGCCATCTTACCCTGGGCTGCGTGACATCCGGGCAGGACGGCTTCGACGGTGAGATCGACGAAGTGCGCGTCTACGGGCGCGCGTTGACGCCGTATGAAGTTGTGCAATTGGTGCGGCCCTACCGGGCGCATCCAGCGCCCTGAACCCGAAAATCCGGGACCGCGGTTCCACCTGGATGCGGCGATACTCCAACCCTCGAACCGGGGCAAACCCAGGATTTACGATAAGAAGGGCCGTACGGCACCCTTGGTCCGGCCGGAGCAAAAGGGGGACCCTCCTATTCGCTCCAGTTGGCGGTGACGTAACCGCGAGAGTACCCAGGAGGGAAAAGCACGTTCACGGATGCGGATGCGTTTTTCAGCAACCCGGTCGTGGGCGGCAATTCGATTAATTGATCGGGACCGTCGACCGAGTACACCACCAGCTTGGGGATTGTACCCACCGGAATCTGCGAGGTGACGACGTCAACGGAGACAGAACCTCCGGTATTGATGACGGCATCCGGCACCAGGAAATCACCGTTGGGATGATCGGGTAGCTGGATACCGGCGATACGCAGCACCCGGATGGACGGCGGCTTGCCGGAGGGTAGGAACAAACCCATGGGCGGGGATTTGGAGAAAAAGCTGGTCCAACTATCCGGAGACTGGGCCATGCCCCCCAGGAAATTGAACGCTTCCAGCCGGATCCAGCCATACGATTGCCGGCCCCATACATTCAGGACAAAATCCGGGCGTTGGCCCGTCGTACCAATAGTGTTCGCTACGATCTTGATCGCGCCGCCGCTGGCGCTCCCCGCGCCGCAGGCGCCGTCATTTCCATAGGCCTCGATAACGCCGTTTACTTGTACGGTTCCGGAGCTTGCGATCAAGATTGCCCCTCCACCTGCGCCGCCTGTCCCGCCCGCTAAATCCGAGATTCTGCAATTTCCGATCCCGTAGGTATAATTGGCGCCAGCCCCTCCGGAGCCGCCGTGCAAAGGCACCAAATACCGATTTCCGTAGGCTTTCCCACCGTTCCCAACGGATCCTGGGTTTGAATGTCCTGCGTGGCCTCCCGGACCAATCGCGCCGCCTGGCCCGCCGCCCGGTTGCGGTGGAGCCTGGCACGTCCCGCCGATTCCACCCGGAAAGCCCCCCGCACCCGGCAGGGTGGGGCGTCTGTCCGTCATGGCGGGGCCCCAACCGGGGCCAACAGGACAACTCCCCCCAGGCTCACCGTTCAAATCCACGACGCCCTGGATAAGCACATCGCCGGAGGCCAGCCAATATACGGGACCGTTGAAATACCTGGCGGTCAAACGGATCCGGGTTTTCGGTCCGATCCGGATCGTGGTGAAATTGAAAATGTTATCCCCGTTCGTATCCAAGGGCGGATTGAAAGCGGCCGGATCGAAATCGAAGGTACCCGAATCCGTCATGATCAAAGCGCCATCGGATCCATCGGATCCACTCTGGAAGGGCTGCGCCGAAGCCCAACCCAGGCCCAAGGCAATTGCCAATATCGCTGTCTGCTTCATCCGCATCTCCTCGGTTGCATCTTCATGGTTCTTGCACGCTGATGACGGGGCTCACCGCTTGCTGCTCGGGAAAACCCGTGTCGCCCGCGGGTCTGCTGCCGGGATCCCGGGGGTCCGCGTGTCCCGCGACTTCAACCCCGTCGGGAAATCCGTCCCCATCGGTATCGGGATTGAAGGGATCCGTCCCGTACAAGACTTCCGCTATATCGGGCAATCCGTCCCCATCGCTATCGGGGTAAACGCCGGTATGGATCCCCAAGGCAGGCGGGGCGATTTGATTGCGAACCGAAATCGGGGAAGTGAAGGCCATCTGCTTCGGCGCATGTGGAATACCTTCGAAATCCAGAGGCGTGCGGAGATTACCGAGCGAAAAGAAGGCGCTTCCGGATGATAACCTGGTACTCAGGCTGTCCGGCGGCGGCTGATGGGAATTCCCGAAAGAGTAGACGGGGCCGAATGCGGAAAGCGCGGCCGGAGATGTATCCGGTATCCGGGTATTCCGCAAAGACCATGGCATGCCGAAAGCCTGTGCTACCGAGTCCATAGAGACTGGCTTCGCTTTTTCGAATAGGGAGAACGACGGGGAATACGATAGGGGTGCGAACCGGGCGAAGACGGGGATGGACGCGGGATCAAGGGGATTGCTTCCCAGGGCGACTTCCAAACCATCGCTGTATCCGTCTTTATCGGAATCCGGATTATAGGGATTGGTTCCCAGCACGAGCTCTTGGACGTCCGGCAAGCCGTCGCCATCGGCGTCGCCGGCGCCGCCGCGGACAAGGACGACCGAATTGCCGGTATCCGGAAAGCCGCTGGAAGCCCCCGCCGCGTTGGCGGCGACCAGGATGAAAGTACCGCCGGCCGGGCCATCCACGTTCAAATGCAGGATTGCTTCGGTGCCCGCGCCGTTAACCGATGCCGAAACCACGTCTACCTTAGGCGGCTCGAAACGCGGTTCGAAGGCGAATGCCGAGCCCCCCAGGTTCTGCCCCTGCACACGGATATCGATTCCCGCTACAGGCGTGGGCAGATAGCGCTGGGAAAGCGATGCGATCAAAGGCAAGGGCACTACCGTGAAGGGATGGGGCGAGGACGCCGATTCACCATTGACTTGTACGGTAATCGATCCCGACGTCGCTTGCGCCGGCACCCGCACGCGGATTTCCCCTCCTGTGGCCGACTCCACGATTGCGGGGATGCCATTGAAGGAGACCGCTTCGCCGGCGGCGTTCGCGGAGAAACCTTGCCCTTGCACCGAGACCAGGGTTGCGGGTCCGCCTTTTTCAGGAGTGATTCCGAAAATGGCTAAGGTTGAGGCGACCTTTCCGCTTTTCACCTCCAACATGTTGCCGACTTCGTCATAGACGTATTCCACGACATTGCCATGGGAGTCCACGACCTTCACCAACTGGTTCAACTCATCGTAAAAATAACGGTACGTCATGGGGCCCAAAGCCCCGACCGCCTGGGAAATGCCCGCGACGATCGCGAGACCGAGTATCCACCCGCCTCTCATACGTCGCCTGCCCGCGACTTTTTCATGGCGACCCCGATATCCCATGCACGCCGCGCTTCCATCCCGATCGCAACCGCGCCCAGAATCCTTCCCCGGCGCGCGCTCCGCTGGCCGCGGTTCTCGATTCCGCGGCCTCCGCATGGCGGGGAGGCCAGTTTTTCTTCTTGAACTTCTCGTTGACGACGAGATGCTTGGTGCCGGGTGGCAGCACTTGCAGGCTTTTCAGGAACTCGATGACGCAGGCCCGTTCGTAAGTATCCAGCGTCTCGAACGCCCGGCGGGAGGCCAACGCCTCCCCAGAATGCGCCAGCACCGATTCGCGCAAGGTGGTGAACAGGCCATGATGGAAATGGGCCGGCGCGTTGGCGCAGCCCCACAATTTCTTGGTCAGGAATCTCCCGTTGCCGGCCAGAAACTCGGGACTTCCGGGCGGGCGGAGCATATCCACAGGCTCGCGATTGGGATCGTCCGGGCCGCTGGTGATGTCATGCAATTTCAAATCCGTGTAAGCCGGGACCCAGGTGGTATCGTGATCGGCCTTCAACCGGGGTAGAGGAAAATCCTTGTTGTTGAGATCCACGGAATAAACCTGCTTGACCGAATCCAGGATCAGGTTACCCAAGGGATTGTACGGGCCCGGCTCCGTGAACAGATGGCCATCAGCCACGAGGGGAAGCCTGGGGATGTGGCAAGCCGCGCACCCGATTTCCGAGAATTTGCGTTCGCCCTCCCATACCGCCTTTTCGATCTCGGGAACATCGGGGATGACGCGTCCGGGAACCGCCATGGTCGCCTGGTAAACGGCGACAGCGGTGATATCGCCCCAGGTCAACTCCCCCGCCACCCCATCGCCATCCCGATCCATACCGGTTCCGAACCGCTCGTCGCTTTGCATACCATGATGCTGGTTGAACGCGTTGTTCGTGAAAACCCGCAGGGACATCAATGCCCCGTTCTGGTGGAAAGGCCGCATGACCAGGCTGGGCGGCTCCTGATGATCGCTGGTCAAAAGGCTCGGATAGGAAAGCCCCTCCACCTTGTCGGTGTTCCAATTGCCGGCGGCATCGCGGGACAAAATCCCGAAGGAAATCCCCTTCGACGCCAAGGCCTTGCTTTCCCCCGGTTTGATCGTTTTGCGGATGGCCTGCAAGTTGGCGGTGATTTGCCGCGCCAACATTTCGATATACCCGGACCCGAACATGCCCGGCGTCGCCCGGGAATTCCCGATGGTATTCAGATTCATGAAGCGCTTGAGCTCATCCACCGAACCGCGGGTGGGCACCGTATCGGCGGGATCCAAGGTGGCGAAGTCGAACCGCTGCCCCAGCACGAAGACGTTTCCGACAATGTCCCCCGCGCCCCCGGGAATGCCGAACGGCGCGTTATGGCAGCCCGCGCACGAATTGGCATCAGGTCCGGAGACGCGGTTGAAGTTGCGGGGGAAGACCAGGGGGTGTTCCATATCGGAGAGGAAGGGACCGGTGCCTTTGGCCAGGGGGCGGCCGGCGCCGTCTTGGGATGTGAAGTTGGCGGAAAATAATGTTTTACCGAATTCCGCCATTTCAACCGGATTAGTTGCCAGAACTTCAGGCGAAGTAATCCTGTAAGAATGAGTTTTTTCCAGTCCTATTTCCGTCACGTCGCTAAAAGCAATTTGGCACATAAATAAAGTCACAATGAAACAGGATATTTTATCCAATTGGTAAGGCATGCGGATCATCCTCGAATACATGCGCATGCCGATTCTTGATTTACATTGAATTTTGATCTGCGGCTGTTCAAGTAGCAATTTTTGATATAATTCTGAAATCCATCAGAGCAAAGCGTGGTAAACGCAATCCCGCACCCCATTCCTACATACCATGACCCCCAACCAGTAAGTGGAATAGAAGGGACGGTAATCCCGCCGCAAATCACAATGCCAGCGATTGCACAAGGAGAAAATCCCCATTGGCTCAATGCTTGTAGACCCGATGGGTCCGTGAACATAATAGGGTTGTTCGCTACATATTGGTAGAAGTTATTCTGGTTTCCCGCATATAGGATCGGATCTTCACTAATGAATCTTTGGATACCGGGACTATAATATCTGGCGCGGTAATACAAAAGATCCCCTACCACAGGTTCCCGTCCTGAGTAGGCGAACGGGTAGGACGTTGATTCTTGATCATTCGAACCGAATGGTTCGTAGGAATACTCTTCCGTAATTTCGCCAGTAGTATTCGTAATCGCAATGGTACTACCCAATCCATCCTTTATTGGGTATCCCGGTTCCCCATCCGAAACCGAACCGAAATGTGAATCCATTTGCGGGCCTGTAAGAAACCCTTGGTGCCCCCATTTATCGGAAAATCTGGCGGCAACATTTTTATAGAAATCATTTATTCTCCTTTCCCTCCCGCCATTTCCTTCAATCGATGACAGGTAACCGGAATAGTCATACTTCAATCGGGTTGAATCACCGTTCACCCCGACAATTTGTGCCAATCTATTCCTCGCATCCCAAATAAATTTCTTCTTGCCGATTGGGCTCGTCTCTGACGTCAAATTTCCATTTTCGTCATATTCGAATTTTTTACCATTGCTTTCCGTAATTCTATTTTCACTGTCGAATTGATTGAGTTCTGGACGCACGTTAAGTCCGGTGCCAAATTGAGTATTGAGGGAGGAACGTAGGCCATCCGAGCCAATACCGTAATCAATGGCTCCTATGGTACCCCTTATGTTTGAATATGAAATCGATAGGAGTCGCCCGGCCCCATCGTATTTGTATTCGGATGAGACACCATTGCCAAGCTTCATCTGTATTGGCTTGTACCGCCCGTCATATTTTATATCAATCGAAGCCTTTCCCAAGGACGTATTGATTAATTCACCGCTCCTTCCGTAACTAAAGTTTGATGTATCGATCCCGGGAATCCATCTTTTAATGACCCGATTCATCGGATCATATGTATAATGCGCAGGGCCGTTAGATTCTAACTCCGACAATAAATTTCCCTTATTGTCGTACTCAAATCTGTATGTACCGACATCGGAATCTACAACAAGCACTAATCGGCCAAATTGATCGTACTGGCGGCGAACAATACCGCCATCTCCATAAATTTCTTCCACTAATTGAGACAACGTGTCATATTTGTAATGAGTTCCAACCCCCCGTCTATCAATGCTTTCTAAAATATTCCCCACTAAATCATATTTCTTACTCTCAATTTTCCCGCTCGGCGTTATTCTTCTAATCTGGCGATTCATAAAATCGTACTCAAAAACATTCAAGGTATTTTTAGGATCTCTGACAGAAAGTAGGTTGCCTACTTGATCGAAAATGAATTTCGAGGTATTCCCTTTTCCGTCTACAGTCGACTCAACTCTCCCAAGCAGATCGTATTTGTACTTAGATGATCTCCCATTCGGATAGACTTTTTCCTCCACTTGGGACAGTGCGTCGTATAAGAAGTATGTTGAACTCCCAGTTGCATCGATGATTCGTGAAAGATTGCCCATCTGATCATATTCCAATGAAGATCTCGATCCCATTGGATCCTGGATTTCTTTCAGCTGCCCGTATGTAGTAAACGAGTACTGAGTTATTTTCCCCTCCGCATCTGTCAGACTTGTTGGATTACCCCTGTCGTCGTACTCAATTTTTGATGTATTCCCAGAGGCGTCTTTTACCATTGCCAATTTTGAGAAAAACGGATCGTAAACAAAGGTCGAAGTATTTCCCCTCGAATCGCTGAGTGACGACATATTTCCCTTTTCGTCATAGCTATACGTTTCGTCACCCGGACCCATCGAACCACAAGCGGAGCATCCTTTCAATCCATGCTCCGCCAAGACCAGATTGCTCCCCGGCTCCAACTCATAAGTCCTGAGCTGACCCTCCGCATCGGTGGTCCCGATCAGCATGCTTTCCGAATTGAACCGGTACTTCGTTTCGTGCCCCATCGGATCGGTCACGCGCGTTTCGTGGATGGGACCGGTCCAGGGCAAGCAGGGGGACGAGGCGGCCCTTCCCGGCATGGGGACATTGGACGCGGCCGCGCTGCCGAGTTCAACGCAATGGTCCCTGCTGCCCAGTTCACGGCCCATGGAGTAATACCGGAAGAGCCAACGTCCCCCATCGGCCTGGACTTGTTCGCTGACCCGGTTTTGGAATCCGTAAGTGTTCCGGGCGATTACGACGCCGCGCTGATCGGTGACCTCGGTCATCCTGTTGGCGGCATCGTAGCCATAACGGATCACGCCTCCGCCGAAGTCGGTGTAGGTCTCCAGGGTGCCTTGGCCGTTGTATGTGTAGCGGGCTACCCGTCCGATGGGATCGGTAATGGCAATGATCCGGTTCGCGCCATCATATTGAAAGCGAAGGCTTCGGCCGACGGGATCGACGACCTCCAGCAATTGCGTCATCAAACCCGAGTTCCGGTTCAAGGTGGTGGTATTGCCATTCGCGTCCCGGATGGCCGTGAGAATGGAACCGATGACCAGGTTGTTCGAGGAGGTAAACCCGAAAACGAGGCCATTCTTCCAGCGCAATTCCGTATAATTGCCGGAGAACGTGCGCATTTCGGCGCCGCGCAAGCCTGGGCTGGAGGAGTTCCTAAGCACGCCATCCGCGTCGCGGGAAAAGGGCAGATAGTCCCCATTGGGATAAATCAGATTGAGCACCGGGCTGGCATTCGGCACGGGCGTATCCAGACGGAACTGGTAGTTGTGGCTTGAGCCAACCCCGAACGGTCCAGCCTCGTTCCACAGCGTACGGTAGGTACGTACGATTTCCATGCCGCCCCGGCCGCCGCGGATCGAAACGTCGTTCGATTGGTAAAGCTCGATTCCCGACGCCAGCATGACCGGCTTCCCCGCCATCGGAGGCGGCGGGCCTCCCGCTCCGGCGGCTCCCCCGGCGGCTCCACCACCCCCACAGCACGCGCTACCGTTACAACCCGTGGAGGGCGGGGGAGAAGGAGGCATGGCTCCGTGCCAATCGAAATTCACCAACCCATAGCGATGGCCGGGAAAGGCCGGATCGAAATCCGGGATGAGTTGCTTTCCGTCGGCTGAGGGCCGGCCCGTACCATACATGTTCATGGCGCCCTTGGTGGGGTCCAAGGTCATCAGGGCGATACGGTTTCCCGGCGCCACATGGGACAGGTTCGGGAACTCGACGGATACCGGCTGGCTGGCCACGGTGCTGGCGGGTTGGAAGGCGACGATGAAAGGCATGATGCTGTCCTTGGGGCCCATCTCATCGGGTAAGCGATCCAGGGGCACCGATACCGCAATGAGCGGGAAGGGGTCCGGTCGCGAGCCGTCCGGCATTTTCAACGTGGTGCCGGCGTATACCGTGGCCGACAAGTTGGGGATGGACTGGAAGCGGAAATGCTGGTCTTCCGGCCAGTTCTGATGGACCAGCATCCTTTCCTTGTCATCGATGCGGGGCAGGTGGATGAGGATGGGCGAGAAAATCACCGTGTCCTTGCGCAGGTAATAGTACAGATCCACCCCCGCGTATTGCCCGGGCGGGGCGGTGGCAGTCAAGCCGTCGTACTGGATCAGCTGACCCCCCAGGCAGCCATCGGGCAAATCCCGGAACAGGAAATTGCCGGCTTCGTCCGATACCGTTTGCGCATGGCAGGCGGTGGGGGTACCGCGCCCGTCGCGTCCGATGAGGGTCACGGTCACGCCGGCCAAGGGAGTTTCCGCGGCATCGTCCACCACGGTCCGGCCCGCGAAGGAAGTTGTCTTGGGCAGGACTTCCAAAAGCACTTGCGAGGTTTTGTCCAGGGAAAATCCGTCCACCTCCGCATGAGCGCTCACAGAGAGGGGATAGAGTCCCGGCGTGGCGGTGCTGTCCGCTTTGAGTTTCAAATCAGCGAAGTTGCCGGCGGCGAGTTTTGCGGGGCGGAAAAGAGCGGAGATTCCGGGCGGCAGATCGCCAACGGCCAGATCCGCCAGCACGGTGAAAGTGCTGTCGGCCGCAAGCGTCAACTTGTAAACGGCTTCGGCGCCGGGTAGGATCTTCACGGTATCCGGCCCGGATCGCAGCGAGAATTGCGACGAAGGGATGATCCGCAGGCTGTCCTCCGACTCGGCGCTCTTCCCGTTAGCTTGGAACCGGATCCGGCCGGATGTGGTCCCCGGCGGGATGTAAAACGCGAAAGCGGTATCGGCGTAGGCTTGCAACACCACCTCCAGGGTACCGCCGCCTTGGCGCGCCAGGTCAACGCGAGGGCGCGCGGAGGTATCCGGCTTGAATCCTTTGCCGGTAACCTTGATGAAGGCGCCCACCGCGGCTTGCGGCGGCGAGAAGCCCAGGATCGCGGGTCCGACCGCGGGATGGACGAGGATGCGCACGGTCGCGGCCTCGGAGCCCGCTTCCCCATCGTGCGCCTGGTAAGTAAACCGATCTTCGCCGGAAAACCCGGGCGCGGGCGCGTAGCGGAAGGCCCCGTTCGTATCCAGCTGTAGGCTGCCGTAGAGGGGACCGGTCGCGACCAGGGCGCGCAGAGGTGTCCCCTCCCGATCCGAATCATTCGCCAATACTCCCGGGGCCGGAACCTGCAAAACCTTGCTTGCGTCGATCGCGAAGGAATCGGGCGTCGCCTGGGGATGATCGTTTACGGGGCGCACCGTGAATCGGACCAGGCCTACGGTGGCGGCCTGGCCATCTCCGGCGCGATAGGCAAGGCTATCCCGCCCGTTGAAATCCGCACCTGGAACGTACCGCAATTCCCCGGAAGGAAGCAAGGTCGCAGTACCCCGGGTCGGCGCCACCACCAATTCGGCCGACAAGCCATCGCCATCCGCGTCCGTATCGTTGGCGAGCACTCCCGGTGCGGGCACGTTGAGGGGCGCGTCTTCATCCAGGACATAGGCGTCCAGGATCGCGAGGGGCGGATGGTTGCCGGGTGCGTCACCCACCCGGATACGGATCAGCGCTTGATCGGATCCGAAGCGGCCGTCCCAAACGGTATACCGCAGGGAATCCCGTCCTGCGAAGCCCGCCGCGGGAGTGTAGAGGACGGCCCCCCCAGTTATGCGCGCCGAGCCATGACCCGGAGAAGACACGCGCAGGATCCGGAGGGAATCCCCTTGTGGATCCTGATCATTCGCCAGCACGGGAATGGAACCGGATCCCCCCTTGGATACGGAGACGGAGTCGTCTCTCGCCTCGGGCGTGGCCGGCGCCTGGCGGCATGCGCGGCCGGACCGCGTGGCCACGGCCCAGTCCCCGTCGACGTTCCAGGCGATCGGTTCACCGTGCGACTCCACCGCGAATGCTCCCGTAGCGGGCGATTGCCCGGGAACGAAGATCTCCGGTTGCCCGCGATCGAAGGGCCCCGGAATGAAGCGGTTATCGTACCAGGCGAGGGGAATACGCACGGGTACCGCCCGGGGATTGCGATACCCGAAGATCGCGCGCAACCCGCCGCCGGGCAGGTTCTGGACACACGTGACGAAAGGCGTGATCTCCGGATCGAATCCAGTAACCCGCAGGCTACCCTTGGCCTGGGGCGCGAACTCGACGGTCAGGGTGTTCCGCACCGAGCATTCCACCGCCAACTCCAATGCATCCACGGTATCCGCGAGTTGCCTCGACTCCAGCACAATGGCACCATTGAATCGCATCAAGAAGGCGGGCCAGGCATGGCCCAGGTTAGCGGCGGAACGGTTTTCCACGCGCAGCACCAGGGACTGGCCCGGTGTCGCGTGCGGAATACTGCGGGTGGAAACATCGGGGCGGGCACGGGAGGGACGAAAACTCTCGGGCCCGAATACCGGAGGCTCAGCCGACTGGGCCATGACCCAGAAGGTCAAGTGGAGAAGAATCGCACGGGAAATCCGTAGCAAACGCTTACCTCATCCTATTTGCCCCCACCAAAGCCAAAAATCCAAGTTTTCAAAAACTTCTAAATAAATCCAAACCCCCAGTCAAATGAATTATGCGAAAGAGGATCAATATCACGAATCCAAGCGGATCTCGGCTGGACGCAAGCCGACGGCAAGCCAGCCGTTTATTCCGATGTTGGGGATTCTCCTCTATCGCGAGGCGTGCTTTTCAGAGAACCGGCTACCGGCAAGGTATTTTCAGCGGGCCAGGAACAGCGAATCGTCCTTCGGATCCGACTCGATGGAAATGTCCTTGTACTCGTCATGGATGCCGGCGTTGTGCATCTGCAGGGCGAAGGGACCCTTGCGTCCGGCCGCCGCCGCATCCTTGAAGCGCAGGATCTCGACGGCTTTGCAGGGACCGGTCGCGCTCACCTGGCAACAACCCATGCGAGCCGTGCCGGTGCTGCCGTGGGCGACGATTTCGCATTGCGCCCATTGGTTGCGGTTGAGATTCGGGTTGTTGACCTTGGTGTAAAAGTCGTTGCCGCTGTTGTTCTTGCCGGGCCGGTAATCCCATGTGTTCACGCTGGGGGCCTGCCATTGCACGCCGCCCAGGGCATCCAGCCCCTTCTGCCCCGCCGGGGGCCGCTCGGTGAAGTAAAGCACGCAAGGCCAGTGATCACCGGAGACCTGGCGCACGCTGAAGATGACGCGGAAGTCGAGGGCGTCGGGACCGGCATAGGCCACGCCGCGGCCCGCGCCGGTGCTGGCCAAGGCGCCATCCTTGAGCACCCAGGAGGCGGCCGGGATCTGGGTCCAGCCCGCCAGGGAAGCGCCCGTGAACAGGGCGGTTACCTTCTCCCCGGCGCCGCCCATGACGATCACGAGGTTGGAACCCGTGTCTGCCGCGGCCTGGAAGGTCGTGGTGGCGTAGCCGTCTTTGGAACAAGTGAGCCCCGGAGCCGCGGCGGCGGTTTTAGCCGAGCCCGGCCCGGCCGCTCCCACTCCGCGGGCAACCGGAGCGGAGGCGATGCCGGGGCCGGGCCAGGCGAAGTGGATGCCGGAAGCATGTGGAGCTCCATTGGAGCGTCCATCGACGCCATAGCGATAAGCCGCGGCCGGGCCGATTTCGAAGCCCAGTGGCGCGACCAGGCCGACGTTCCCCTGCAGGCGGAATTTTCCGTCGGAAGCGGTGACGGCGCAATGTAATGGCGCGGCGGTTTCGCAGACCTGGACGGCGGCGATGGGCGCGAAGCGCTTGTCCACGACCTTTCCCGCGAGGTCGAGGGAATGGGCGGCACCCGGCGCGAGGACGGCGGAAAGCATGGCCGCGCGGATCGCGGCTCCCGTGGACTTAGGCATTGTTCCCCCTGGCAGTCGATGACCCCGAACTGGGTTCAAGATACCGGCGGTCCCGAGTAACCCGCCGGGCATCCGGAGGTTGCGCGGGCGGAATCCGCTGGCAGAACGCCCGCATAAACATTCCCAAGGCCCGATTGGTCTCGAAGTGATTTCGGTCACCCCCGTTTAATCCATGAATTCATTTCTTTCTTGATATCGCAAATCGCGATATCAAGATTCAGAGGTTGGGATGTCGCTTCAAATAAAAAATCCTTTTAGACACTGATTTGGCAAGCCTGTACGGTGTTACAACCGGGAATTTTAATGAGCAGGTCAAGCGCAATATCCTTAGGTTTCCTCCGGATTTCATGTTTCAATTAACGGCCAAGGAATCCGCGATTTTGAAATCGCAAATTGCGATATCAAATTTCAATCGGGGCGGTCGAAGAAGGTCGAATCCAAGAAACTTGCGCGCTTGGAAGCCAAGGTGGACGCCAACTTCCAAGTGGTCTTCGAAGCCATCGACCATTTGATGACGTCAGAAGAGGTGAAGAAGGGCCGTAGCATGGGATTCGGGCGTGATTAAGCTCCCGACCTTCGGCGGTATCGCCCCCTTTCAAATACAGTGTTTGACAGGCCGCTCGCCCCAGCGGAGCCACTCCACGATTTCGTTGCCCTCTTTCGCGGTCATTCCCGCGGCCGAGTAATTTCCGGTTTCGGTGATGTCGCCGCCGCGCCCTCCGTGGCCGGGAATGGGTGGGCAGGCGTCAAGGGATACGGCGAACGGGGTGGATTGATGTTCGCCGGCCCCTGACCCTGCCTGAATAACGCGTATCATGTCAATGCGCGCCGGCAGTGATCAGGATTTTCCGCTCCGCGTTCCGACCATTCCATTTCACCTTCAGGAGATAAAGGCCGGGCGTTAGTGCGGCTGCAAGGTCATAGCGCGCTGGGACTATACCCTGGATTCGCCAGACCGGCTTTCCGGCGAGCGTGAATACCTCAACTTCATGGCGCCCGGCCCGCTCGAACGTGACTGAAGCCGCATGCACGCGTATAGACATACGATCCCCGGCCTCCGAACCCGTACCCGACGGGGCCAACCGGGTTATGCCGCTTTTGCAGAGCTGAAAGGTACGGAGTCCCCCGACCGCGTCGGGAGGAATCGCCGTCTTCGTCCCTTTCCAAGCGTCCATGTGGATCCATACCGTATCGGGAGGATTGCGCGTTGGCCCTTCCAGGGACAGCACGGAACAGGAGTCGCCCGAGACCAGTTTGAGGGACATTTCCCCGAATGAGGTGGGCATGCTTTTTACCTGGACTGTGCCACCGGCTTTGATCCACTCCACAGGCAAACCCGCAAACAGATGCAGGGAGCCCTCCCTTTCCAGAATCAGGCTATGTCGTACATACCGAATCAGTTCCGCACTGGCCCAATTGTGCGGCATATCTCCGACCGTCCCGCCGGCGCCATCAACCTGGAGCGCCTGTTCCTCGATCCAGGAATTGATCGGGGAAGAATGATTGGCGAAGTCGTAGAGTACGTTCGTCGCCTTGTCGTAACGACCTTGGGCCAGCCAAGCGTGGCCATAGAAAGAAGCGAGGTAATTCCATACCCCGTTTTCATTCCATCCAGAGCCGAAGGGGAGCCCCTCTTTTTCAGTCGCTTCCATCATCGCCATCTGACCTTTGACGAAGGCGCTGCCTTCGGGATAGAGGTCGCCCGGAAAAACGGAATGGAAGAAGGCCCACTGCCCCCGGTTGGGGGAGAATCCGCCGCCGCCTTTTACGATGGGCAGGTAATCGTTTCCGAACGCATCCTTCTGCATGTTCTTGAGGCGGGCCGATTCGAATGCCTGCCAATATTGGTTGAACTCGCTTTGCCACGCGGCGGCTTCGGCGGTTTTGCCTAGCCAGGTCGCCGTCTTCACGGCATATTTCAGGCCAAGCATATTCCAATAGTCGTTGGAAAATTCGTCGAATGGCCCCCCCACTCCTCCGTCCGTGGCGCCGGGGGGCATCAAGCCATTGCCTTTGAGGCGTAGCGAATGGATGAACTCCGCCAGCTTGGTCACTTTGGGCCACATTCCGGTGAGCCATGTTTTGTCCCCGGTAAGAATGGCATGCCGGCCGATGAGCCATAGTGCAATGCCGTGTTCCTTATGGTAGTCCGCGAGGTAGTACAAGCTGCCATCCGCTTTCTGGATGCTCATCAGCTTTTCGATGCCGGCCCGGGCCTCCAGGGCACCACCCGTATACGCAACCGCTTCCAGGATGAAGGAGCCGTCCACCACCCAGAGCCCGTTGTAAACGCAGCACCCGACACGAAAGGCAGGCAGGCCCTTGTCGATGATCCTGGCCTGGTAGATATTGTGGATGGAGGTTTCCAGCAGGCTCTGCATGCCCCCGTCGGGCAGCGTAATGTTTCCGTAGTATTGCCAGTCATTCCACCAATCGACGGTTTGATACTTGATATCCTGGGCCTGGAGCCAGCTCGTGGGCCAATCCGGGGAGGCGGGCCCGCCAATGCCGAAAGAGACATTGTAGGTCTGATCAGGATCCAGGGCGACTGCGCCGAAGGTGAAGTCGGAACCCGTGGCGGTATGTCCATCGGGAGAGAAGAATTTCCGGCCGTTGGGATTTCCTTTCCAAACCACGCGAGGAGTTACCCAGACCGGGGCGTTGCCGCCATTCCAGGCCGAGATGAGGATGATATCATTGGTCGAATCGGCAAAGGTGCCTCGGGGTGGCGCCACGCGGAATACCTCCACGGTCAGCTCCACGCCATCAGGACGCAGATAGGTGTTCTGTACGATAGGAACCTTCCCGGAATATTCGCTTTGCCCGGTCGGTTTCAGCTCGCCGTCGATCAGGCCGCGCACGGTGAGGCCGAATCCGGCCGCATCGATCGGCGCACCCGACTTGTAGTCGTAAAAGAGCGATCCATCCTTGTGGACCAGCACCTTGTCGGAATCGTCGGGAAGACAGATGGAGGAAACCCAATTCGCGGGGCTGTAGCTGTGATCGACTTTGCGGTCCTTGCCGGAGGCGAAGGCCGCCAGCCAACCGCTCAATAGAACGAGAATCCGTGTTGTCGTGAAATTCCCCATCATCAGTCCCCTTTTGTTTTCGCCGAACGGTTTCAATCTATTGCCGGCAAAGGTTCCCCACATACGGACGGGCGTGCATTTCGGTGAGAACAAAAATCCGATGCGAATCGTCCTCAAGAATCCTAAAATCATCGTTTAAGCGGTCAATTATTGGGTTAGTTTGAGTCCAGGAATGCAAATTGGCATGGCGGAACTCCAATCCTGTAAGTAATGTTACGAGAACAAATGGCCCCCATGAAAGAAGCGCTCCGCCCCGACATTTTCGGCTACCAGGATTTCCGGAAATTCCTTGCGGATACCTTTTCCCATCTCCGGCGCCTCGATTCCAAATTCACCAAGAGCTATGTCTGCCGTGGCCTCGGCTTGATCCAATCGCGCAGTTATTTCCAGGACATCCTGAACGGGAAATTCCTGTCCAAGCCGAAGGTGGAGGACTTCATTCGCGTATTCGGGCTCTCCAAGCGGGAGGCGGGCTACTTCCGCCTGCTGGTCAATTTCGATCAGGCCACCGATTCGCCCGACGAGAGGGAACTGTTCTTCGAGAAGCTGCTGGCCCACAACAAGACGCCGCAACGCCTCGTGTCCCAGGCCGAATACAGTTATTGCAAACAGTGGTATAATCCCGTAGTACGCGCCATCTTGAACATCCACGACATCACTGACGAA
>JAHFCH010000125.1 GCA_023249635.1 Fibrobacterota bacterium
GACAAGGGCGGCAATATGGCCGCGCCCCTGTTGGCCGAGGCCCTGGGCGGCAACGTGTTCCTGGGCTTCCTCTCCGCGGTCGCCTTCGCCACCATCCTGGCCGTGGTCGCGGGCCTTACCCTGGCGGGCGCCTCGGCTTTCTCGCATGATCTGTTCGTCGGCGTGATTAAAAAAGGCGTCGCCTCGGAAAAGGACGAGGTCAAGGTCGCGCGCGCCGCTACCATCGGACTCGGTCTGGTAGCGGTCCTGCTCGGCATCCTCTTCAAGGGGCAGAACGTGGCCTTCATGGTCGGCCTGGCCTTCGCCATCGCCGCCAGCGCGAATTTCCCCTCGCTACTGCTCTCGATTTTCTGGAAGCGCTTTACCACCAAAGGCGCCGTCGCCGGTATTCTCGTCGGACTCACCTTGGCCATCACTCTCATCGTACTCAGCCCTACGGTGTGGGTGGACATCTTCAAGAATCCCGTCGCTATCTTTCCCTATAAGAATCCGGGCTTGTTTTCCATGGCGGGCGGCATGCTTGCCGGCTTTATGTTCTCCCTGCTCGGACGCGAGCTCCCTGCGGAGGAAAAGTTCGCGGGACAGAAACTCCGGAGTTACGTCGGGGTGGGAGCGGAATAGCCGTACCGGACTGCAAAAGCGTGGACCGTTTACAGTTCCAAATCCGGAGTAACTCGCCTCAAATTTCGGAATAAATGCCTTAAGAATGCTGAATAAGCGGATTTAAGGCTTTATAGTGTAGACCAAAAATAAAGTTCGCATCGCCCGGATTCGCTCCGCAATCGCCAAGCCATGCTTACATTCATGCCATGCCCCGGATATTCGAGTACCTGGACTATGCCCGCTTCCTGGCGGATAGCCTGTCCGCGCGCGAAGAGGGCGGCAAGCCGATATCCCTCCGCGCCGCGGCCCGCAGTCTCGCATGCGATGCGAGTTTCCTCGCCAAAATACTGCAAGGCAAGAAGCCGGTCTCCAAAGATCTGGCGGATCGGCTTGGCGAATGGCTGGGTCTGGGTAAAAAGGAAAACGAATATTTCCGCCAGCTGATTCTGCTGCGCAAGGCGAAACTGCATTCCCGCAAACGCAAGCTGCTCGAAGGCCTGAACCAGATGCGCAAGGCGAAGGTCCCGACCCTGGCGCCGGAGCAATACGAATTCTACGGCAAGTGGTATTACACCGTGGTTTTGCAATTGCTGGATTGCTTCGGGTTCAAGGGGGAGTACGCCGATCTCGGCAAGCGCCTTGATCCGCCCATCACGGCCGCGCAGGCGCGCAAGAGCATCGCCATCCTTTCCAAACTCGGATTCATCAAGCCCGATGAAACCGGTGTCTACCGTAAAACCGATCCGGTTCTCACCAGCGGCGAGGAATGGCGATCCGTGGCGATAGCCAATTATCAGATGGAGAACATGAACCTGGCGCGCAAGGCTTTCGAAAAGCAATCCTTGTCCGCCCGCCGATTCTCCACGCTTACCTTGAGTCTTTCCGCCGGCGCCGCCAAAGAACTGATGCAAAAACTGAAGGAGTTCGAATCCCGCTGCCTGGAGCGCGCGAAAGAGGATCCGCTTCCCGATCGCGTCTACCAATTCAACTTCCAGGCCTTCGCGGTTTCGCGCCTCGGCGAGGGAGGCGAAGCGTGATGCGCTTGGGTTGCGCCGTTGCGGCCTGGCTGGCGCTTTCGGCCTGCCATATGCCTTTCGAAACCGCCGGCGGCGGAGGTTCCCAAACCGGGAACGGCACGACCTTGACCGGAGTGGTGATCGATGGGAACGGCCGCGGGGCCGCTGGCGCGCGGGTGGAACTGTACCCGGCCAAGTTCAATCCGGCCCTGGATTCCTCGGGTCCGGCATATGCGACCGGTGTGGATGGCGCGGGGCACTATAGCTTACGAGTGCGCCGGTCGGGACGCTATAAACTTTATGCATGGGACGAAGCTTCGGGATCCAATGCGCTGGTTAGCGGGATCGTCATCGGCGCGGGCGACGGCAGCAAAGGCGCCGCGAAAGAAGGTGAAAATGCGGATACCGCATTCCTACGCATGCCGGGAAGCGTCGGGATACCCTTGTCCGCGGGAAACCAAGGGCTCGGTGACGGGTTTTTCGTGGAAGGAACGGGATTGCTGAAGCGCATCGATTCCCGCGCGCTCGAACTGGGCCGAGCGGTGCTTACGGGCGTCCCTGTGGGGAAATCGCCCCGCTTGCTTTACCTCCGCAAGGGTACTAACACGGCGACTTTGGTCGCGGAATCCTTGCAAATCGCCCCGGGACGGGAAACCGTAGCCGAACGGTACTGGGCCTGGACGCAAATCCGATCCTACCGCGTCCGCACCGACCGGGGTGGCTTGGCCAGCGGCGATACCTTGCGCGCTTTCCCTATCCTCTTGCGGCTTGACCACGCGGACTTCGATTTTTCCTCCGCCCGATCCGATGGGTCCGACCTCCGTATCACCCGCGGCCCGCAAGGCGCGGATATGCCGTATGCGATCGAACGGTGGGATTCGGCCGGAGGCAAAGCGGAAATCTGGATCAAGACGGACACGCTCATAGGCGGCGCGAACCTGGATCTCGCCGCGCATAGCGGGAATCCAACCGCAAGCGCGCCCATGGCCGTGCCCGCGGTATTCGATACGGCGGCGGGATTCGCCGGGGTCTGGCACCTATCCGGAACCGGTCCGCAATACCGGGATGGCACCGCTCATGGTTACCACGGCGCCGCCGCCGCCGCTCCGGCGCCCGACGAAGGCGCCATCGGCGCCGCGCAGGCCTTCGCGGATACCGGGCATGCCATCTCGGTAACCCGGGCCGCCGGTCTCGATTTCGGTACCGGCGATTTCACCGCCTCGGCATGGATCAAGACTCCCGCGCCCGGCGCCGGCAAGACGCGCCAAATCCTCTGCAAGCGGGATACCCTGGTCGGCAATTACGAATTGCAACTGCAGCCGGACAACCGCCTGCGGGCCTACTTGCGCGGGGGTAACGTGAAGGATACCCTGACCAGCGCGAATCCCGTAAGCGCGGATGCCTGGCATTTGTTGGCCGTGCGCCGCCGGTCCGGACAGCTGGCCCTGAGCCTCGACGGGAGCGAGGAATTCTCTCCGCTTACCGATACACTCGACGTTTCCTCCCCGGCCGATCTGGTATTCGGGGTGGACGGGTATAGCCGGGCCAAGGGCGACGATGCCGAATGGTTCCTGGGAAGCATCGATGAAGTGGTAATCGCGGGGCGGGCCCGCAGCGCGGCCTGGCTGCGTTTCGCCTGGCGCAACCAGGCGCCCGGGTCGGATGTAGTCGAATCGTTGCCTTGAAATCTTGATGGGAAGGGAAGGTTTGCCATGCAGATATGCATCCCGTATTTTCGGAAATCCTCTTGGCTTTTCGCCGCGGCCTTGGCCGCGTCCGCTCTCCGCGCCCAGACCCGGCCCAACATCGTTTTCATCTTCACGGATGATCACGCGGCCCAGGCCATCCCGGCTTACGGGGGCTTGCTCAAAGAGGTGGCCAAGACCCCGAATCTGGACAAACTGGCATCGCAAGGCATGCGCTTTGAGCATAGTTATGCCACCAATTCCCTGTGCGGGCCCAGCCGCGCGGTGGTGCAGACCGGAAAATACAGCCACCTCAACGGCTTCAAGACCAACACCGATGTCTTCGATATGTCCCAGCAGACCTGCCCGAAAATCCTGCGCCGCAACGGCTACCAGACCGCCATCATAGGCAAATGGCATCTGGTGACCGATCCCCAGGGGTTCGACTATTGGGATGTGCCCCCCGATCAGGGGGTCTATTACAATCCGCAATTCATCCGCGGGGACAGCACGGGCCGCAAGCAGGCCCGCAAGGTGACCGGCTACAATTCCGATATCGTCGGCGATTTGGCGCTGGACTGGCTGCGTACGGGCCGCGACCAGGCCAAGCCTTTTCTGCTCATGTACCAGTTCAAGGCCACGCACCGCACCTGGGAGCCGGGTCCTTTGGAGGTGGGCATGTTCGCCAACGTCCGGATTCCCTCGCCCGCGAACCTCATCGATGACTACCGCTATCGCGGCTCCGCCGAGCACAAGCAAACGCTCAACATACGCGACATCATGACCCAGGACGATCTGAAGCTTACCGATCCCGCCGATCTGGCGGGTTGGTTGCCGGATCATCAGGCCAAGTGGAACGCCTATTACGGCAAGGTCAAAAAGGATTTCCAGGATCGGGGATTCACTTTCACCAACCGGTCCGATACCGCCATGCTGCATTGGAAATACCAGCGGTACATGGAGGATTACCTGTCCACGGCTTACGGAATGGATCGCAACGTGGGCCGCATGCTCGATTTCCTCGACTCGGCCGGATTGGCGAAGAACACCATCGTGATCTATTCCTCCGATCAGGGATTCTTCCTGGGGGAGCATGGCTGGTTCGATAAGCGTTTCATGTTCGAGGAATCCATGCGCGCGCCGCTCATCGTGCGCTGGCCCGGCGTGGTCAAGCCCGGCACGGTGGATAAGGATGATCTCGTCTCCAATCTGGATTTCCCGGAAACCTTTCTGGAGGCGGCCGGCGTGGCCGTACCCGGCGACATGCAAGGCGCCAGCCTGGTCCCCATCTTGCGCGGCCAGACGCCCGCGACCTGGCGCAAGAGCTTTTATTACCAGTACTACGAAGGCCCTCCCGCGGAGCATAACGTATACCGGCACTACGGGGTCACCACGGGCCGCTACAAACTCATCTATTTCCAGGACGTGGATGAGTGGGAGTTTTTCGATCTCAAGAAAGACCCCTCGGAAATGATCAATCAGTTTTTCATCCCGGAGAACGCGGCCCTTATCGCGCAATTGAAAGACGAACTTGCCAGGCTTCGCCGGCAGCTTGGCGTGCCCGCCGATCCGCCCCGGGCCGCTTTGCCTACGGTGACTCTGGAAAAATGGACCAGCGTCCTGCCGGTCAAGGGCTGCATCGATCCCAAGTACGCCGAATACGATCCCGAGGCGACCGTGAGCGTACCCGGGGCTTGCAAGCTGCCGACGGCGATGCGCGCCGCCGTACGGGGGCCCTTGCGCGAGGTGGACATCAGCTATGTCCGCGGTTCGGGTACGGTATTTTTCGACGCGACCGGGAGCATGGGGAGCGCGTGGAGTGCTGGCAGGGCGGAGGTTTCCATTCACAAGGTGGACGGCAGCTTGCTCGAAACGCTCAGCGGTACCGGCCGGTTCCCCTGGAATGTCTCCCAGGTAAAACCCGGCATGTATCTGGTCGAAATCGTCCTGGGCGGAAAGCGGCAATTCCTGAAATTCCGAATCTGAGCGGCCGGATTTCCAAAAATCCGGTTGCAGGCGCTGCCCCAAATAAAAGTATCGAAAACGTCAGACCCATTGCTCAAAGGAATCAACAAGGTCAGCGGCATGGCCGCGCTGCGGTTGGCCGAGGCCCTGGGCAGATATATGTTCCTGGGTTCCCTCTCCTCCGGCGCGTTCATTACCTAGGGCGCAGTGGCCGGGTTGCTCCAAGGCCTCACTCTCGAATTTACAATCATCGTGTGGAGTCCCAAGGTGCGGGTGTACATCTTCATGAATCCCCCCGCACTTTTTCTGTATGATACGTCCGGAACGGCCTTCCTTTCGAATTTTGGGTCGATTTATTCTGAGATACTACTGCAAATTCGACCGCGAGCCTATTTGCACCCTTCAAAAGACTGTGATCCATGGCACAAGGTTATCAAGGTTTCCATTGCTTGCTCTTGTAGCATTTGGGAACTATTGCTCTCTTTCCTGATTGCGCAAAGGATCTTGATATATTGATGGCTAGCCAAACAATTGGAACTTTCTTCCTTATGAAATTCGCGGTTTGCTTTTTGGCCTTCAGCTTGATCGCCGCCTGTGCAAACGCGGGTCCTGTCCCCAGCGGAAATGGGCCACGCGGAATGAAAACCGCAAATGGCACGATTGTTAATCCTCCCGGTTCAACCGTTTTGCGCAGCCGACTCGACACCGCGAAGGTGAGGGCCCAGTATCTGGATGGTGAATTCCAATCCGCGATAGATATCTTGGAAGCCGAACTAAAGGAAAATGATAGGATCAGCCATTCGGATAGCGTATTCATTTTCAAGCACCTTGGCGTGATGTACGCGGCCGACTACGAGCAACGTGAGCGTGGGAAGATGTTCATGTACAAGCTCCTTACGACCGAACCCACCGCTAAAATCATGGACATGTACGCAAGCGATATGATCTATATGATCTTCAAGAACATCCAGGATGAATTCGAGACAAAGCGCGTGAGACTCGGGCGCCAAAATACGGATAGGGTATTGACCGATTCGAACTCGAAAAGTTCTCCAGCATTATCGGATTCTAAGCAAGTGGAAAAGCAATCAAAGGGAAGAACGCTGATATGGATCGGCGCGACGGGAGCCGTTGTGGCCGCTGGTGTGGTTGGCTATTTTACCTGGGATCACAGCGGAAAAACCGTCACCAGGCTCCATTATCCGGAATGATGGCCATCCATGGGATTCTTAAAAATGGACTTGTGCAGGTCCCGAGGAAAAATTTGGTTGCGGATCCTAACCGGACTGATGATCGCCTTTCTTTTCTCTTGCCGGCTGGAACCGGAGACGCGAACATCGGACGCGATATCCTTCGATAAATTATACGACAGTCTTAAAGTTTACGACTCTGTTGTCGTCGTCTTTTTCGATTCGAATTCCGTATTTCTGGATACGGTATTCAACGGAAAGGTCGATTCACGCGCGAAAATCAGCGAATTAAAAGTGGATGGATGGGATGGCGGTGCCGTCCATATCCGGATATTCGGATTCATGGATAGCGTACTCGTTTACGAGGTCGAGAAGCAGTTCGACGGTCGAAATGAAAAGACTGCGGGTACCATCGTCAAGATTTCCCCTTTAGCGGCCCTATACTATCCTCAAAGCGATATCAATTTGCCGGTAGGTGATTCCATCCCTATCCCGGAAATTAAAGTCCAGCCTGACAACTTATCTGACAAAGGACTTGTCTGGGAGAGTTCTGATCCCTCCATCCTGCAAATAACCCAGTCTCGATTCTTTGGGAAGTCCGTTGGGCCTGCGAAAGCAACGGCCAAATTGCGAGCGGACGGCAAAACGAAATTCGAGATACTGGTCAAGGTCAGCGCCAAATCCATCTTACCCATCGAGATTGATATCCCAAAGGATACGCTTTACCTGGTGGCCGGTGGTGCGACTCTAAAGGCGCCTTTAGCTGTAATTCCCTCCAACTCGGATACGCGGATTGCTTGGTCCATTCGCGATAGCACGATCGCGAAGGTGGACGGGAACGGCGTCATATCCGGTATCAAGAAAGGGTCGACGGTTTTACGGGCCAGCTCCGAAGCGAATGGTGTGTTGCGGGATTCTACTACTCTAATCGTTTCGGATTCCGTCTCCGTGAAAAGCATCGCTTTCGAACGCAAACCGCTCACGCTTTATGTCGGAGGAGTTTCGGATACGTTGAGCGTATCAGTGTTTCCCCTTGAAGCAAACCCCTCGGTGGAATTCACGGTATTGAAGGAAGGCGTGGTAACTTTGGTCGGGACCGTGGTTTCGCCGATAGCGACGGGCATCGCCGCTATCGTCGCGCGGTCTACGTATTCACCGGAAGCGAGGGATACGTTATACATCACGGTTCTGGAAAGATCTACCATCGATCGCGTTTCGATCGGCCAGCCAGCGGCTTCGGAAGTCTTCATTGGCGGCGAGCCGATCCAATTGATCGCAAAGGTTGAGCCAGCCAAATCACCGCAACAAATCCAGTGGAAGTCGGCGGATAAGGCCAAGGCCGGAGTGGATGTCGCGGGACGGGTTTCGGGATTCGCGCCCGGGCTCGTGACAATATTTGCCGTTAGTGCTGCCGATAGTTCGAAGAAAGATAGCGCTACCATACAAGTACGCCGGGACATGCCGCAATTAATTATTGGGCAAGATACGACAGTCCCATTGGGAAAACTTATTGCTTTCAACCCGGTTGCGAGGAAAATCTCCGGGAAGATCGTGCAATTCAAGTGGGATCTCGATGGAGATCAGAAGTGGGATGATTCCAGCGATGCCGTTAAAACGGTGTCTATGAAATACGATACTGAAACTCCTGTGCAGGTTCGGTTTTATGTTAAGGACAATCAAGGGAACGATACACTTGCATCGAAGCGGGTGCGGCCGGTAAGAGGAGCAGTTTTAATAATCGAGAGTCCATTGGATTATTCCTATTCCCGCATATCACCAGTAAAAATCGTGTGGACGATTAACGGTATCGTTCAGGATACGTTGCAATTGGAAAAGCTGAAACCCGGGCTGAACGAGATCGCGCGGTCGAGCCAAGATTCGGCCGGGCAATCGCATTCGGTTCTCGTTCGAATCACTTACGACACCGTGCCTCCTGTGAAGCCAGCCGTCAGTTGCCCTCGATTAGTTAATACTTCCCGTCCTGGCTGGACATGGGCCACGAAAGGAGATGGTGCTGGCTTTTACCGATATACGTTGGATAACGGATCGGTTCCGGACCCGGAAACAAAGGACACTGCCTTTTCGGTTCCGGACTCGCTCACAGAAGGCGTTCATTCGCTTTCCGTCCAGGAACGGGATCTCGCGGGCAATTGGTCGGAGCCTGGTAATTGTTCGGTGATTGTAGATCTAACTGTCCCCAAGCCTCCGGTACCATCTTTAGTCGGTGCCGCAATTACGAACGTACGGCGGCCAAAGTTCACTTGGCACACGGGAGGGGGAGGCGCCGGGTACCAATATCGCATTGATATGGGCGAGAGAGTGAAAGGCCTTCTATCCGCCACTGATTCAGACTTGGTTGCTGGCGCTGATCTCTCGCATGGGCCGCATAGTTTTTTGCTAAGGGAAACCGATAGCGCCGGAAATTGGTCGGAAGAGGCGAAACTCGACTTCACGATTGATACCATTGCACCTGGCGTGCCGAAGGTGAACGGGAGCTCCGTTACAAATGCTCCTCCGACCTGGTCATGGAGCTCGGGAGGAGGGGGGCAAGGTCTCTATCGTTCAAAAGTCAACAATCCGGATTTAACCATTGGTGCCAAGGAAGCGTCGGATACCAGTTTTGCCCTTTCAAGCTTCGAGAACGGGATGATCTACATCATCTATGTCCAGGAGCGAGATATTGCTGGGAATTGGTCCGGGAGCGGGCAGTTCGCGATCAAAGTTGATACGTCCGGTCCATCCTCTCCCATAGTTGGTTCCTCTGCCGGGGCGCTGACGAACAATCCCGTTCCAAAATGGACATGGAAATCAGGTGGCGGGGGGATCGCCACGTTCCAATACTCGCTCGACCAGCCGGATATTACCAAGGGGATAGAAACCAGGTTAACCGAGCTCAGCATCCACCTAAGCAACGGGCAGCATACGTTGCTGGTGAGGGAAAAAGACTCGGTAGGCAATTGGAGTTCCACGGGCTTTTGGATCTTAGTTGTGGATACCATCGGCCCCGGGGTCCCCGTTGTTTCCCTAAATCAGAAATCCCCCACGACTATCACGCGCCCGACATGGACCTGGAAATCGGGTGGAAGTGGTAGGGGCGTTTACCGTTACAAACTTGATGACGGGGACCTAACCCAGGGTGCAACCCAGGGTACTGAGGTCGAATATCTGGCGAAGTCCGATTTGCCTGAGGGCAAGCGCATCCTGTTCGTTCAAGAGCAGGATTCTGCAGGCAATTGGTCGGGTAGTGGTACCGGTGCGATAACTCTCGACTTTACGGGCCCCAACAAGCCCGTTCTCGACATGGCAGTTCCGGTCTCGCCCGTCAATTCCATGCGTCCCATCTGGAGCTGGACTACGGGTGGTAACGGTGGCAGCGGCTCCTTTAGACTCAAGGTTAACGATTCGGATATGGCTTCCGGCGCGATTCCGGCTGCTGCGGGGACCAAAACTTATTCCCCTGGCAGCGACCTCCCAGCGGAAGGGGCATATACACTTTTTGTCCAGGAACAGGATTCGGCTGGAAACTGGTCTCCCATCGGGAAGCGCACGTTGTATTGCCTTAAATCGGGGCTGGTCGGTGGGGCGGTTTCCTCAACGGATGCGAATCCCCTGGAAATCATCGCCTCCGCTACGGGCGCACCGTTCCTGAATATCGGAGGTAGCCCTGGCATCGTGAAAACATTCGATGGCTCAGCCTGGGTCAATACCTCGGCAGTTCCTTCGGGAACCGGCGGGGGAATGCTACGCAGGAACCCGGCTTCTGGGATGCCGAGTTTCTTATACACCGGTGGCGATGGGATGTTGCATCTAGCGAACTATTCTCCCCCATTCTGGGGTGAACCGGGCTCCGCCTTTCCCTACACCTATACCAACCCTTCCTACTCCTTCGCGTACGGTAGGGTGTCGATCCCTTATATCGCGGCAAACACTGATACAATACTTTATACGTACAAGTATTCCAGCGCAATCTGGAATCAGGCTTACCCGCCCTTGAATTGGAAGAAGAATATCACACTGACCAGCATAGCGATGGAATTCGATTCGCTCACTGATATTCCCTACGTGCATTTCCGGTGCGGTTGGAGCGATCCTAGCTCTCCGATGGAAATCTGGAGGTACCGTGGTGCGAAGTGGGAGAAGCTCTCCAGCACTGGCTTGCCCCTGAATACTCCAGCCGCGGATCGGCTGGCGGTGAATAAGTTCGGGGAGCCGCATCTGGTTGGTATGGATTTTAACAACGGTTCGGCGCGAATGTTCGTTAAGAAATATTCGGGGTCCGAATGGAAGATGGTAGGACTTGGATTTGTAAGCGACAATGCTGCTGGCGAAGGCGTTTACAGCATCGCATTCAATTCCTCGGGGAATCCTGTCGTCGCATTTAATGAGAGCGGTTTCGTAACAGTCTACGCTTTTACAGGTTTAGTCTGGAAAAAAATGGGGACGGCAGGTGCAAGCAGGCAATTCGTCCAGATCGATCTTTCGATCGGACCAAACGATGTGGCTTACGTAGCTCATGGCGGGGTTCCTTATGTATACAAAGTGGGTTTTGATCCCTGAGGCCCTCCGGGGCCGCTTCCCGGGCCCCGGCCCGCTCCCCCGGTAATCCGGCCAATCCACTTCAAGTTTTCCGCCAGATCCCGCTTCCCCTTTCCGCCATCCTCCGGAACCGCTGCAAGTCCCGCTGTAACTTCGAGGTAACGTCCCGGTCAAGCCTGCGCATCGCGCTTGCGCCCGCCATGCCGCCTCCCCTATGATAAAAGGACGCCGAGGGGTTTCGGCGCACGTTTTCCGTTCCGGAGGTTTCCGTGGCCCTTGCCTACAAGGCCATCCGTTCCGTTCTCTTCGCGGCCGTCTGCCTCGCCGCGACGATGGTGATCGATGCGCGCGGCCTCGATCAAAACCGCATCCACGGTCTCTACCGCGAGGGAGAATTCGATAAGGTGATCAAAGAGCTGGAAAGCTTCCAGAAGGCCGGCGCCTGCAGTCGCGCCGAAAGCCTTTTTGCCGAGAAGCATCTGGCGGTGGTCTACGCGGCCAATCCCACCACGCGGGAACTGGGTCGCTACCACATGTACCGCATGCTCGACCTGGAACCTGCCGGCGATTTGCTCGATATGTTCGTGGGCGAAGAGGTGGATGCGGTATTCGACAAAGTGCGCAAGGAACATGCGCTACGGACCGATGCGGCCAAGCCCAAGGTCGCCGCCGCTGTCCAGCAGCGGTCGGCCGCGGGCCAATCCGCAGTCGCCCCCCGTCCGCAGCAGGGCCAAACCGCGGCCGCCACCCGTACCTACTCAGCGCAACCCGCCGCCCGCCCGTATCCCGCCCAACCCTTCGCCGCCGCCCGCCCACTGGCCGCCCCAGCTTCCGCTTCCGCGCCGGTTCCACGCCCCGCTGCGCGCCCGGCCCCGGCTTATGCCGAGGCCCCGCGCCCGCCCGCCCTCGCCAAGCTCCCGCCCCGGCCGGCTCCCGTGGCCAAGGCCCCCCGTACCACCGATGTTACCCTGGCTGCCGAATCCAAGCCGGCCCCCGTGGCCCGGACCGCCGCTAAGTCGCCGGCCTGGAAGGAACCCGGGGTCTGGATCGGCGGCGGCGCCGCCCTGGCCGTAGTCGCCTTAACCCTTTTCAACACAGGCGGAAGCCGCGAGCCCGCGGCTTCCAAGATCTATGCCGTCCCCGCGACCGCTTCCAAGTAAGCTTCAGCTGCGATGGTCGCGGCTCGCCCTGGCGGCGGTCGTCTTAGGCCTGACGGCTTGCATCAACGATCAAGCCGATCCCGGGGATTTTTTCAGCCTCGAGGCCAGCCCGGCGCTTACCGACTATGCCCGTGTATCCATCCGCCTGGACGATACCACCGGCCACGTGCTGGCCACCTTGTACGACGATAGCCTGCCCTCGCTCTCCCGCCTCAATCGGCTGCCGGCGGGCCCCTACCAGGGCGGCGTGGTCCGCATCGTCATCGAAGGCTGGAAAGGCGGCAAACTCGTCTACCGGGAAATCCGCCTTTACGATGGAGCCAGCCAACACGTGATCGCCCTCGACGTGGTCCAGGATCCGGGCCAGAACCCCATCGATACCGTTTTCATTCCCAACAAGCCCGCGGGCCAGGCTCCTATGGTGGTTTCCATACCGGGCGATACCACGGTCTCCATCCGCGATAGCGTGCCGCTGGCGGCCGAGGTTACCGACATGGACGGGGATTTGGCAGGCTATACCTGGGATTGCAATGGCGATGGCCGTCCCGAAGATTCAGCGGCCATTTACGGGGGCCGCAGCAAAATCCGTTTCGGCGTGCGCTTCTCCGAAGCTGGTACCCGGGCCTGCGTTCTCAAAGTCTGGGACCTCGGCGGCCGTTCGGTGCAGGCCAAGGTCAATATCAAGACCGTGCAGGACCCGCCTTGGGCCGACGCCGGCAAGGATACCACGGTAGTCGTGCAGACCCAGGTGCGGTTGCATGCCAAAGGCGAAGACGGGTACGGGCCCATCGTATCGCGGGAATGGCGCATCGGCACCGGTGAATTCCATGCGGTTACCCAGATGGAAAGTTCCTTCCAGGCTCCCGAAGGCCCTGGGGACTTGGTATGCGTCCTCAAGGTTACCGATTCCGACAGCCTGGCCGGGTACGACACCATGGTGGTGCACGTTGTGTACAGCCCTGACGATTCCCTGTCCGACCTGAGAACCAATGTGGGAACCCTGGCGCCGGCCTTCCGCAAGGATGTCCGTAACTACGTCGTTACCCTGGCCTATGCCGACAGCGTGCTGATGATCTTCCCCCGCGTCAGCGAATCCCACGCCTCGGCCAAGGTGGAAGCCATGGATCTCGGAGCCTTTAAGGCCGATTCCGGCACCGTCCCCGTCGCCGTCGGCGACAATTTCTTCACCGTCGAGGTTACCGCCCAGGACGGTTCCAAGCTCCAATACGCGATCACGGCGCGGCGGGAAGGATCTCCCTAGCGAATTTCCAAGGCCCGGACAGCGCGAGTCGGGTAATTGGGGATTTTAGGGGTCCTTTCCGCTGCGTGAGCCTGCTCACGCTCCCGGTTTCGGGCGCGGTTCGGGCTAGGGCTTTCGGCCAGAATAATTAGATTTTGCCTGCCTTCGAACCAAAAATTTCGTTCCGGGAACGCGCATGCAAAACCATCCGTCCGTACTGACCAAGATCGCCCTGGGTCTGGCTATCGCCATTCCCGCATTCGCGATCCAACCCACACCCGCCCCGGCCGCGAAACCGGCGGCCGCCCAGGCCGCTCCGGCCGCGAAACCCGTTCCGGTTGCGACCAAGACCGCTGCCGCCCCTGCTCCGTCCAATGGCAAGGCGGTGATGCTGAACCAAAAAGACATCCACGAAGCCTACAACGAAGGCGACTTCGAAAAGGTGACCACCCTCATCGACGCCTTCAACCGCGCCAACAAGACCTACCCCCGCGCCGATAGCATATTCATCGCCAAGCATCTGGCCGTGGTCTATTCCGCCAACCCCCAGTCCCGGGAAAAGGGCCGGTATTTCATGTACCGCCTCCTGGAGATGATGCCCTCCGCCGAGCTGGTGGACATGTTCGTGAGCGATGAGATCGACCGCATCTTCGATAAGGTGCGCAAGGAATTCCTCGCCCGCCAGAAGGGCTTCGGCGTGGACAGCTCGCAAATCTCCATGCCGCAGAAGCCGGCCACCGGATCGACCAACTCGGCCGCGGCGGCCCAGCCCGCTTCCACCGGCCCCTCCAAGGAATACATGTCCGCCCAGAAGGATGAGAAGCCTTCCTTCTGGAAGAGCAACGGTCTGCTGGTCGCCGGGGGCGTGGGATTGGTCGTGGCCGGAACCGTGGCCTATTTCATTGCGACTTCGGATCAACCGGCCAAAGAACACGTGATTACCATCCCGGGCGAGACCACCGCTTCCAAGTAAGGCATAAATGCGCAAGCTTCTTCTCGTAGCAGGCTTCCTGGGGCTCTCCGTCTTCTGGGCCTGTCATCTCAACGAAGCCGCCGTCGAAGATCGTTTCGATCTGGTAGGGGATACGAGCTGGACCGCATGCGATAACGTCATCGTCGAATTGCTGAACAAGGACAAACAGGTCATCGACACCCTGTTCAACGGCCCCCTCACCTCTACCGATCAACTCAAGAGCCTCTCCGCGGGCAAATATGACGGCACGAAGGCCACCATCCATGTGTTCGGGACCAAGGCTGGCGGCGTCTGCTTCGACGAGACGCGCAGTTTCGAAGGCAACGGCGACAAGGTGGTGGTGGATACCATCAGTAAGCCCAACGCCGCGCCTGTCTCGGTAGGCACTGAACCGGAAACCATCACCATGCCCCTTGGCTCCGCCGGCGTCGCGGTTGTGGCTTTCATAAAGCCCACCTATGCCGATCAAAGCGTGGATTGGAGCCTGGCGGGCGACGGCATCGTGTCCCTTACCTTGCCTACGGGCGGGAACGGCACCCAAGTAAAGGTTAATCCGGAGATGGTCGGCTCAACCGATATCACCGTCCGGAGCCGTAAGGACAACACCAAGAGCGCCAAGCTCCGCGTCACCGTCACCGCACCGAACGGCAATGTAGTCACGGTCAACCACGATTCCATCGTGGTATACCTGGGCGGCAGATCGGAATCCCTGAAGGCAACGGTCTCTCCCTCCGGGTCCGATCAGAGGGTGGAATGGCGCTCCCTCAATCCTGCGGTAGCCGCTATCGATACCGCAGGCGCGGTCACCGGCGTTTCCGTTGGCGAAACCTACGTGCAGGCCAAGTCCATCGCCAACGGCGTCTTTGTCGCCACCCACGTGGACGTACGGCGCGATGCGCCCAAGCTCACCGTGGCCTCGAAGACCGGCGCTCCGGTGAACACCGCCATAACCTTCTCGCCCCATGCCTCCCAGGAGTACGGCTCCATTGTTATGTACAAGTGGGATCTGGACGGCGACGGCGCTTACGACGATTCCACCCACGACACCTTCCCCGGCACCCAGGTCGATCTTCCGGCCCAGACCGCCACCTATAAGAAGGAAGGCACGGTCACCGCCCGCTTCTACGTCCGGGATACGGAAGGCAATGAGACCATCACCGGCGTGCCCCTCGACATCGGCAACCAGGCCCCCGAAGTACTGGCCATCAGCCATGATACCGCGGTCTCCATCCTCGACTCGGTACCTTTCAAGGCTACCGTCCACGATGTCGACGGTAAGGTCGCCTGGCTGGGTTGGGATTACGAGAACGATGGCGTCTTCGACGATTCGACTGCGCCCAACGATACCTTGGCGAAAATCGCGACCTACCGCAAGTATCCCGACGCGGGTATCTACCGCGCCATACTCAAGGCCAAGGACGAGACCGGCAAGGTCCGCCTCGACACGGTGCTGGTTAAAGTCGACCTGGATCGTCCCGTCGCCAGCGCCGGAAACGATACCACCGTCACCGTCGGCGCCACGGTGCTGGTGCATGTGGGCGGTAGTGACAAGTACGGTAGCATCGTGACGCGCGAAGTCAAGCTGCCGGGCACCGATACGACCATCCATCCGCTTTCGAAGGGCAAGACCGATACCTCCTTTACCGCCTCCACCACTCCCGGGACCTATATGGTCTATGTGCGCGTGACCGATGATGACGGTTTGCGGAATGTCGATTCCATGGTGGTCACCGTGGTGCTCAGCGCCAACGCCGATCTCTCCAACCTCACCTTCTCCGCGGGTGCCCTGGATCCGGCCTTCAAAGGCAACATCTCAAACTTCACGGCCCACGTCGCCTTTCCGGACAGCATGGTCACGGTCACTCCGACGGCCAAGGATGCGGATGCCAAAATCACCGTGAACGCAAAGTCCGTGGCTTCGGGGACCGCCTCGGAAGCGGTAAAGCTCACGGTGGGTTCCAACAATAAGGTCTTCGAAATCATCGTTACCGCCGCCGACGGCACCCAGCATATCTATTACGTCTCCGTGGCCCGCGACCCCAGCGCCAACGCTTCCCTCTCCAAGCTCGATGTCACCGGCTTTACCCTAAAGCCCGCTTTCGCCTCGGGCGTGCTGGACTATGCGGACACCGTGGCCAGCAGCGTAGCCTCGGTCACCTTGAAGCCCACCCTCGCCGTCCTGACCTCTTCTCTGACCGTCAACGACAGCGGTATGGCTTCGGGCACGGCCACCTATCCCATGCCCCTTGCAATTGGCGAAAACATCTACAAGATCGTGGTAACATCGCAGAGCGGTCTCATCAAGACCACCTATACGGTGAAGGTCATCCGCAAAGCCCAGTTCTTCCTGTTCCGGAGCCTGGACGGCAAAGCGGGTACCCAGATCGACTCCACCGAATCCCTCCCCAACGCGCTTATCACGCTCACGACCACGCCCGTTACCGGCTACCGCTTCGTGAAATGGACCCTGCTCGAGGGCACGGCCGTCATAACGGACACGGCCTCCATTCCGACAACCATCACCCTCAATTCGGTGAAGGTAAAGGCCCAGGCCAACTTCGTGCTCAACACCTACGTATCAAAGCCAGCGGCAACGTGGGCGGTTCCATCGCCCCTTCGGGCGACGTGACCGTGACTCATGGCGCGGATCAAGCTTTCACCATCACCGCACTGCCGGGCTACCGCTTGCGGGGATTGGCCGCGGATGGCGCCAATGGCCTGCCGGCCATGGTGGGCGCGGTGTATACGTTTAAGGGCGTCGTGGCGGCGCATACCATCGCGGCGGATTTCGTGAAGCAGGAAACGCTCACTGCCACTTCGGGAGCCGGCGGCAGCGTTACTCCGGCGACTATTGTGGCGGACAACGGTTCGGACACGGCCTTTACCGTGTCCGGGAACCCCAACTATACCCTGGTCTCCCTGATGGACAACGGTGTCGACAAGAAGGCCAACGTGGGCGCCAAGGGCCGTTATCCCATCCACGTGGATGGGGGCCACACCGTGGCGGCGACCTGGATCCAGGGCATAACGATGAAGGGCGTGGCGGGCACCGGTGGCTATATCACCCCGGATTCGACCGTGGTATACGAAGGTTCCGATCTGACCTATACCATTACCGTCAGCCCCGGCTACAAGTTCCTGAAGTTGCTGGACAACGGCGTCGACAGCACGGTTTGGGTATCGGGCAACCTGTATAAGATCGCCAAGGTGAGCGCGCCGCATACCGTTACCGTGACATTCCAGAAGCTCTGGACCGTTACCGTGGCCACCTTCGGCGCCGGCACCGGCAAGGTCGACCCCGCCGCGGGCCCTACGCTGGTGGAAGCGGGCAAGGATCTGACAGTGAAGTACGAAGCGGGCTTGAACTCCCGGGTCGACTCGGTCCTCCTCGACGGGGTAAAGCAAAAGCTCACCGGTTCCTTGAACCTGCCCGCTGTGAGCGCCGACCATGCGGTGAATGTCTGGTTCGGCAAGACATACCACATTGACGTAACGTGGGTGGGTAATGGCTCCGTTACCCCCGGCACAGAGGAATACGAAGCCGGCAAGGACGCGAGCTTCACCTTGACCCCGCTAAGCTCCCTGTACCATGTGGATTCCATCAAGGTGGATGGCGCTGTTCAGGCGATTACGAGTCCCTTTACCATCCCCGCTGTGAACGCGGCCCACACCCTATGGGTTCACTTCGTGCGCACCTTCAACGTCGCTTCCGGCGTCCAATGGGGCTTGGGCGGCATAACACCCGCGACGGCCACCGTCGACTCCTTGGGTTCGAAGGTCTTCAACCTTACCGCCGGGGATCACCATCGCCTGTGGCGGGTGTACGACGAAGGCAAGCTGATGCAGGAAGACTCGACCAAGTCGACCTATACGGCGACGGGCATCATCACCGACCGCCTGAATATCAAGGTCTGGTTCTACCGCAAGTACGATCTGACCATCAAGGCCGGCGGCGTGGTCGGGGGCAAGATCTCCTTTTCCTCGGCCACCCTCCTCGATTCGGCCTCGATGCCGGAAATCACCATCACCCCGGATGCGGGGTATCACATCGAAAGCATCACGGATAACGGCAATCCCGTTACAGGATCCGGTGATCCATACGTGTCCCAACTGATTTCGCTCAAGCCTATCAAGTCGAGCCACGAGTACTTCGCGACCTTCAAGCGCTACTACACCCTAACCGCCGATTCCAAGGATGTCGCGACCGGTACCATCAGTCCCGCCAGCATCAACGTTGATGAAGGGGGCTCCGCCCAATTCACGATCACCCCGGGTGCGAACTACCACCTGAGTACCTTGGTGGACAATCAACACGGGATTTGGCCGACGGGGTTGTATTCGGTGTCGAACATAACCGCGAACCACAAAATCATTGCCAGTTTCAGTAGCGGCAAAGTCGGCACCATCAAGTTGGGGTATACCGTGCCGGCCGTGCCCCCGAGGAGCACCACCATCACCTCTACCGTACCGGAACTCTGCCTGGTGGCGAGCAATGGGGCCGAGCATTGCGAAAAGGGCGGGTATTCGATGAACGTGGACGTTGGTGAAGTCCTCGAGATTTGGGCCTATTCCGATTACGTCACCGTGAGTGATTGCAGTGGAATAGTTTGCCAAACCAAGGATAAATCATTCACGCAGTGGAATGTTTTGAATGCCGATGGGAAGGTAGTCTTCACGACGGAAAAGAACCCTTGGGTCGATTTTAAGGTCGATAACAGTTACAACCTCCAGGTCGTATACGATACGGATGGGATTGTGAAGTAATTCAGGCGGATTTTCGACGCAACGGATGCTGGAATTCAGGCTCCGGCGCCCGTCCCGCTTCGCAGTGAGCGGGATCACAGATTTCAGGCTTTCGGTTTTTACATATTTAGCCGTGTGATGCGGATGTGCCAACTAACACATCCAGATGAAGCAGGTGGGGTACTATGACAACGAATAACTTCTCA
>JAHFCH010000126.1 GCA_023249635.1 Fibrobacterota bacterium
TGATTGAGCCGGATCATGGTCCCGTTTTCGACCATGAGAGCGCAGAGCGCGTCGAATTCTTCCTGGCTTCCATCGCACCACTGGATGCGGCCAGGGTGGCACAGGTCGGATACCTCGCTTACCCAACGCTTCAATTCCATATTCCGTGTCGGTTCCATGCTCATACTCCCGTTGCGTCCAGTTCCCCTGGCTATCGTTCCGAATCCGCTGTTTATCGGGGGCGGATATTCGTTCCCGCTCTAGAGCAATCAACAAGCCAACCAGGAGATGGAATTATTTCGCGAATTCCAGGTTCCTGGGCAACCCGTTAGACAATTTGGCGCTGGTCTGCCGGAATGGCAAAGTCTCAGGCTGACTCATGCGTAGGGAATAGCCATCGGTTTTGCTCCACTTCTGCTTGGAAAATCCGCCGCGGCGGTACAAGGTGCTTCGGTGGATGCTTGGCGCTCCACGAAGTGTACGATCCCCTGAAACCCCTGATAAATAAGGCCAAAAATGGGGTTTCGACGTTCTCTCCCCAGAGAACCCTTTGGGAGGGCCGATGGTGTTGGGCGAAGTGCGCGGTGGGGCCCCGGGATACATTGGTCTCACCACGGTGCGCGCGTCCGACCGACAGGAGGGCTATGGCATTCGCAGGCAAGAAATTACCGGGTCTATCCGTCCTTTTCGCGCTGCTGGGCCTGCAATCGGTGTTTGCCCAGGGGCAGGTCGTCACTTATAGGATCCATTTCTACTCGCCCTGGAAGGACGACGCCAGGCGCAGCACTCCGCCGGCCCACATAAACATGGAAGGTTCCGGCGGCCCGATCGCGAACCACGGTCCCGCCATGACCCCGGAGGGCGGGGATTGGTACGTCCAATCCGTCACCTTCAATAACGGCCCTCCCGGAACCGGGGACGGCTACCGCAATTTCACGTTCCACAACTTCGTTCCCAACGCGAACGATACCTGGGCCAACGACACCATGTATAATTACTTCGGCAAGGGGGATTTCCACCTTGACGACGTTTTCTTCGCCACCGGTTTCAAGAACGACGTGTGGATCATCCCCCAGGGGCCCGGCAAACCACCCATCATCACCGATATCCCGCCCAACACCAAGGTCGTGTACCTATTCAACCCCTGGCCCCAACTCGGCGCTCCGGTCATCAAGACCGACAAGACCGATTGGACCAACATGCGCTTTCCCGAGAACAAGAGCCGATGCGGCTGGTACGTCTTCTATATGCAGAACGGGGATACAAAGGCCTCCTTCCGCAATCTCCAGGGCGGAGAGCTTTATGGCGCCGCCGGCCTCAGGGATGGGGGTATCATCGATCTCGCGGCCACCCTGGCTCCCGATAACCAGGATACCGTTTTCATCGTGCCCAACCCCTTCCCGGTCGGCCCGCCCAAGCTTTTTACCACCTTCCCGACCGGCACCCTGGGTATTTGCAAATTCGACCTGGCGGTAACGGTACGCGATTTTTCCGCGGCCCATCCCGACTTCGAAGTGGACAACCGCGCCGAGGATGCCATCAAGGGAACCAAAGGCATGATTCTGCCTACCCTGAATCCCGTCACCAAGAAGCCCGAAAAGAACCCGGCTTCGACCTACAAGTATTCCACCCGCCTGCAGGATTGGTTCAACACCACCTCGGGCCAGACCCCGGCGCTGACCAACTACGAGAGCTGCTATGACTTGCCCATCTCCAAATCGCCGGACGGCTATTGGCAATACAGCTCCCTGGATGAATTCACCACCGGCTTCTTCCCGCTCGGCCTGAACAAGGACAGCAAGTTCCCGACGGATCCGAACCACACGAACTGCTACACCACCGATATCGACCTGAAGGCCTGCATGGGCGCACCGGCCGATAAGCCTACCGCGGTGGCCAACCAGAATTTCAACTTCTGCATGGAGATGCACGCCAATTTCAAATACGAGAAGGGCCAGAAATTCAACTTCATCGGCGATGACGACGTCTGGGTGTTTATCGACAACAAATTGGTCATTGATTTGGGCGGCGCGCATTGGCCCATCAAGGATTCGGTGTCCCTGGATACCATCCAAGGCATCACCGCCGGCAAGAAATACGACTTCGACCTGTTCTACTGCGAACGCCAGTTCAGCGGCTCCAACCTGCTGATCAAGACTTCCATCTACTTCGAGCAAACGCAAGGCATCGAGGCCAAACTCCTTTCGGCAGGACCCCCTGCCGTCTACGACATTCTGGAAAACACCTGCGGCGACAAGAGCTGCGGCGCCGTGCTCACCAGCGACACTTGCAAAGTGGTCCCCGGCGTGTCCACCTATACGCTTTCGGGCGGCGCCATCACCACGCCGGAAAAACTGCCCGTCGGAACCTCCCACGGCGGCATCGTGATCGACCCGAGCCGCACCAAGGTCTCTTACGACACCTCCAAGATCACCGACCTGGCCCCGGGCACCTACCGCATCACCTTCACGAGCGACAAGTCCGGCCGCGCCGGTTACGTGGAGTTCTCCATCACGGGAAGCTGGCTGGTCGAGTTCGTGGCCAAGTCCGGTCCCGACGCGCTGATCAAAACCCCCGTGGGCGCGACCATCCGCGCGCTGCTTAACGACAAGCCCGATCTGGCAGGCCAAACCTTCAACCTGACCCCGGTCGCAGGCCTACAGGTGTTCGAGGACTCGGCCATGACCAAGCCCGTCACCGCCGCCACCGTGCTGACCACGGATGCCACCGGCACCAAGAAGGTGTGGGTAACTTCGGCGGTACAGGGCAGCTACACCGTTTCGGTCAAGGGGACCAAGGCCAAGGGCTCGGATACCTTTACGGCCAAGTTCTTCGAAATCGTGAAGGCGACCATGCCCGTAGCCACGCCCCCGGGCATGACTTTCAACGCCCCGATCTCGGTGACTTTGGCATCGGCCACTCCCGGCGGCGCAACCATCCTGTACACCATCGATGGCACCACGCCCGATTCCGCCTTGGGCGGCACCACCAAGACCTATGCGGGCGCCATTACGGTGGACAAGACCATGACCATCAAGGCTATCGCCATCAAGACCGGGTACTACAAGAGCGATGTCATGACCGAGAGTTACACCTTCGTCATGCTCACGGCGGCGACTCCGACGGCAAATCCCCCCGGCAAGTCCTTCTCAGCGGCGGGCTCGGTCGCGATCACCACGGCTACGGTCGGTGCCGCCATTCTGTATACCACGGACGGCAGCACTCCGGATTCCGCCCTGGGCGGTACGACGCAAACCTACACCGGACCGGTTCCCCTGACCGTCTCCATGACCTTGAAAGCCGTTGCGGTAAAGGCCGGCATGCATAAAAGCGAAGTCATGACCGAAACCTACGTGTATACGCCGCCCGCCAACGTCAAGCATGCGTATTACCTGGATGGCAACGGCGACGGCCGCATCGAAACCGTGATCGTGGACTACGATATGGATCTGGGATTCCTCCCGGAGAAGCTGTCCTTCAAGCTCGGGGCGGCGGCCGATCAGAATCTCACCGCGCGCAACGACCAGGGGGAGATCGCCTTCGCGGCGGGTTCCAAATCCCGGATCGTAGTGACATTCAAGGCCAAGCCGTTCCCATTCGGAATCACCTCCGTGGCGGATCCCGCCACCTCGGGCCACCAGTATCCCCAAGACAACATCCCCTTGCTGGACGGCGCCTTCCCCGTGGACGATTCGGTACCCCCCGTGATCGTGTCTGCGGTTGTGAAGGCGCCGGACAGCATCCAGCCGTTCGTGCGCGTCCAGGTGAATCTCTCCGAGCCGGGAAGCTTCAATCTCGCCAGCCAGGTGGCCATCGTCTTCAAGCGGGATGCGGCGGAGATGGCGGCGGCCGATGTAAAGGTGCGTTCCATCAAGGCCGTGGGCGACGTCAGTTACGAGCTGGAGATCGATTCCACCTCGCTGAAATTCCCCATCAAAGGGGACTCGGCGGCGATCAATACCAACGGCGATATCGCCGACGCGAAGGGGAACAAACCGTCGGTGAAGCACTTCATCGAAATCGGCGGCCCGGCGCCCAAGGGTGACCCTGCCATCGTGTACATCACCTTCGCAGATGGAAGCCACAACGGGAAAGCCGGAGGCGGATCAGAGCCTAATACCCCGGCCGACGTGATCTTCATTCCCTTCGACAAGGGGGGTACGGCTCTGAATGGGAATCCCGCGGACGGGAAATACCCCGGCGCGTTTGTCGGCAGCGAAGGCCATTTCGTGGGCACGGTCATTTACATGGAAATACCCGGGGCGGCGGAATTCGATTTCAAAATCTTCTCGAACCTGGGGACCTTTGTTGGCGGAGGCAAGGGACGCATTACTCCCGAGGACTTGCCTATGCTCAAGCCCATCCACAACGGCACTGCCTATCTGGCCCGTATCGTATGGACCGGGCGCACGGGCCAAGGGGGCAAGGCCGGGACCGGCGCCTACGTGCTGAGCTCCTGGGTCAAGACCGAGAAGAATTTCAAGACGGGCGCCCTTCCGGCGATAGTGACGAACCGGATCCGCTTCGGCCTGCTGCGGAGTTATCCGGGGAGCTGACCGCTCCAGGGGGATGTCCTAAGCGACCCCGAACCCCTTTCCCACCGTGGCTATTTCTGATCTTCCCAAACTTAGGTGGGCGGCTTCCGCCCGCCATTCCGCGACTGTGCCCTTCAATTTTCGGCTATCCGATAGTCGGATACTATTTGAGCGAGGCCGGGATACCCGCCATCCTCATCCTCTAGAACACTATGGCCGCGGCAAATCGTCGTATGGGAGGAGCCGAGCGAAGGAAATCCCATGATCCTGATAAACGAAGCAAAAGCCGAAAAGACGCGTCCCACCCTGGGGGACCGCCTGCACTTCGTGGCCTTGATTCCCAGGGATATCGCCTTGGCCCTAGTCTGCCTGGATTTCCGCACCTTCATCGCCGGGTTCCGCCTGCTGCCTCCCCGATACCTGGAATGGACCAGCGGCATCAGAGCCCGCCGCGCCTTCCACCGGGCCGCGCGCCGCGTTCCCGCCTATGCCCGCTTCCTGGGAACGACCACGGCCAACGGCCTGATTCCGGAAACCGACAAGGATGCCTATATCAAGGTCTACCCGACGGAGGCCCGCTGCGTGGACGGCCGCATTCCCGCCACCGGGGTGATGATCGATGAAAGCTCGGGGAGTACGGGCACGCCCTACAACTGGGTGCGGAGCCAACGCGAGCGCAAGGAAAGCCATCTTTTCATCAGCTATTTCACCAAGCATTGCTTTGGCACCGAACCCTACATCACCATCAACGCTTTCTCCATGGGGGCATGGGCCACGGGCCTCAACATGGGCCTGGCCCTGCAGCGGAACGCCATCGTCAAGAACACCGGACCCGATGTGGGGAAGATCCTCCACACGCTTGCCTTCTTCGGGCCGAAGTACCGCTACCTGGTGCTCGGCTATCCGCCTTTCCTCAAGCAACTGATTGACGCCGCAGAAAAGCGCGGGTTTCCCTTGCAGGATTATCATTTGGACGCCCTGGTGGGAGGGGAAGGCATGTCCGAGGGCCTGCGGGAATACCTTCGCAAACGGTTCATAAAAGTATTCAGCGGCTATGGGGCCACCGATCTCGAGATCGGCATTGCCGGCGAAACCCCCTTATCGGTGGCGATCAGGAAGCTGGCCGAGAAAAACGGGGCGGTCCGATCCCGGCTGTTCGGACACGATTCCCGGCTTCCCATGGTGTTCCAGTACAATCCCATCATGCATCATGTTACGGCCAACGCCAACGGGGAATTGCTGTTCACGATCACGCGCAAATCCGTGCTTTCCCCGCGCATCCGCTATAATGTCCACGACCAGGGCGGGGTGATGCGTTTCGACGAGATGACCGCGGCGCTGGCGGAAGCCGGGGTGGACATCCAGGATCTTATTGCTGAAACCGGTACGCGCCCGATGCCTTTCCCCTTCATGTGGATTTTCGGCCGCCGCGATTTCACCATCAGCGTCATGGGCGCCAATATCTATCCCGAGGATCTGGAGCAATGCGTATATGCCGATGAAGGGTTATCCCGTATCACCCGCAGCTTCACCCAGACCTTGGTGGAGACCGCCGGTGCAGGAGTACGGCCGGGATTCTACTTCGAGGTGACGGTCGAACCGGACGAGGCCCTGGTGAAGAAGTTCTCGGAGTCCATCTTGGCCCATCTGATCAAGGTGAATGCCGATTTCGCGGAGGCTTGGCACGAGTACCCGGAGACCTTGGTGCCGGAGGTAAAGCTATTCCGCGTCGGCGAAGGCCCCTTCCAGGCGGATGCATCCAAGATCAAGCAATCGCGATTGCTCCGTAGCCCCAAGGAGGACGGCTCGGCCGCTTGAGTCAGCCTCCCACCGGGCTCCGGATTTTGCGGAACAGGAATACGCTATCCTGCACGTATACGTTCTCCCATTACGTGGAGTCGTAGCCGGATTCGTCCTCCCTTTCGGAAAGCGGGCAATTCCGCTAAAATGGGATAAGGGATTTTCCTATGCGAAGGGACGGAGGCGTAACCCGGGATTCTTTTTCAGTACTCCACCGACGCCCGGAATGCCAGCGTGCGGGGCCGGCCGAAATGGGTGCTGCCAAAGCTCGATTCGAACTTGTACAGGTAAGGCGTATCGAGGACGTTGAGCACTGCGGCATGCAGCTCCAGGGCCGGGCCATGGCCCAAGGGCAAGCGGTATTCCAGTCCCAGGTCGAAGACGGCATGCGGAGCCACGCTCTTATCGGGAGACCCCGGCTCTTCCGGTTCCAGGGACAGCAAATCCATCACGTCATCGCCGTAGCCGCGCCGCTTCAATTCCGCCCGGGACTGCGAGGCATCGAGTCCGGTGCCGTCGGCGGCCACCAGGTCGAAGGGCAGGCCCGAGTCGAAGCGCGCGCCGAAGCTGCCGGCCAGGCCGCTTAGCATCCGGTAGCGCAGGTTCAAGACGCCCGTGAAGAGTTGGTTGTGCTCGGTGGGGAAGGCGTCTTCCCCCGCGAAGGGATGGCCGTAATTGTGCCCTTCTTCGCCGACCAGCAGACCCGCCGCTACCGGGCTGGAACCATCTTCGGGTTTCAGGCCCAAGGAAACGCAGGAACCCAGGGAGAGTGTCCCGGAAACCCGGCGCCATTCGCGGAGACGCGCCTGTAGGGTGCCGCCGGCCACCAGGCCGCGCTTCAGGTTGATAGGGAAGATGAGGCCGGAATTCCCGAGCTCCGATTTCACCAGGAAGTCGCGAATGTATTTGCCGTAGGCGCCGCCGTCCAGGGTTACGTATTCGCCCCAACGGTAGTTCGCGCCCAGGTCCAATACGATCGAGCGTTCCGCTCCCACCGTGGTCGGCGTCGAACCCTGCTCCGATCCGGAAAGCGGGCGCAAGGCCGGAGAACTGGAAAGCAGGATGTTCTCCAGGGGCGCGCGGGCCGCGAGCCAATCGAGGGACACGCGCAGATCGAGATTGGGGGCGTAGGCGAAGGAGGCCGCCAGGCGCGGGGACAGCGCCTGTTCGGTTTCGAACAGGGAGAAGGCATCGTAGCGTAGGCCCGGCAGGAAGCTCCAGCGGCCCATTGCGAATCCGTCTTCGACATAGGCCGCCGCCGCCCAGGCGGAGCGGGTTTCCTCCGCGGTCAGGGGACTGCCGCCGCGGCTGATATCATAGGGCCGTAGCCGGGGATCGCCGTCGGGGCCGGACATGCCGGAATCCGTGATGGCGAAGGCGAAGGATTCGGAAAGCGGATTGAATTCGCCTGACATCCCTGCGCGGAAGCGGTGGGTTCTGCCCGCCAACGTGGGCTTCAAGAACAATTCCAGCGCGCCGCCATGGTAGCCTTCCTCGCGCGCCGCGCCCAAAAAGAAGCGTTCGTTCTGGGAAAGTGCCCGTGCCGAATCCCCCGGGTCCGAAATCCCCGCGAGTCCTCCGCTGCGCAGATCGGCGCTTGTCCCGCGTGAATACAGGGCGGCGGCGATGTGGACGTCCGTTACCGGATCGAGGTCGGCGCGCGCGCCCACCAGGTAAGCGTGAAGATCCTGCGCCTGATCCTGCGCGGGGGTACGCGAGAACAGGTTCGGGATGTCGTACCGGGTGGCGTCATAGCCGCCCATGATCCGGAGTTCTACGCTTTCCGCGGGAACCGCGGTGAGTTTCGCGAAGGCATGCTTCCCTTCGCCCCCGTCATGGATGGCGTCGAATCCCGATACGGGATCGAGATAGCGATCCGTGGCGCTCCGCGATGCGCTGAGGGAAAGCCCGACGCGCTCGCCCAACTTTCCGCCCGCCGCGACATCGGCTTCCCGCGTGGCATGGGAAGCGGTGCCGGCGCCCGCTCTCACCGAAAAGGGAATGTCCAGTCCGTCCGGGGTGGTGACGTTCACGACCGCGGAACCGGCGCCGTAGCGGGCCGGCAACCCTCCGGATAGCACGTCTACGGATTTCGCCATATCGGCCCGGAAGAGACTGGAGTAGACACGGGTGGGGTTTCCCGACCAGGGAATGCCGTCCACCACGTATTGTATCTGGGCGTCTTCGCCCCGGGCATGCAGGCGGCCGTCTTCGTCCGGGACCACGTCCGCGGATTGGAGCAACAGGGCTTCCGCCGCGTTTTCACGGGAAGGCGCCATCAGGGCGCGGATATCCTCTCCGGTGTAAAACAGATGCCCGGAGGTTTCCAGGGCGGAGGCTTCCGGGCTGGACTTGACCGACCGTTCCGGTAAGCGGACGGCAGAATCTTCCGCGACCGTTCCGGCCGCGGGGCAGGGGAGGTCGGCCGCTGACGTGGCGGGGTTCGCCACCTTTACGGAGCGGGAGGCCCAGGTAACCTCACTGTTACGGGCTTCCAGGACGTAGGACGCATAGGGGACATTCCGGAATCGGAAGCTTCCCGCCGCGTCTGCGCGGGTTTCCAGAACCACACGTCCCGTGGACATCTCGCGTAGCAGGAGATGCGGCAAGACGCTCGGCAAGCCGTCGGGTATGGCCGGGACATCCGCGCAAGCGGCCCCGTCCGCGCCCGCAATGCGGCCGGAGAGCGACGATTCGGAAACCTGGCCGAAGGCGGCTGCCGAAAACAGCAGGGCGGGAAGCAAGGAACGTTTCATGGCGCCTGTTTATTTCAGGACCACGTTGTCGACCCACAGGTCGTTGACGTTCTGGGCGCCGCAGTCGAAGACCAGCCGGGCTCCCGCATCCGCCACGCCCTGGGTCCAGGTCACGGTGAAATGCTGGATGGTATTGGCGGGGGTGGTGATCGATTTGGCCTGCTCAACGTACTTCGTCCAGGGATCCCCGTTATGCTCCACCACGATCTTGAAGTTCTTCGGGGTGGCCTCGGCCTTGATGTCGAAGTCCAATGTGTAGGTCTTCCCCGCGGTGAGAGGGGTGGCCTGCCAGAGCTGGATGTCGTACTCGTTCACGCCCGCATTGGTGATACTGATGCGCGCCAGGCCGGTTTCGTTGGCGATGGTTCCGGTGGCAGGCGCCGCGAAGTAGCTGTTCCAGCCCGTGATCCCGTTCGCGAAGTCGCCGTTCTGAAGCAGATTGGAGGCGCCCGCGGCCACGTCCACGTAATTCACGTTGAAGTCGGTGGTGTTCATGGTCAGCCGCAACACATGGTTACCCGCGCTTAGGCTTACGCCCGTGAGGACCACGTTCTGCCAGCTCTGCCAGCCCGATGCGTCCGTGAAGGTGAAGTTCGAGGCGGCGCCGCCGTCCACGGACCAGGCCATGGTTTTGCTGCCAGCGGCCCCGGAGGCCATGCGGGCGGTCAGGGTATAGGCGCCGGTGGCGGCCACGTTCACGTCGTAGGCCAGCCATTCGCCCGCCTGGATCCAGCCTACGTTGTAGCCGGGTCCCCCGTCGGTGGTGGCTTCGATGTCCACGTTGTCCGCGGGGTGCAACTGTCCGCCAGTGTTCCCGGCGGTAAGGTCATGGTAGCCTACGCCTTCGCCGCCGGCCTTGTAGTCCTCGGCCTGGAGACGGCCCGGGAGGTTGATGAATACCGTGCCGGTATTGACCGTCACCTGGATATCATCGGTGGTGGTGGCGGCGCCGTCGCTAACCGTCACGCGGAACACGTAGGTTCCCGCGGCGGACGGAGTGAAGGTGGGCTGCGAGGTAGTGGCGCCGCTCAGGGTCACGGCCGTTCCGGATACCTGGGCCCAGGCATAGGTGAGCGGCGAAGGTCCGTTGTCCGGATCCGACGAGGCCCGACCGTCCAGGGTCACCAGGGTGTTGGTGTTGACCGTTTTATCCGCGCCCGCGTTGGCGATGGGAACCTGGTTGGCTGCGGCGGTAACGTCCAGGTAGTTGAGGTTGAAATCGCCCACGGTCATCGTGATGCGCAGAATGTGATTGCCCGCCGTCAGGGTGACCCCGGAAACCGGAACGTCGATCCAGATTTGCCAGCCGGATGCGTCGCTGAGGTTGAAGGTCCCTTTGGCGGCGCCATCCACCGTGACCGAGGCCGTCTTGGTGCCGGCCGCGCCGGAGGCCATGCGCGCTTTGAGGGTATAGGTCCCGGTCGTGGCCACATTGATGTTGTACTCCAGCCATTCGCCGGTCTGGATCCAGCCTACGTTATAGCCGGGTCCGCCATCGGTGGTGGCCTCGATGTCCACGTTGTCGGCTCGGTACACGTTCCCGGTATTGCCTGCCGAAAGGTCATGGTAGCCCACGCCTTCGCCGCCCGTGCGGTAATCCTCCGCCTGCAGTCGGCCGGGCAGGTTGATGTAGACCACGCCTGAGGTCACGGTGACCACGATATCATCCGAGGCGCTCAGGGCGCCGTCGCTGACGGTGAGGCGGAAGGTATAGCTGCCGGCGGCAGAAGGAGTGAAGGAAGGCTGGGAGGTGTTGGCCCCGGTCAGGGTGACGGCCGTCCCGGAAACCTGGGTCCACGCGTAAGTCAGGGGAGAGGGCTTGTTGTCCGGATCCGAGGAGGCCCGGCCGTCCAAAGTCACCAGAGTATTGGCGTTCACGCTGCGATCGGCTCCCGCGTTCGCGATGGGCGCTTGGTTGGCCGGCGCGGTAACGTCGAGGTAGTTGAGATTGAAGCCGCCCGTGGTCATGGTGATCCGCAGAACATGGGCGCCTGCCGTCAGGCTCACCCCCGTAACGGGAACATCCTTGAAGCTTTGCCAGCCCGATGCGTCGGTGGTGCTGAAGGTGCCTTTGGACACGCCGTCCACGCTTACCGTGGCGGTTTTGGTCCCCGCATTGCCGGAGGCCATACGCATGGTGAACGAGTAGGTGCCGGCCGCGGCGACGTTGACATTGTACTCGAGCCACTCTCCCGCATCGGTCCAGCCGATGTTATAGGCGCCTCCGTTCGGGTCGGTGGTGGCCTGGATGTCCACGTTGTCCGTGCGGTACACGCCGCCCGTATTCCCGGCGGTCAGGTCATGGTAGCCCACGCCTTCGCCCCCGGTCTTGTAGTCTTCGGCCTGCAGACGGCCGGGCAGAGGGAAGCCGGTAGCGGTCCCCACGGTGATATTGACCGCGGCGGAGGTGAATGTTCCGCCGTCGTTGTCGGTGGCGCGGACGGTCAATGCATAAGACCCGGCCTGGGCATTGGGAAAGGTGCCTTGGTAGGGGCTGGATGCATCCTCGCCGAGCTTGGTGGCGCCCTGGAAGAATTCCACCTTGGCGATGGAGCCGTCCGGATCGCTCGCGGTTGCGGTGATGGCGATGTTGGAGCCCGCCGGGAAGTTGGCGTTGTTCACCGGAACGGTGATGGCCGCCGTGGGAGGCGTGTTCACGGTGATGCGGAACATCCCGCGGCCGTGGGTGGCCGCCGTCAGCTTGTTCCCGACCCAGAACAATTCATCCACGGAAGCATTGGCGGGGCCGTCGTTGCCGGGGGACCAGGTGCCGCCGCGATTCTCGCTGGCGAACACGCCGATTTCCGTGCCTACGTAGATGCGGTTGCTGTTCCACTTGTTCACGACCAGGGTGCGGCAAGGCACCGCGGGCAAATTGGAGGTGATGTCGCTCCACGTGCTGCCGCCGTCTTCGCTCTTCCATACGTTGTTGTGGTTGAAGCCGCCGTAGGTGACGTAGACCCGATTGGTATTGGTCGGATCGACAGTCACACGCGTGCAATATTCCGAAGGCAGGACGCCCGAACCGCGCGTGGTCCAGGTGGGGGTGGCAGCCAGGGCGTTGGCCGTGGACATGACCGTTCCGTATGCCCCGAGCCAGATGATGTTGGAGTTGCCCGGAGCCACCGCGATGGCGGAGATGGTTTCGCCCGAAGGCCGCACCATCGCCCAGGTGGCGTCATAGGCGGCGGTCCGCGCGTTGTCCAGGCGCCACAATTGCGAGCCGCCCTTATATAGGCGCTGGGGATTGTTCGGGTCCAGGACCATGGGGGGGATGAAATACCCGAAGTCGCTGGTGTTGGTGAAGAAGGTATTGTCCAGCACGTTGCCCGAAGCATCCAGGTGCACGCGCAATGTGGCCCAATTCTGGAATTCACCGTACCAGTAGGAAGAACCGTCCGCGGCGAGATTGGGATCGGATGCGGTCCAGCCGCCGTCGGAACCCAGCACGTCCAGCCATCCGTTGTAGGTGCCGTTGTAGCGAGGGGTGCCGTTGTCCTGGGTGCCGCCCATGTACATGCCGTTGCTCGCGTTGCCCGCTCCCGCGTAGAATTGGGTAACCCCCAGGTCATGGTTCACGCTGTACCAGAAGGATCCGTTCATGATGTTCAGGAAATTGTCGGTACGGAAAATGCCGCCGTCATTGGTCGCGTACACGCCGCGGTTGGTGGCGGAGTATCCTCCCGCTTCGATCAGGTAATGCTGGTCGGCGTGCAGATCGCCTACCCAGATGCTCGACCAGGTCGCTCCCGCGTCCGTGCTCATGGACATGCCGGTGCCGCCTACGATCAGGTTGTTCGGGTTAAGCGGGTCCACCCAGATGGCGTTGTCGTACCAGCCTTGGCCGCCCAGCAGTTGGCTGCCGGTGTTCCGCAAGCTGAAGGTATGCCCGCCGTCGGTGGAACGGTAAATCTCGCCGCCGTTCTGGAAGACCGAGGCGAAGATGGTGGAGGGGGACGATTTCGCCAACGCGAGTTCCACGCGGCCGAAGGCCGGCATGCCCGAGGAGGCGGTCCAGGTGATGCCCGCGTCGGCGGACCAGTAGGAAGCATTGCCGTTGCCCGAGGCGACGACCTTGGTCCCGTCCGTCGGGTGCCATTCCAGATCAGTGCTGATATCGGGCTGGGTCTGCGTCCAATTGGCGCCGCCGTCCGTGGTCCTCCAGATGCCGCTCTGGGTGGCGGCCAGCAGGATTTGGCTGTTCACGGGGCTGATGGCCAGCCGGTTGGTGTAGTAGAAGTTGCTATTGGCGGTGGAGGTGAGCTGGTTCCAGGTGACGCCCGCATCCGTCGTCTTGAAAATGCCCGCGCCGCGCAGGCCATCGTAGGGATAGGACTCGCCCGTGCCCGCGTACAGGATGTTCGGGTTCTTGGGATCCATGACCATGGCGCCGATGGCGAGGCTGGGCATGAAGTCGGCCAGCACGGTCCAGTTCGTCCCGCCGTTCACGGTCTTCCAGATGCCGCCGCCCACGGAACCCAGGTACATGATGGAAGGATTGGTGGGATGGATGACCAGGGAACGCGTACGCCCGCCGATATTGCCCGGTCCGAGCGGGGTCCAATCGGAAGGCTGGATGCCTGCCGTCAGGGCCGCGGCGGCGCCTTGAATCATCAATTGTCCCTGCGGTGCCGTAGCCTGTTCTTGCGCGGCCGCGGCTTGTCCCTTGGGCCAGGCCGAGGCGCTGAAGCGCATGGATCGCACGTGCGCTTTCGCCTTCACCAGATCGTTAGGATCGTATTGCCGATTCCCGGACGTGAGGGAGAGCAGGCGGAACCGTTGCCGCGCTGCGGGGTCTTCCCGTTCCTCTTCATCATCCGACTCCGCCACGGCCGGCGTACCGGTTCCCGTGGGTTCGACGCGGGCGTGGATGGCGGGAGCGAAGGCGCCCCATAGCGCAAGAGCGAAAGGGAATAGACGATTGCAAGAGGCGATGAGCAGGCGCATGTAAAATCTCCAGGTACGGAACTTGTCCAAAAGCGACATGGGAAACGGATCGCCATCTTAAAAAAATCCGCGCAACATGGCTGTGCATGAAATAGAGAACATGATTCCCAAAATCCGGATCTCCCTCGATAAGACCCTTGCCGCCGGACTTTCCAGGCCGGGCACCGGATGGAGAACGGAAAATGCGAGAGACCTGCCCGCAACCCGTGAATCTGGAAAAACGGATTGTTCTCACGCACGCGGGATTTTCGAACCTCGGAGAGTGGGGTAACACCAGGGTTACTTAGCTTCCTTCGGTTGGACCGACTCCCGGCGGAGATGTTCCGTCCGGTATTATCGCAGCTACGTAGCGTATAGGTTACCCACGCCATTGCCGGAGCGGAACGTTTCGGGCCCGTCCCAGGGGAGGGTTGTTCCCGGGACAACCCTTTCGCTGTCGATTCGCAGCCTATACCGCCCCCCGGCCTTATATTGACTGGCAGAGACAGCCGATTCGGCGAAACCATGGTGGAACCGGGTTTTTCGCCCCAGGAATCGGCCTTTTCGCGATTCGACATGCAACCTGCCTGGCGCGGAAAACCAGCATGGCTCGAGCCATGGGAACGCCGGCGGGAACCGGCCAAAAGGGGTAGGGATGCGACTGATTACGGTTTGCGCTCTTTGCGCGGCGCCTGGCTTCGCCGAGGGGACCTGGACCAAGCTGACGAACCAGGCGCTTAACGGTTTCGGCGGGCATATGACCCTGCTTTCCGATGGCTCGGTCATCGCAAAGACGACCTCCGGCGGCACGGGAACCGGCAATATCTGGGATAAGCTGACTCCCGACATCCACGGGAGCTATCAGCGGGGCACCTTTTCCAGGACTGTCCCTGCGATGGCCAATACCCGCCTCTACTTCTCGTCGCAACTCCTGATGGACGGGCGGCTCTACGTCGCCGGGGCCGAATACGGCACCGGCGGGACCGCGGGGGAAGTTTATGATCCGCGTAAGAATGCCTGGACGAACACCCCCAGGCCTCCCTATCTGGTCAAGGATGCCATCTCCGAGATCCTGCCGGACGGCCGGGTGCTCCAGTCCTACGTCGGGGGCGGGGGCCGGTACAACTCCTTTTGGGATCCGAAGACCAATGTCTACTCAACCGCCCCTTCCAACATCGGCAGATCCAACGAAGCATCCTGGGTCAAGCTGGCGGACAGCAGTATCCTCACCGTCCCTACGCGCGGCACGGCTTCCGAGCGGTATATCCCGGCTTTGAACAAATGGGTAGCCTCCGGCACGGTGCCGGTGCAGCTCTACGATCCTTACGGATCGGAAACGGGCCCCGCCTTCCTGCTGCCCGACGGCAGGGCTTTTTTCCTGGGATCGCAAGGGGCTACGGCCTATTACCGTCCCGGTACGGGTCCCGCTCCGGGAACGTGGACCGCCGGTCCGCAAATCCCGAATGCGCAAGGGACCCCGGATGCTCCCGGGGCCATGATGGCGAACGGGATAATCCTCTGCGCGGTTTCACCGGTCCCGACCTCATCCAGCCATTTTCCCGCGCCGACCTCCTTTTACGAGTTCGACTACCTTACCGATACCTTCACGCGCGTTAAAGCCCCCAACGGGACGAACACGGCGAACGGCGGAAGCTATCAGGCCACCCTTCTCGATTTGCCCGATGGCACAGTATTGTACGGGCGGCAGGGCAGCCGGGAATATTACGTGTACACTCCCGACGGCGAGCAGGTGGAATCCGGGAAGCCTACGGTGAAAAAGGTCACCCATGCGGGCAGCAATTGCGATTCCGGTTATACCATGACCGGAACCCTCTTCAACGGGATCTCCGAAGGGGCGGCCTATGGCGATGACGTGCAACTGAATACCAACTACCCCCTCGCGCGCATCACCGCGGGTTCCAACACCTATTACGTACGCACTTTCAATTGGAACAGTACGGGAGTGCAACGTGGGGAATTGCCCGACACCACCCAATTCACTTTGCCGCCCGGGTTGCCCAAGATCGAGTATTCCCTGGTGGTTTCGGCGAACGGCATCGCTTCCGATCCAATCCCTTTCACGCCCAGCTGCGGCATCACTACGGATTTGCATGATGCTCCGGGTCTGGCCGGTCCGCAAGGTTTCACCGCCTCGGTCTTCCACTCCACCTTGAGCCTGAGTTTCCGTCCGGGCCCGGAGCTTACCGGAGCGGGTTCCGCAAGCTTGCAACTCACAAGACCGGACGGGTCGGTGGCGTACCGGGAGATCTTGGATGGCTCCGGCGCCTTCGATCGGGAAATCGATCTCTCCCGCCACGGCAAAGGCATTTACCTGCTCACCTTCGGGAATGGGCCGCATCGCCTTACCCGGCGTATCGTAGTGCAATAACATGCGTTGTGCCATTCCGGGAATGCTGGCGCTGGGCCTGGCTGCCTGCAACCTAGGCACCGACGAACCGGATCCCACTCCGGTCTCCGCGTCCCAGGTGCTGCAAAACGTTTCCACCCAGGTCATCTACGCGACCTATCTCGATTTCCAGATCCGGGCCGACGCCTTGTACCAGGCCATGGCAAAACTGGAGCAAACCGCCAATGCCCCCAATCTCGCCGCCGCGCAGAAGGCCTGGCGCGAGGCGAGGGTGCCTTGGGAATCCAACGAAGGCTTCCTGTTCGGACCGGTGGTCACCTTGCCCGTCGACGATATGATCGACAGTTGGCCCATCAACCGGGTCGACCTCGACGCCCTGCTCGGCAGCGACGTGCCGCTGACCAAGGAGTACATCGATGATCTCGACGGTACCTTGAAGGGTTTCCATGCCCTGGAATACCTGATCTTCGGCGATCCTTCCAATGCGAACGAGCTCGCGCATTACGCCGCCAACCTTACGCCGCGCCAACTCGCCTACCTGCAAGCCGTAAGCGCGAGCCTGAAGGGGAAAGTGGATGAGTTGGTCAAGGCCTGGGATCCCGCCCGCGGGAATTTCCTCGGGGAGTTCCGGACCGCAGGGCACGGCAGCACGCTCTACGCCACTGAGGGCCAAGCCCTGGAGGAGCTCTTGAACGGAATCATCAATATCTGCGACGAGGTTTCGGGGGAAAAGATGTTCCGCCCGTTCCATTCCGAGCCGCCGGACAGGACCGAGGAGGAGTCGCATTTCAGCGACAACTCCACGAACGATTTCGCCGACAATCTGCGGAGCGCCCGCAACGTTTACCTGGGGACATACGGAGGGAAAAGCGGACAAGGCCTGAAGGCCCTGGTGGCGCGCAAGGATGCGGACCTGGCCGCCAAGGTCGAGGTGCAATTGGACGCCGCCATCGCGGCCACCCTGGCGATGGGCGTGTACGGCGACGCCATGTTCATCGCTCCCGCGAAAATCGATGCGGCGACGACGGCCATCCGCGACTTACGCTACACGCTTGCGACTTCCGTCACGGCGGTTTTGGTTGCGGATTAGCCTCCTGCTTCCGGGCCTCCTGGCCGCGGGAGTGACTGGCTGCCTCTCCAGCGCCGATTCCCCGGCTCCGCCTACCGTTGATATTCCCCTGGCCGGCGGTTCCATGACCCATTTCGACGGTACCAGCCAGGCGTTCTCGTCGCCTTCGCCGGATCTCAACCCGGAGGAATCGGATCATCACCAACGGGGCGACGCGGTGTTCGGCGCCAAGTTCGTAACCGCCCCTAACCCCGTACAGGCCGGCCTCGGTCCGCTCTTCAATAATATCTCGTGCGTCGCCTGCCACGGGGGCGACGGCAGGGGGCGGCCACCGGAACCCGGCGAGAACCTCGCGAGCATGTTGTTCCGCATCAGCGGGGCGGGGGAGGACGCCCACGGCGGGCCCAAGGCCATGCCAGGATTCGGAGGTCAGATCCAGACGCGGGCCCGATTCGGGGAAATCCCGGAGGCCGGGATCGACATCGCTTACACCGATTCCCTGGTGGCGTTCGCGGAGGGAGGGACCGTCGCGTTACGCGTTCCCCGTTACACCCTGCGGAACCCCTGGAAGCCGTTGGCGGAGACGCCTATGCTTTCGCCGCGCGTGGCGCCTCCGGTGTTCGGTCTCGGGTTGTTGGAGGCGGTGGGCGAAGCGGACATCCTCTCCCGCGCCGATCCGGACGATCGCAACGGCGACGGGATCTCCGGCCGGCCCAATCATGTCTGGGACGTACGAGCGAAGGCCAAGGTGCTGGGGCGTTTCGGATGGAAGGCGAACAATCCCAATCTCGATCAACAGAACGCCGGGGCCTTCAGCCAGGACATGGGGATTACCAATCCGCTTTTCCCGACCGAGAATTGCGCCGGCGATCTGCCCGCCTGCGACACCGATTCCCTTGAGATCGACAGCGCGTCTCTGGAATCCGTATCGTTCTATATCGCATCCCTTGCCGTGCCCGGCCGCCGCGATTGGGACGATGATCAGGTAATGCGCGGGGAAGCCTTGTTCGCCGCGGCGGGCTGCGCGGCCTGCCACCTCGGGGAGATGCGCACGGGTGCGGTCCCGGGCCGGCCCGGTCTCTCCCGGCAGATCATCCATCCTTATACCGATCTGCTGCTGCACGATATGGGAGAAGGCCTGGCGGATGGGCGCGCCGATTTCGAGGCCGACGGCCGCGAATGGCGCACCGCTCCCCTGTGGGGCATCGGGTTGACCAAGGTGGTCAGCGGCCACACCTTGTTCCTGCACGATGGGCGGGCCCGCAATCTGATGGAGGCCGTCCTGTGGCATGGGGGAGAGGCGGAGCGGTCGCAGCTCGCCGTCCGGCAGGCATCCCCCGCCGATCGCCAAGCCTTGATCGCATTCCTGGAATCGTTATGACAAATCCCCCTATACTCGCGCATAACCCTGCCGCCGAAATCCGCCGCGGCGGATGAAACCAAGCTGCGCCGGAGCGCATTGTGGCACAGGGTGACCCACTGCGGCTCACCGTGGGGTGATATACGCGCTTACGGCTATTTCCTGATCACCAGCCGCAATGCCGTAGCGCCCGGGCGCTGGGTGGCGTAGGCCAGCTTGATCCAATCTGCCGAGCGCGGCATTCCGCTTACGGCCACTTCATCAATCAAGCCTTGGAAATATTGGTTGTCGGGACCGGAAGGCGCGAACCCGATGGCCAGGGAATCGGTCGAGACCCCGATAGGTCCGGTGGCATCGGATGACACCGCCAGGGAGCCGTCGATGTAAAAGGCCGAACGCTTGCCGTCGTAG
>JAHFCH010000302.1 GCA_023249635.1 Fibrobacterota bacterium
GAACAAATCGCGGTAGGCCGCGTCCGGCTTGCGGAAGGTGCAATCCTGGTGCATCTGGAAACTCACCCCGTCGCCGGGATTCTTGTAATGCATCTGGTTGGTGATGGAACGGAGGTCCGGCCCCAGCAATTCCATCACCGGCGCCAACAGGCGCGGCGAGGTCCGGAACGCGTTGAGCCCCGTATGGGAAGCCGAGGCCCACTTGGCGAACTTCAAAGTGGGCTTACCGTCGATGGGGACGATGCGGAATTCGGTGAGCCCCTGCTTGGTAATGGCGTTGAGGCCCGTGGCCCGGGCCAGGATTTCGTCGAAGTGCCCGGAGAGCGTGGCGATTTCCTCCGCGGGGAAAACCCCGGGAAGGGTGACGAATCCCCGTTCCCAATATTCATCCATCCAAGCAGCGGCGCGGGCCATGGAAGCATTATACCATTTTTGCGAACGCTTTCGCGCCGGAAGCGGCCCCGGTCCGGGATTCCCGTGCTAGCTTATGGGCGGGAGGAAACCCCATGGTTGCGAAGAATCATATCGCGTTTTTCAGCCCGTCTTTGCCCGCGTCCCTTTTCGGATTGGCGCTGGCAGCGCTCCACCCGCAATCCGCGCAGGCGCAATTACCCGCGTTCCGGGAGGATTGGAATGCCTCCGCGTCCGCGCGTTTCGACTTCGTCTCCCATGGCGGAAGCCAGGCGGTTTCCAATATCCCCGCGGCCGGGGCGGAAGACGGCAAGGCCCTGCAATTGTCGATCGGCAAAGGCGCGGCGGTCAGTCCCGCCGGCGGATCGGAAGTGGAAAGCAAATCCCTGTTCCAATACGGCACCCTGACCGCGCGCATCCGCACCGCCGATTGCAAGGAGCAGCCCAATGCCGGCATCGTCACCGGATTCTTCACCTATTTCAACGACGGCTCGGATCAGAATGGAAACGGGTTACCGGACAATAGCGAACTCGATTTCGAATGGCTATGCGGCGAGCCGCAAGTCCTGTACCTCACCTTCTGGACCGACTATCGCGACGCCGATGCCGTAAGCAAGCGGGTAACCCGCACCGTGAACCTGGCGACGGGAAAGATCCTGGACACGGAGTACCGCGAGGGCTGGGGCGCGGGAACGAAATTGACCGGAGCCGAGAACGATCCGACCACGGTGGCGACCGTCGCGGGCTACAATTCCTCCACCGCCTTTTACGAGTACGGGCTTTCCTGGGATGCCGAGAGGGTGCTGGGCTGGATGATCAATCCCAAGGATAGCTCGCGTCTGGTACTATGGGATTACCGCGGGCCACGCGCGCGCATTCCCGCCCGCGCCAGCCGCTTCCTGATCAACGCCTGGCATACCAACACCTGGACCCCTCCGGACAATCCCGCCGCTAATCAGGCGCCCGCCAATACCATCTCGGCCCTGGTGGATTGGGCCGCGTATGATCCCAAGCCCGTCACCACGGCGTTGGCTGTGGGCTCGGGGTCCGCGAGGTCCGCCAGCTCCGCTAAGTCCGGAAATACCCTGGGAGCGTACTGGCGTTTACCATCACGCGACGCCCGCATTGATGCGCGGGGTCGCCATCAATCCTTGCGCGCGCCTTCGAGCCCATAGCCGCGGCCCTGGAACTCGATGCGGAAGCCTCCGGCTTGGCGCGCCCCCGTGGGGACCACGCTCCCGGATAAAGACGGCTGCGGCTGTGCCGGGACCGCGGATACCTGGCAACCGTACTGCACGTAACGCGCGCCTTCCACCACCCGCTTTTGCCAATACGCTTTCACCGCCGGGCGCGTCTCCAAGCGCGTATCGCCCCAATAGCGCGCGTCCCAGCCGTGGGCGTTCCAATCGGAATTGATGTACGTCAGCACGCGCACGTCGAACTTTTCCGTCGCGGCCAGGAGCCGATCGAGGTAGTCGACAAAGCCCGCATCGGAAGCGGTAGCCGGGGGTTGCGGGGCCGACTCGGCGATCATCAGCGGCTTGCCCGCTGTGGCCTTCGCCCATGCGAAAACCTTGGCCACGTTGGCATCCAGGGAATCGCGGCAGCCCGGGGCCCCGATGCAAACGTCGTTGTTGAACATGGAGAGAGCGATGTAGTCCACGTTTTCCGGGCCCGGGTACAGCGCGGCCGCATCCTCGGGACCGCGCACGGGATGGAATACGAAGGCGACGTTGCCGATGCCGTCTTTGCCCCGGATGCGCGCGGCGATATGGTTGTAGGCGTCGCGGTAAGCGCCGTCGTCGATGAGGGTCTTATCGTTGAAGTCCACCCCCACACCCGCCACCGGGCAGCGCGAGGCATCCTTCCAGGAAAACAGATAGCGGCTCACCTCGTACTCGATACGCACCAGGAAGCGTAGGGAGGGATTGTCGCGCATGATCGCAGCCAGGGAATCGATGGCGCCGTCGTAGCGGCCGCCGGATATATCCCGGCTTACCTGGTAGATGCGTCGACCGGGGAAATCCCTGCCGCACGCATCGATAGGATGATCGCTGAGATCGGGATTGTCCTTCCAACTGATCGCGACCAGAGCGTAGGCGCACGGATAGGCCTGGCGCACCGCGCCGAGATGCGTCATCCCCTTGCCGTCATCGCCTTGGTTGATTCGGCCGCTATACAGCTCCCCGTAATGGGACGAGCCCGCCGGGGCCTTCCCGAAACCGGCCACGTAGCCCGCGAACTCCTGCTGGTAAGTCTGCCCGATAAGCAGCAGGGTGCGTCCTGGACCCGGATCATAGAGCGCGGTAGGGTTTTTGGCGGCGCCGGTCGCGCCCAGCGCGGGCCTTGGCGCCGCGGTCGAAGCCGCCGGTAAAGCCAGTGACAAGGCCCCGGCCAGAAACATGCGTGTTACCGCAACTTTTAACTTCAGCATAAGCACTCCCCTGCCCCACGCCTACGGGGAATTGGTGGTCGTGCGAGGGTGTCGGGATTTACCCGGCGTATTCAGGGAAACGGAAAACCGGGTTCGCGGCACTTAAAAGGAGGAAAGCGGCGCTTTAAACCGACGCGCCGCGCACGGCCGCGATCATTGCCAAGGCCTCGCGGGTTTCGCCCACATCGTGGACGCGCAGGATGGAGGCGCCCTTCAGGGCCGCATACACCGCGACCGCCACGCTCGGGATCAGGCGATCCGATTTTTCCAGGCCAGGCGTCTTGCCGATGAAGGACTTGCGCGAAGCGCCCAGTAGGATAGGGCATCCCAGGGCGTCGAGCAGATGCAATTGTTCTATCAGGGCATGATTGTCCTGCGGGCGCTTGCCGAAGCCGATGCCCGGATCCACGGCGATGCGATCCTTGGCGATGCCCACGGCCGCCAAGAGCTGGATGCGCCCCTTGAGATAAGCCGCGACTTCGGCCACGGTATCGTCGTAGCGGGGGGCGGTCTGCATGTCCTTGGGGGTGCCGCGCATATGGTTCAGCACTACGCCCGCGCCGAAGGCCTGCGGCACCTCCAGCATCCCGGAGTCCTGTTCCATGGCGCTGATGTCGTTGACGATGATGGCGCCCGCTTCCAGGGCCGCGCGGGCCACTGCGGCCTTCACGGTGTCGATGGAGATGGGGCAGGCGAAGCGCTTGGCGATGGCTGCGACCACGGGCCGCGTGCGGGCCAGCTCATCGGCCTCCGGAACGGGCGCGGCCCCGGGCCGCGAAGATTCGCCGCCTACGTCCAGGATATCGGCCCCGGCCGCCAGCAGGGCTTCGGCATGGCGCAGGGCGGCATCCACTCCGGCATGCAGGCCGCCGTCGAAGAAGGAATCCGGGGTAACGTTAAGGATACCCATGAGCAGGGGGCGATCGCCGCCGAGCGTCAGGGGGCCGGCGCGCCAGGGGCGCGGCTTGACGGAGTGGATGGGGGCGCCCCAGGAAGTCATCTATTCGAATCCTCTACCCAGTATTCGGTCTTAAGCCCGGGAACTCGGGAAAATTCCTTCTTGTTGTTGGTCACCAAATGCGCGCCGATATCCAGCGCATGCGCTGCAATCAAAATGTCCATGCCCGCTATGGGTTTCCCGGATTTCTCCAACGCAGCCCGAAGCCGGCCGTACTGCAGGGCCGCGCTTTGCGGAAAGGGCAGTATCTCGAAATCCCGGAGAAATCCATCCAAGGCTATTTGGTTCGCGACCGGCTTTCCGCTTTTCGCTACTCCATACTGGAGTTCGCAAACCGAAACGGCGGAGATTCCGATTTCCCCGCCGGGTATGGCCCGGAATTTTCCCATCAGCTTTTCCGAAATCGTCTTCATCAAGTAGATGCAGATATCGGTATCGAGCAGAAACTTCACAGGCCTTTCCTTTTCTGGATGGGAGGTTGGTTGCGCTCTTCCATGAAATCCTTGCTGGCTTTTCCCATGGCCCGGAACAGGTTTTCCCAGGATTTCTTTTTCGGGATCAGGACGACGCTGTTCCCTTCTTTTTTGATGAATACCTCTTCGCCCTCGAACCGGAATTCCTTCGGCAACCGCACGGCTTGGCTCTTCCCGTTCATGAAAATCTTGGCTGTCTGCATATCGCCTCCGGGTATATACTTTAAAGTATATACCCTTCCGGCCGTCTGGTCTTGTCGCATGCCGGAAAATATCCATTAAAACCGGCAACCCCGCAGTGCGCGGGGTCCCACTTTGGGGAATTGGATGCCTGCGCCCGGGCGATCAGGGGGAGGGCGGGAAGGTCTTGTAGTGATAGACCACTTTGGCTCCGCCCGGTGGATAGAAGGCGAGGGTCTGGGTCGAGGAATCGTTCGCCACCGGAATGGGGTCCCAGTCGCTGGAGCGGTGGTCAAAGGTGCGATCCACGCCGGCGTAGAGGCGGACGAGGTAAGAATTGTAGGCCAGGAAGGAGCCCGCCAAGCTGCGGAAACCGCGCACCGTCTCGCTTTGCTGATAGAACCTGTTGAGCAGGGTAAGCCGGAACGCCGAATCCCCGGGCGCGGGGGACATGGGCTCGACCCGGAAATGCAGGGAATCGGGCTCCAGGTAGACGCCCCAGAATGCGTCATCCAGGATGACCATAGCCAGGCGATTTCGGCCGGCGGAATCGTCGGGAATGGTTTCGACGTTCCCATCGGCATGCCGCAGGTAGAACCGGGTACGGCGGTCCGAAGGATACCCGCCAACGCGGCAGCTGAACAAGGCCGAGCACG
>JAHFCH010000127.1 GCA_023249635.1 Fibrobacterota bacterium
GCGAGTTCGGTATGGGCCTCTCCCGGGAGATAGTACCATGCCTTCGGAGAGGCGTATTTCTCCACCCATCTGCGTTTGGGACGCACGATGAAATTGTCGAGGTTCATGGCCGCAACCTCGGCGTGTAATAGCGAGGCGGTATGCCTGCGCATATCGACTTCGGTGATGGAATCGCCTTTGGAATACTCAGGACCTAATTCTGGAGCCTTTTCCTCGGCCTTAGTCAGGCGTTCGTCCAGCTCCCGGATCAATTCCAGCCGGCCTTTGAACAGGCGGGTGCCCAGGGATTCCGGCACGGAAGTGCTGGCCACTTTGGGATTGATGCTGAAGTATTCCAGGTTCTGACAATAGTCGAAGACCTTGAACTCCGATTTGTGGCGGCCGGGTCCGAACAGGTCCTGGCAGAGGCGCGTGCCTCGGCCCAGCATTTGCCAGAACTTCGTCTTGGAGCGGATCAGCTTGAAGAAGACGAGATTGACGACCTCGGGCACGTCGATGCCGGTATCCAGCATGTCCACCGACAAGGCCAGGTGCGGGGGCTTGCCCGATTTGGAGAAGGCTTCGATGAGGGATTGGGCGTATTCGGTTTTGAAGGTTATCACCCTCGCGAACTGGCCGCGGAGATGCGGATAGCTCACGTCGAACCGTTCCGCGATGAAATCGGCATGGGCCTGGTTCTTGGCGAAGAGGATGGTCTTGCCCAGCACGTCGCCGCCCGCCACGTGGATGCCGTTCTGCATCAGGTGCTTCAAGACCTTGTCGACGGTGTCGATATTGAACAGCCATTTGTTGACCGCCTGCGCGTCCACGCTGTCAGGTACGTCGCCATCCTCGTCCCAATCCAGACTATCCCACTGTTCCTGCTCCGCATCCGACAGGTCATCGTATTTGATGCCTTCGCGTTGGAATTTCAAGGGGACGGCTACTGTGGTGGGCGGAACCAGGAAGCCATCGCGCACGGCCTCATCTAGGGAATAGGCATCCGTGGGAACGCCATCTTCCAAGTCGAACAAGCGATAGGAGTTTCGATCCAGTTCGTCTTTCGGCGTGGCCGTGAGCCCGACCAGCAGGGAGTCGAAATAGTCGAATATGGCCTTGTACTTCTGGAATACCGAACGGTGGGCTTCGTCGATGACGATGAGATCGAAATGCCCGACTCCGAAGCGGCGCAAGCCGTCATTCGTCTCGTCGATGAGTCCCATCATGGTGGGGTAGGTGGATACGTAGACGCGGCCTTCGGTTTCCTTTTCGGTGACCAGGTTGACCGGAGACGAATCGGGCAGGTGCGTCTTGAAGGCTTTCACGGCTTGGTTGACCAGGGCCACCCGGTCGGCCAGGAACAGCACGCGCTTGGCCCAATTGCAACGCGTCAAAAGGTCGGCCAAGGCGATCACGGTGCGGGTCTTGCCCGCTCCCGTGGCCATCACTACCAGAGCCTTGCGGAGGTGATCGCGCTCGAAGGACTCGGCGATTCGGCGGATGGCGCGCGTTTGATAGTACCGTTCTACGATGGTACCGCTGATGCCGGTTTCGGCTATGCTCTTTCGGCCCGCACGCCGCTGCATCAGCAATGCAAGCTCGTCCTTTTTGTAGAACCCCTGCACGGCCCGGGGCGGATACATCGCGTCATCCCAGAACCAATGTTCGTACCCGTTGGAATAGAAGATTACCGGCCTTTGATCGAAAGCCTGTTCCAGGCAATCGGCATAGAGCTTGGCTTGTTGTTGGCCCACCCTCGGGTCGCGCTTGGTACTCTTCGCCTCTACGATGCCAAGGGGCTTGCCGTCATCGCCCCACAGCACGTAATCGACGAAGCCCTTGCCCTGGTTGTTGGGCATTCCAGTCACTTGGAACTCGATATCCTGCTTCTTGTCGAGAGCCCAGCCCGCTTCCTTGAGCAAGCCGTCGATCAGGCGATCACGGGTTTCCGCTTCGCTATAATCATGCGTATCGGGTTGCTTCGCGCTCTCCCGTTTGGCTTCGGCGATCTCAGCCTGCAGGCGCTTGATTTCATCGCTCATCGACGCATGGTCGGACAAAACCGCGCTGAGCTTTTCGTCCTTCTCGCGCAGGGTCGCTTCCAAATTCAGGAGCTGGTCCTGGGTCTGCCTGTCCACGGGCGCGGACTTAGGGAGCGAGGCGGGATCGAATGCTAGGGTGGGGGATGGGCGCGCCCCGCGGGCATACGTATGCGCCAGCCAATAGGTGAAGTGGAACAGTTCCTTGACGGCGGCCAAGGCATCGGTCGGCGGCACCGGGCGATTGCCGTGCACGGCCAGATTTCCCAGTTGGTTGATGACTCGCGCTTTATTGAAGACCGCATCGCCGGCCGCGGCCTTGAAGGTGGGCTCGTGGATAAGGGCACTGAGATTGTCTTGGTACGGGAGCTTCAGGGAGCGATCCCACTTGTAAATCCAGGCCACCGCTATTTCCAGGGTGCGGCGGGCGTAGAAGCAGGCGGTGCGAGGATCGGTGTGGACGGCGGCAGCGGCCTTTTGCGCCGAGTCATGGACGGCCGGCCATTCGGTCTGCAGGAAGCTGAATAGGTTCGCTGTCATGGATTCCGTCTCATTACCCGTTAAGCCGTGCTTCCGCCTCGCCCAATAAGCGGATCATATCCGCGAACGGTTGCGGTTCGGTGAGGAACATGGGCCGCATGGCAACATAATCTCTTTCCAGGTATTTCAGGCGCGCTTCCGGAGGCACCAGGCGGAACGAACCGGGCTTGGCGAGCTCGTAGCGGGCCCATTTCCGCGAGAAAACCCGGCTTTTCCATTCCGCGACCCGCAGGCACATGGCGGTATCGGCGAGGAAGATATTTGCGCGGGGATGGGCGAGCAGGCGGGCGAAATCGGCGTAATGGCGGGCGTGGCGTACCGGCATGTCATGGCCTTCGGGGCGGTGGTGCTCGGCATGGAGGATGGTGGCTTTCTCCCAGAAGGTCCTTTCCAACTCAAGGGCGGTGACTTCACAGGTCCAATCCTGGAAGAGCGCGGGGAAGGAATCGGCCAGCCAGGGGCGGATGGGATGCCGGCCCAGTGGCCGCTGATCGGTCAAGGATCCGACTTCGAGTTTCACTTCCCGGCGAATGTAATCCACACCCAGGGACACCGCGCTTGGATACTGGAAATAGACGATTGGCCCATGCACCCGTTCGTCGAACTCGTACCTAAGCCAACTTTGCCCGGCTCCGCTTTCGCCCAAGGCCGCTCGGATATTTGATTCCAATCGGGGGACGATCCCTTTCTCAAGGCGCTCGCCGCATCTCTTTTGCATCTCCAACAAGGCGCCGGTACGGCCTGTGCGGCTTTCCAATTCAGTGAAAACACTTTCGCTGAAGCCGAGATAAGCGGGATGGATGCCGAGATCCACGTCTTCGGAAAACCGGTCGATCACCTGGTACACTTTCGAGAGCGAGGTTCCGCCTTTGAAGACGAAATGCGGTTCCAGTTCCGGATCGGAAAAAATCATCCCGAGTATCCAGCATACCCAGAAATCCTTTTCCACCACGACCGCTTCGCGCCCGGCTTCCGCCGCGGCTTGGAGAAACGCCGCCCGTTTCCGTTCATCGGATAATCCGATCAGGGGATTGCGGGTCATCCTTCCTCCGGCGGCTCCGGCAGCGGTTTCATGCGCTTAGAGCGTTTCTGATCCGCCAACTCCATGAACAATGGGCGCATCCACGCGGGGGCCAAATCCAAGTCATTCAACAATCCGAGCCGCTCCACTGCCGGTACGTTTTTCTTTAGCCGCGCCAAATTCCATTTGTCGATATGCTTGGGACCGAGGCTCTTGAACGCCTGAATCAACAGCCCAGTGAATCTGCCGGCGGCCGCCATATTGCGTGGGGTGGTATGTTTCAGCTCGATGCGCATCGGCCCTGCTTTCAGCATACGGCTGCCCCCATCGGTCAGGAATAAATACTTGGCTGGAACCTGTTCCGATAGTCCCAGCATATTGGCCGCATGCACTCCCGCCGGCTGAACCCGGATTTTATCCTTCTCGCTGATGGCCTTGATGACCGCATCGGCAGAGGGCCACAAGACCCCCAATACCTCATCGCGCCTTGGTTTGTCATAGAGCCCGCGCGCAAGCCGGCGCAAATCCCCGCGTTTCACCAGCCGCTCCAGGCATTTGCCCACGGCTTTCGATCCACCCATCCCAGCAAAGTCGCCGGTGGTGAATACCGCGCCGGGTAGGCTCTGCTTCACCTTGCGGCTGATGCGGGTGTCGATGCTATTCTGTGTTGGGGCTCTGGGCATTCAGGACTTCCGATAGCCATTCTATATGTCTCCAAAATAACACCTTTTGGCGACAAATAACCGCTTAAAAATGCATGGAAGGCCAATTTAGCGATCTTTGTGACATACGGTGAATCGGGCTATACGATAAAAAAAGGGGCGTTTTTCTTAATTCTGGAGGGATTGCAGGGAAGGGAAGTGAACGGCGAATGCGGCCAGGGTCGTTTGGAGCAGGTCGGCGTCTCCCAAGGAGCGGGAGGATACAGTATTGATGACCCGATACCCTGCCTCGTACATGGCGTTGGCCAAGTCTCGTTCCAATGAGGCGACGATGCCGACGAGCCGTTTGTATTCCGCGGGATTTTTTACCTCGCTGAATACCGGCCCGTGGGAAATCAGTTTGAAAAGGCACTGCTCGGGCTTCATCAGGAGTTTATCCAACCTACGGCGAAGTACGTTGCTGTTCACGTTGAAGCCCAAGTGCTGGCCCATTCGGTTGAAAGGGGATTGGGCATTGATGGAGGAGCTATCGCCGGTACGGCCTACGTAGTGGAGGGCTGGACCGGTGGGTGGGGTGATTTCCCAGACGTAGAGCCAGAAGCCGCGTTGGAGGATCCGACCGTCGAATTCAAGGCGGTGGGTGATGGGTGCAAGATCAGTCTGCGCCATCACCCAACTGCCGTTCCAGAGCCTGCCGGATCAGACCGAGTACATAGGGTAACTCATCGTGGGAATTGAGGAAGAGCTTCGCCTCGCCTGCGCCCCAATTCTCGCTACGCGGGAGCTCCACGCAAATGCCCTTCGAATCCACGAGATCGGAAAAGGGCATGAAGAGAATCAGCTTCAGCCGGTTGGACTGGGGAAGGGCAATTACAAAACTGGTCTCGGCTTTAAAGGCGATGTAGTGTTTGAGAAATTCCTCGGAGACGCAGAAGTCCAAGGCCAGCACTTCTTTGCGGAGCGATTCGAACAGCGTGCGTACCGGTCCGGAAGAAAGCTTGGTGTAGTGATCCAGATCATAGGTTCCCGTACTTGCCTTTTTACGGTAGGTATCAAGCACCGCGGGTGATAACCCAGGATGACACCATACATTGACAGCAGTAGTGGCGAGGGTCTGGGCGCGGGCTTTGATGGCTGCCTCGTCCCATTGGCTCACTGCTCCCAGCCCGGCATTCAAGCGCAATGGGCTTTCGCGGAATCCTCCGGCCATATCGCGCTTTTCCGGAAAGGGCCGATCGCTGTACTCGGAGTTGTACCCGGTCAACGTCAGGTTCCCAAGAGTGTGAAGCCAGGTCTGCTGAACGCGTTCCCATTCAGGACCCAAGGCCGCTTTCCAGGTAGGAGAGAGATTTTCATTCTGAGGTAGGATGTGTTCGATGGTGTACTCTTCCACGGACACACGTTCCTTGCGTCCATGGTTTTCCATGCGCCGCAACCAATAGCTGCGGCTGCGGAACTTGTACAAGTCGCGGGTCTGGATGTCGCGTTGGAACTCTTCATCGCTGGGAAAACGGCGGTATGAAGGCAGAACCTGGAACTGAGCTTTGACGCTTTCCAGGTAGCGTTCCTTGTTGACCGTCTTGGTGAAAGTCGAAAACGTCTTGTTCATGGAATTAGTGGGCACTTCGCAGATGGCGCGGCGGAATACGTAGGCCTCGACAAGTCGCACGGCACCCAGGAAATCGGCTTTGGATAAAACCCCAGTGGCGTAGTCTTGATACAACTCCAGCAAGAACGGATACGCTACATCAACTTTGAGCTCGCGCAAATCACTGAACGCCATTTTCAGATCCGGATCGGATTCCGCTCCCAAGGCCATGGCGCAGAAATACCGGGCAGAATTCCGGACTTCCTTGACGAGGGCCTCCACCCCGGCTCCAAACGCTTCCGGGGACCGGGCAAGGTTCTTGAAGGCATTGTAGACTTCATCCAGGCGAGGGATTTCTCCGCTCTTGACAGTCAGGTAGTGGCGCATGAAGGCATCGAAATGCACACCATAGCCTTCCTGTCCGAATTCCACTTCCATGGGTCGCCAGTACTGGTCGTAAAGCCGGGTTTGAAGTTGAGGTTCCAACCCCATCAGGATGAAATTGCGGATGAGGTCGGCCTGGCTCAATTCCTTACCGGTTGAATTCATGCTTTCAAAAATGAGCTGGGGGTTATCCTGGCTGCGGTTGAGCGCAATGTCGACCACGATCAACTTCGCCAAACCACGGCAAACAACCGACAAATTACCTTGTTGTTCCGCGAGGAGTTCCGCGAAAAAGCCGAAATTATGAGCCACACGCAAGGAGGGTTCTCGGGGCGGATCCTGGTTGTCAACGAGAGCTATCAAGGAAGTCTTGTCGGTTTGGGTGAGGAGAAGCTTAAAGCGCTTCTCCCCTTCTTCATCCGGATTCAGCAAGTAGTAGTTGCGGAGCTTGCGCGGAGAGAACCCCTCGATGGGTTGCTGTTGATCTTCAGGCAGCTTCTCCAGGGCCTTGACCAGCGCGGCCAGGAGTAAGGTCAAAGTGGTGAGCCGTTGTTGCCCGTCAATCACGAGCATGGGCTCCTGGCTGGTGAGGTTGGAGAGGCCCTTCTCGACATAGACAATGGAACCGACGAAATGCGCGGTGAGCGCGTCGTTGCCGCCGGTGCGCAGAATGTCGGTCCAAAGTTGGCGGCATTCCTTTTCCGTCCAGGAGTAGGTGCGCTGATAGATGGGGATGACGAACTGGGGGGATTTCTTGAGGAAGTCTAGGAGCTTGGCTTCGGTAGCTTTCATGTCAGAGTTCTCCCCGGAAGGCGCGGTGTTGGAGGGAGGCGAAGAGGGCGTCGAGTTGGGCGAGGGAGGCGCGGTGGGAGGCTTTAAGTTTTTCGGCGGCAGCGATACAGCGAGCGAATTCTTGTTGAAGATTAAGAGGTGGCACGGGTATGGAAAGGGCTCTCAGGTCCTTTACATTTAAATGCTGCGAAGTGGAGCCAACCATAAATTGAGAAATTCGAACGGGTGAAGTGACACTTAGAAGATATTTAAGCAGAAATTCCGGTAGGAGCAGTGAAGTGTCTGCGCGAACTTGAACCAATCTTTGACCCATGCACATCCGCATATCTGACCCAACGATTGCAGCGATGCCAACCGTCCCCTCTCTGCTCAAAACAATATCTCCGGGTTCCAGCCTTCCGCGCTTTGAACGCTCAATGAAGGTTGATTCGGAAACGAAGCGCTTATCGCTCCAATTCCAATCCCCTTCAGATAAGTTGGATGTTCGCAGACAAATAACACCCTGCTCAGTCCATACAGGGGTTGAATGTGGACAATCGTTAATTTGATTGGAGCATTCATCAAGTCTTCTTTTAGTCCAATTTCCGGAATTGGTAAAAGGATCACCGAAAAGAGTTTCAAAAATTCCTTGTGAAATATTTTCCAAGAGAACCAATGAATTCCGCCTCTTCGCCCGCAGTCCCTCCACCCGGTCCAAAACCTCCGCAATCCGCCGCTGCTCCGGCAAGGGGGGAAGAAAAATATCAAGGTCATTCAGAAAAGACTCAGGAACACGTTTTTGACCTGCGCTTCCAGTCATCCTCCGTTCACCGTCCAGTCGGACTTTCGGTAGGCGTAAGAAATGCAATAAATACCGAGTATCGATAATGTCCGTGTTTGCGCGGATCACATGGAATTCAGTGGAGCCAAAACCGAAAGATTGGGCAATGTCCGCCTGTGCGATTTTCCCATTTTCAAAACACGGCGTAATTTTCGCTACCAGTATGTCTCCATGTTTGAATGGAGTATAGCCCTTGCTCACTTCGGTATACGTTCGATCCGTTCCTTGTGAAGTAGTACCGGTTTCGGCGGTAACTTCTGCCATCGGGAGAAATGAAACGAGGTCATTCTTACCGAGTGAGGCTGTGAGCCGTGGATTGATTTCCGAAATGTCGGATAGTTTTCTGACAAAGATTTTCGACCCGTGAGAGAGTTGGCTCAAGTCAAGATCTCGCTCAATCCCGGGGGCGTTACGGGGGTCCCCCCCGTTGGGAGGGGTGCGCCGAGGCCCTTCCGGGGCCGAGGCCAGGGGAGGTGCCCCTCCCCCCTTACTCGCCTTCGCCTTTACTCCCACCCCGCTCACTTCAACATCCCTTCCAACTCCTTCATCCCCTTCTGAATCTCCGCCTCCAGTTTGGCCAGCTCCGCCAGAATCTCCTTCGGCGCCCGATGCTGCACCTCTTCGTGCACCAACACCTTATACCGGTTCAAGCTCAAGTCATATCCCTCCGCAACGATATCCTTCTTGGCAACGCAGAAACTCTGGTCCGTACGCGCCCGCTTGCGCTCCTTACCCTCGCGCAGCCGCCACCGCGCCAACACATCGGGCAGATTATTCTTGGCATGTTCCTCGGCCTTCAAGGCCGTGCGCGGCACCGCCCCCAACTTCTCTTCGCCCATCAAAGGCGCGCGTTTGTCGTCCAGGCTCCAGCCATCGGCGTCCATATCGTAGAACCAGACCTTGTCAGTGCCCCCGGAGTTGGTTTTGGTGAAGAGCAGGATGGCCGTGGAGACGCCGGCATAGGGGCGAAAGACGCCGCTGGGCAGGGAGATGACTCCATCGAGCTTTTGCTCTTCAACCAACATGCGGCGTAATTCTTTATGCGCGTTGCTCGAGCCGAACAAGACTCCATCGGGCACGATCACGGCTGCGCGACCGCCCGGCTTCAAGAGCCTTAGGAAGAGCGCGACGAACAAGAGTTCGGTTTTTTTGGTCTTGACGATTTCGAGGAGGTCCTTGGCGGTGGTCTCGTAATCGAGGCTGCCGGCGAAGGGGGGATTGGCGAGTATCAGGCTGTAGGCTTCGGAATCGGCGGCGTGGTCTTGGGAGAGGGAGTCCCGGTAGCGGATGTCGGGATTCTCGACGCCATGTAGAAGCATGTTCATGCTCCCGATGCGGAGCATGGTATTGTCGAAGTCGAAGCCGTGGAATGCCTTTTCGTGGAAGTGCTTTTTGAGCTTGGCGTCGCGGAGGATTTCCGGATGGGTGGCGCGCAGGTATTCGCCGGCGGCGACCAGGAAGCCGGAGGTGCCGCAGGCAGGATCGCAGATGAGGTCGTTGGGCTTGGGTTCAGTTAGCTCGACCATGAGTTGGATAATGTGGCGTGGAGTGCGGAATTGGCCGTTCTCTCCGGCGCTGGCGATCTTGCTCAACATGTATTCATAGATGTCGCCCTTGGTATCGTGATTCTCCATGGGGACCTTGTCAATGAGGTCCACCACTTTTGCGAGCAGGGCAGGGGTGGAGATGGTGAACCGGGCATCCTTCATGTGATGTGCATATGTGGAGCCGTCGCCGCCGAGGGCGCGGAGGAAAGGGAATACGTGTTCGCTGACGATTGTGAACATTTCCGCCGGGGATTCGTTTTTGAACCGTGACCAGCGTAGGTCTTGATAAGGTCGCTTCTTGGGATCCTTGCCGATAGGGAAGATGGGCTTTTGTATTGGCTGCTTGGTACGGTTCGCTAAGTTTTCTTGAAGCGTGTATAGATCATCTAGACGGCGCAGAAAGAGCAGGTAGGTGAATTGCTCCATGACTTCGAGGGGATTGGAGATGCCTTTCGTCCAGAAGGAGTCCCAGATACGATCGACTTGGCTGCGGATTTCACCGGTGAGCATGGGGTGGGTCCTTTAAGGGAGGTAAGTCTGGAAGGTCGGAAGAAATTGTAGCTAATCCCCTTTGGGTTGTGACGGGGAGCACTAGGACGGGCGTCCATGTGGGGTTGATTCTTCGATAATGTTTACCTTTTCCCGGACCGCGTGTTCCGGTTATAGAGAGGTTGGGAAATGAGGTTGGATTTTTCCGGGCTTGATAGCCCTTTCGGGAAGTGGCCCACAACTGGCGGATTGGCCCGCCGTCCCCCTGCGCCTCCGCCGGAACATGAGCCGGAAATCGAATCATTGCAGCCTTTATCCCAACCGGTCAAGGAAGCTCCCAAAGTCAACCTGATCAATTTGAAATGGTCGGAACCGGAGGGGGAATTCAATGAATCGATCGCGATCAGTGCGGATGCGGATCTACCGGAACCTTGCAAGCATTTGACCCGAGTCGAATTCCAGGTCTGGGCATTGACGCCGGACGGAAAGCGTGAATCGATCGACAAGAAAGACGGGTATTTGAGTGAAGGACGCGCAGAGGCGACGGTAACGCTTTTTTGGCCCGGGTACAGGAAAGACGGCTCGCCGCCGGAAAAATGCGAAATGGTGTTTGTCGCCAAACACAGGGAATCCAAACCGGCAGAAAGCGGTGCGATAAACGTAAGCGGACCGATCGTTCCCATTGGAAAAATATGGATCAAGTTGATTAGCCCAAAAGGTTTTCCCTTATCCGGAATCAAGTGCGAACTGAAAGGCATTGGGAAACGGCATTCCGGAATGGAATCAGATGCGAAGGGGGAAGTTCTGTGGGAAAAGGTTCACCTTGGGGAGTGGAGTTTGGAGACCAAGGCCGGAACATCCAGTCATTCAGTACCTGTCCCTTGGCTGACTGAGGATAGCGTGGTTCACATCCTGAAAGTGAAGGATGTGGGGCAGGTTCTCGGACCAAAATCGTCGAATGCCGGATTAGCTTCCCGGGCGTCAGCATTGGGGTATGCGAATGTGGGCGCCTTCAAGTCGGCCCATGCCTTCGATGAAGGGCCTGATTCCGATTCGGTGGCTGGTGAGTTTTCCGCTTTTCAAGTCGGCGGATAGGACGGATAGCCAAGTGGGCGTCGCGAGTTTCAGGTTGAATCCTAGCAATGCGCGGTGCGGAGATTTGCTTACCCTCGGGGTAGAAGGAATCTCGAAACCGAATGATTATTCAGGAAAAAAAATCACGGTTCGAATTATTGAATTGGATGCAGGAAAAGCCGGTAATGATATTTTGGCGGAATTTTCCGGTGAGATAACCAATTTGGGCTCGAAGGCGGAACCGAAGTGGTCGTTCAGCGCAATCAAGCGTGTCGATTCCTATCCGGCGGCTTTACCCAAAACTATGCCACGGAAATCCGCGCAAGGGGATTTACTGCCTTTTCAACCGCAATGGGTCCACCCTCATTTCAAGCTGCGGTTTGCGCCCGTCAAAGATGCTGATGAAGAGTTTCTTGTTCTCATCCGCGGCCAGGAAATGGAAAAAGAGTCCTACACCTACGAGCTGGGATTCCAGATCCTTTCCAATGCAGTTGCGCTATTTGATTCATCCCGCATTCCGGCTTCATTGGATTGCGCCCAGGCGTTGGCTGAGAATTGCAGGCAAGCGGCACTTGGTTTGTTCCAGGATCACCGGGACTTGGTCCGGATTAGAGGCATTGGCTCTAAATACGGCTCGAAGTACGAGCCCATCGATCCGATTCTTTTCAACCGAAAGAAATCCGAATTCGGTTTGGAACCGACAGATTGCATTGGATACCTATTGGAGGCTGCCAAGGTTGGCCATGAGAAAACCCTCGCTGCCGGAGATTGGAACGGTATTCTCGGATTCCTTTCCGAAGGTAAGGGCACGAGTTTGGCTAAGGGCTTGGAAAAAGCGGGATGGGCCGGGATCTACTACACTTTGGACACGGAAAATCCGATGGACAAAGGGTATAAATACAACACCCCGTATTTTTCATGGACAGATCATGCTGTAACCTACGCTGCCGCGAGAAAAAATCGGCGTTACTACGGCCTGCAAGTGCATGACTTCCTTGTCAACTACAATCCGACCCAACAGTATTGGGATGGAACCCCGGTTCCACATCCGACGCCGAAGGATTCGTCCAAAGTCTCGAAATTAAAATCGATTCCATTCGGAATACTCAATGCAAGGGCAGGCGACCATACCGCGATCATCGCCTTGGGCGAGGTATATGAAGTACATTGGAATCGAGGACCGGATGAGCCCGGTTTGTACGCGAAGTCCGATTTCGAAACGGAGTGGAAGTGGCCATGGCTATCCGGAATAATCCATTTTCCGCCTGGTCACTGGTGAAACCATCGATCCTGATCGTCATACTGGCCTTACTGCTTGGTGGAAATGCATGCGCCAATAGTGTCGCTGATTCGCTTGTTAAGGCAATTGCGAGATCAGAGAGACACCGACTGATAAGCGCGCAGGAATCCGCTATCCATCCTATAGAGGATTCCCTTTATCGAACCCGTACATGGAAAACTTACCGGTTCAAGGCATCAAAGCCGCTAAAGGTTGAAGGTCGCCAAAAGTATTTTTTCGACTACTACGCTAACGTGTTGACGTTTGATGACTCCCTACAGGCTTCTAAAAGGCTGGATAGTGTGAGAGCGTATTATCTTCCAGAAGATTTGACGATGAAGAAAACCCAATTTGGTCTGCAAGTGGGGCGGCAGGTAATCCTGCTTTCGACGCATTCAGAGATTTACGGAAAACCGCTTAGGAACTTGGCGGCGTTATACAAACGTAAGGCGCCTACCGTGATTCCGGATCGCTCGCTGCGCTCCGAGCCGTAGACGGCCCAGAGCGGTCTACTCTACCGTCACGCTCTTCGCCAGATTGCGCGGCGTATCTACGTCGCATCCGCGCATCACCGCCACATGGTAGGCCAGCAACTGCAGCGGCACCACCGAGAGCAGCGGCGTCAGCATGTGCATGGTCTTGGGGATGATGATTGTCCAATCGGCCAGCTTGCCCAGGTTCGCTTCGGCGTCCGTGATCGCGATGATCTTGCCGCCGCGGGCCTTCACTTCCTGCATGTTCGACAGCACCTTGTCGAAGAGACCGTCGCTGGGAGCGATGACCACGGTGGGCATGTTGGAGTCGATGAGCGCGATGGGGCCGTGCTTCATCTCGGCCGCGGGATAGCCCTCGGCGTGGATGTAGGATATTTCCTTCAGCTTGAGCGCGCCTTCCATGGCCACCGGGTAGTTATAACCGCGGCCCAGGAACAGGAAGTTGGTGTGGTCCTTGATCTCCTTGGCGATCGACTTGATCTGATCGTTGAGTTGGAGGATTTCCTTGATCTGATCGGGAATCTTGTTCAGGGCCTTGCAGATCTTCATGCCTTCGTCGGGAGAGGTACGGCGCATGCGCCCCAGCAGCAACGCGATCAAGGTGAGGACCGTGACCTGGGAGGTGAAGGCCTTGGTGGAGGCTACGCCGATTTCCGGACCCGCGTGCAGATACACGCCGCCATCGGTTTCGCGCGCGATGCTGGAGCCCACCACGTTGCAGATGCCCAGTACGGTCGCGCCTTTCTGCTTGGCTTCGCGCAAGGCAGCCAGGGTATCCGCCGTCTCGCCCGATTGGGAGATCACGAACACGAGCGTGCGGTCGGTGATGATGGGATTGCGATAACGGAACTCGGAGGCGTATTCCACTTCGACGGGAATGCCCGACAGCTCTTCGATCAGGTACTCGCCTACTTTGCCCGCGTAGAACGAGGTGCCGCAAGCGGCGATGATGATGCGCTGGATGCTGCGCAGTTCCTGGGTCACCAGGTTGAGGCCCTGGAGTTTGGCGGTGCCGTCCGGCAGCACGCGGCCGCGCAGCGAGTTGAGTACGGTGTTGGGCTGCTCGAAGATTTCCTTGAGCATGAAATGGGGGAAGTTGCCGCGCGCGACCTCTTCGGCGCTGAACTCGATGTTTTGCACTTCGCGGCGTACTTCGGCATTGGCCTGGTTGGTGATCTTGTAGGTGCCGTTCAGCACCACCATGTCGTTGTCATCGAGGTACACCACCTTCTGGGTGTGCTCGACGATGGGGGCCACATCCGAAGCGAGGAACAGTTCGTTCTCGCCTACGCCCAGCACCAGGGGGCTGCCGCGCCGCGCGCCGACCAGCACGCCGGGCTCATGGGCCGAAACCACCACGATGCCGAAGGCGCCTTCCAGATGGGTCAGGGCTTCGGAGACGGCCTTGGCCAGGTCGCCGGGCTTGCCGCCGCCGTTGGGAAGGGCCTTGTAGAACTTGCTCACCAGGTGGACGATCACCTCGGTATCGGTCTCGGACCGGAAGACCACGCCTTCCTTCTCAAGTACGGCTTTGATGATCGAATAGTTCTCGATGATGCCGTTGTGCACCACCGCGAACTTGCCGTCCTCGCTGGTATGCGGATGGGCGTTGGCCACCGAGGGCGCGCCGTGGGTGGCCCAACGGGTATGGCCGATGCCGACGTTGCCGGTCACGGGGGCGGTCTTGAGCGCGTTGTCGAGCTCGACCAGCTTACCCTTGGCCCGCACCAGGTTCAGCTTCTCGCCGACCTGGATGCACACGCCCGAGCTATCGTACCCCCGGTACTCCAGCTTACGGAGCCCTTCGACGAGGATCTGCTGCGCATTGCGCTTTCCGGTATAAGCAACGATTCCGCACATGTTTCCGCTCCCTGTGGTCTTTTCCCGGGGAGGTTTAAGGTCTAAGGTTCAAGGGATGCCTACCCTTAGACCTTAAACCTTAAACCTATCCTCCCCTACCTCTCAACCCAACTCTTCTTCGATCGCCTTGCACAACTTAACCGCTGCATCCCTGTCCGGCGCCTCCGCGATCACGCGCACCACCGGTTCGGTGTTGGACGCGCGCAGATGCACCCAGCTCTTTTCCCATTCGAAACGGATACCGTCCTGCTGATCGCATTTGGCGTCCGGGAACTTGGCCAAGAGCCTTCCGATGATGACTTCCATTTTCTTGCCGGCTACGGAATACTTTTGCTTCTCGATATGGTACGACGGTATCGACGCCGCGATGGCCGAAAGGGGCTTGCCCTTATCCGCCATCAATTGCAAGGTCATGGCCACCGCCAGGATGCCGTCGCGGCCGTAATGGAGGTCCGGGGAGATGACTCCGCCGTTGCCTTCGCCGCCGATGACGCTGCCGTTCTTCTTCATGCCCACGGTCACGTTGATTTCGCCCACCTTGGTGCGCATTACGGGTACGCCGTGGCGGGCGGCGATATCCTCGATCATGCGGCTGGTGGAAAGGTTGATGGCCACGGGGCCCTTCTTATGCTCGAGCGCCAGCATGGTGGCGAAGGCCAAGGTGTATTCCTCGCCGATGGCCTTGCCGCCGTCCACGACGATGGCGCAGCGGTCCGCATCCGGATCGGTCGCGAAGCCCACATGGCAATTCTTCTTGCGGACCAGCTCTTCGAGCTGCGCCAGATTCTCGGGAGTCGGCTCGGCCCCGTGGGGGAAGATGCCGTTCGGTTCCACGTGGATCAATTCCATGTCGCAGCCCAGCGCTTTGAGCAGCTTGGGGACGATGAGGCTGCCGGCGCCATTCACGGCGTCGTAGGCCACGCGGAAGCGCTTGGCGCGGATGAGATCCGGCTTGATGAAGGGAAGCTTCAGGGTCGCCTCGATATGGCGTTCGTCGGCGCCTTCGCGGCGGCCCACCGGCTTCACGTCGTTCCAGGCCTTCCAGTCTGAGCGGTTGTTGTCGACCAGCTCGAACAGGGCCTTTACCTGGGGTTCGTCCAGGAAGATGCCTTCATGGGTCAGGAACTTGAGGGCGTTCCACTCGATGGGGTTATGCGAGGCGGTGATGATGATGCCGCCGCCCGCCTTGGACTCGATGACTTCCATTTCCACGGTGGGGGTGCTGGCCACGCCCAGCATGATGGCTTCGGCGCCGGAAGCCGAGCAGGCTGAGGCCACCAGGTTCTCGATCATGAACCCGGTCGGACGGGTGTCGCGTCCCACCACCACCTTTTTCGCGCCGGTAAGTTGGATGAACGCGTTCACGTAATTGACGATAAGGGCGGGGGAGAAGGAGGGGCCCACGATACCGCGGATCCCGGAAACGGATCGCATCAAAACCGACATGGAACTCTCCCCTTTTCCGGAATGCGCCGGGCCGTCCGGGCCCCGCGGAATACAGGGCTAAGATACCTTAAGGCTGATTGCAATGTCAATCGCGCCGAACCCGTAAACGTCGGATTTCATTACACCTGCGGGGTGTCCGCGCGGCACCGGATTTCCTAGGTTCCGGGTATTAGGATATTTTTTCCTTGTGGAGGAAACCCGTATCGTGAACAATCCGTTGCCGCTTTTTTCTTCCGCTCCCCGTAATCGCCTCGGCGCTCTCTGCGCTGCCTTCGCTTTGGCCTGCGGTCCCGCATCCGCCGGCCCGGCTTCGCAGCCGCAACCCAAGGTTTCTTTCCGGTATGAAGAGGTGCTGCCCGCCACCGCGCCCGCGCCGCGCGGGCTGATCGTGCATGTCGAGATTGCCCCGGGATGGCATATCAATTCCGAGGCGCCGCTCGACGAATTCCTCGTACCGACGAAGCTCGAAGTCGAGGCCGAGGGTCTCGTCTTCGGAAAGCCGGTCTTCCCGGCGCCGGAGAAGAAGCATTCCGACGTCATGGGCGGCGACGTCCTGTTACTGTCCGGTGACTTCGACGTGGCGGTTCCGGTTTCCCGCAAGCCATCCGAGGGCAAGCCCCCGTTGCCTACCAAGAATGGGCCGAATCCGCGCACGCGCGTGACCTTGCATTACCAGTCCTGCAACGATTCGATGTGCTATCCGCCCAAATCGGTGACCGCGGAGATGTAGGCCGGCGGCTTTCACAGCGCGCAACCGATCTCCAGGGCGTTGAAGCGCAGCAGATCGGTGTAGTCGGTACCGCCCTCCCCCCGGAACACGAACTCCGGCCCGAAGGCCAGGCCGGCCGCGATGCGCAAGCGGCTCCAGGACCAGCGGTAGCCCACCCCGACCGCCGTTTCCACGGCATAGTTCGTAAAGGAAACGTATCCGTAACGCAATTCCCCCCCGACAGGCTCGTAGCTCATGGCGCCCGGGCCCGGCATGGTGCCGGTGATGCGCTTCCCGCCCAGCAAGCCTTCGGCGAAGAATCCCGGCATCCATTCCCAGGGATAAATCCGCAAGGACGCCTGCGCGCCCGCCATCCGGTAACTTGCAGGATACCCCTCCGCGTAGAAATCCTCGGCCAGGTTCGCGTCGCGCCACTGATCCTGGGCTACGCTCAGATACCGGCCGCGGACCACCCAGGCCAGTTTTTCCCGCCATGGGTGTTCCACGGCCGCGCCCCATCCGGAGGCGTGAGCCTCTTTCTGGTAGGAACGGTACACGGAACCGAGATCGAGATAGATTTGGGGTCCCGCGACCGCAGGGGAGGGCCCGGCCGCGAGCAGAAGGAGAACGAGGGGACGGCGCATGCAGGGACGATACCGTCGTTGCCGCCCTGGGGGTAGGGCCGGTGCGGAGATTCCGCTCTCAATTCAGGAGAAGGCGCCCGCGGCTTGCGGTTATCGGGAGCCGGAAGGCAACAACGTCGCCACGAGATCGTACTCGCTGGCGTCCGTGATGAGCACTTTGCGAAAGGTGCCGGGATCGGCGGCATCGGCGCCTTCGCCCGCGAAGATCTGCACGGTGTTGTCCACTTCGGGCGCGTCGCCTTCGGTGCGGCCGTTCCAATGGTGGTCCGCGCCTTCGGCCACGGCGTCGATGATCACCTCGACGGTCTGACCGATGCGCTTTTCGTTTTCCTCGAGCGAGATCTGCCGCTGCAGGGTCATCACCCTATCTACGCGGGCCTCGATTACATCCTGGGATATCTTCGGCTGCAGGTCGAAGGCATGGGTGCCTTCTTCGTCCGAATAGGAAAAGCAGCCCAGGTGCCGGAAGCGCATTTCTTCCAGGAACCCCATCAAATCGTCCACGTCTTTTTCGGTCTCGCCGGGATAGCCCAGCAGGGCCGTGGTGCGCAGGGCCAAGCCGGGAATGGCGTTGCGCATGCGCGTCAGCCCTTCGCGCAGTTGCTCCGAGGTGTAATTGCGGCGCATGGCCTTGAGCATGGGCTGGCTGGCGTGCTGGATGGGGATATCCATGTACTTGCAGATGCGCTTCTCGGTCGCCATCACGTCGATAAGACCGTCGGTCAGAAAGGCCGGATACCCGTACATCATGCGGATCCAGGGGATGTCCGTGTGACGCAATAGGGCTTGCAGCAATTGCTCCAGGCTTTCCTTGCCGTCTTTTTCGCGCCCGAAATAGGTCAGGTCCTGGGCGATGAGGGAGATTTCCTGGATGCCCCACGCCTGCAATTGCTGGGCTTCCGTTACGATATCCGCGATGCTGCGGCTCTTCTGCTTGCCGCGCATGCCGGGGATGGCGCAGAAGCCGCAGATGCGATTGCAGCCTTCCGCTATCTTAAGGAAGGCGTGATGCTTTTCTTCGCCCATCAGGGAGCGGGGGCCGGCGCCTACCTTGCAATCCGAAGGCAGGGATGAGTTGAGACCGAGGCGTTCCAGCATTTCGCCGGGCTTGTAGGTTCCGATGAAGAGATCCACTTCGGGGATGTCCTTCTTCAGATCCTCCATGTACCGCTGGGCCAGGCAGCCCGCCACCACCAGCTTCTCACCCTTGCCCTTGGCCTCCACCGCGGCCAGGATTTCCTGGATGGATTCCTCTTTGGCCGCTTCGATGAAGCCGCAGGTGTTGATCACGGTGATGGTCGGGGAGGCGTCGTCGTCCTGGGCGAGCACGAAACCGGCGCGGCCGAATTCCCCGAGGATGTTCTCGCTATCGACCTGGTTCTTGGAACAACCCAGATTGAGCAGTCGCACCTTGGGCGAGGGAGCGATAGCGCCGCTCGCGGCCGGCGCCGAGGCGCGCGGCCGGGATGTCGATTTCGGTTTTGGCAAAGGAGTTCCAGGGCCTGGTTAGGCCCGGAAAGATACTACCACTCGTCGAGATTGACTTTGCCCGTGTCGGCCGGCGGGGCCGCAGGGGTCGGGGTCGAGGGCGCGACGGGCTCGGTCTTGGCGGGCTTTGAGGCTTTAGGGGCCGGGGCCGGCGGAGCGGGAGGCGGTGCGCTGGCAGCGGGTGCGGTACCAGGCATAGAAGAGGGCGCGGCGGCCGGTTCTTCGTTTTTCGGTGTTCCCCAGGATTCCCCGGACGGGGTGGCAGGCTCGGCGGGAGCGGGTGTTCCCCAGGTTTCACC
>JAHFCH010000128.1 GCA_023249635.1 Fibrobacterota bacterium
ATCCCGGAATTTGACCGCCTTCCGATCGATGGCGTTGATGATGAATACCCCCCATTGCGATTCCGCCTCCGAACCTGCCCAGCCCCTGCCATGGAGAGTTACCCAGGCCCTGCCAACCCCCACTTCCCTGTCTCGCGCCGAAAGCTCCGGGGCCGCCGAGTATACGCCAGGTTCAAGGTGGGTGATACCTTCGTCTGACTGCATGGCGCGCAACGCCGCTTGATGGGCTTCGCTGGCTGCCATGGTCACCTCGAATTCGAGCCAGCGTTGGAAACCAGGGAATGATAGCCGGAAATCCGGTCTATCCCCCCATTCGAATAAGGCGCCCTCCGGGCAACCGTTAACCTGACCTTCAACCAGGCCGTTCATTAGTGCGGAAGCCCATTCTACATCCGGCTTGTTCCTGGAACCCAGCTTGTAGAGCAAAAGCTGGGTCTTGATCTCCTCGGTACTCAAATGGGTCGATTCTCCTGAATTCATAACCATTACCTCCTCTATGGGTATAATACCCGTGAAGCGGAAATTGAATGTGTTCAAGTAGGATGGCCCGAGGGGCATGTTAAACACGGGAGCAGGGGAACGGGACCCGGACGTTAAACCGGGGAGCCTCAATGACCTTCTGGGAAGAACCGGCGGAAGTAAGTTTCGGTCTTGCCGCACCACTTTTCCAACGGTTTCCACTCCTCGTTGAAACTTCCCATCCAGGTTAGATCGATGTGGGTATCCCCCAGGCTGAAAACGATACCGGTGGTGGCGGCATCGAGCCACTGGTCCGGACTCACCTTGAAAAGGTTCAGGTTGACCTCGGCGAGCCCTTCCGCGAGGCGGTGGAAGCTATCGATGGAAATCTTCTTTTCCATGGCTTCGAAATAGGGCTTGTCCGGTTTCAAGCCAGACTGACGCCAGATTGCATACCTCAGCCAGGTCTCTTTCTCATCAGGTGTCGAGAGGATGGTATAGCAATGCGCATCCATGAATGCCGGTATGCACCAGAGTTTCATCCGTTCGTAGTAGTCGCTCCGGTCTTCTAGGCCGGAAAGCTTTCCTTGATGGGCCTTGACCTTGAAATGGACAGTCAGTTCATCGAAGTCAGGAAGTTCATCCATTAGCCAACCATTTTCCGTATTTCAATACAGGGCGGGTCGGCGAGAAATGCGAAATGTATGGAATGCCCTTCGGGATGAAGGCGCTTTACCATCGGAAGGATATGCGAACGATAGTGTTCCTTCAACTCCAATGTGAAGGACGAGATATCCACCGACTCCATGATTTCGATCTTCATATAAGCGCTGGGTTTCCGGGAAAGAGAGGAAGGCATCTGGAACAATGCCCCTGATTTTTTCCGAAGGACTTCCCCCTTGATGACCAGGAACCAAGGACTGGAAAGCCCGGGAAGTGCGAGCGCCTTCCTCATTTCCTCGAAAGTGCTGTCCGGATGGCTTTCAATGTATGAACGGATTTCAGCATTATGTGGATGACGCGGGTCTTTTAAGACTTCCTTGGAAATCGATTTAGGCCTTCCTCTTGGCATCACTCCCCCACCAAGGCCAAAGGCCTTTGGTCTTCGAACCTGACGACGTTCGCCTGGATCATTGAATTCAAGGCCGCTCGAACGTCAGCGTCCAAAAGAAAGGGAAGCTTTTCCGCAGTGAGCATTTTCCTCGGAAGTGCGGTCTTCAAGACCTGGTTTTTACGGATGAACACCCGCACCTCATCCTGTACCCGCCGGACCATCCCGCGGTGGAGTTCCGCGTATCTTACCACCAACTCGTCCGGGATTTTCTGCACCCCAATTTGGAATTCCAACTTGTCCTTCACTTCCTGCAATAGCGCCATCGGTATTCGGATGACTCCGAGGGCGTTAGCCTCACTTTCTGTCAGCTGTTTTTTCATTTCGGTCCAGAAAGCATCGAGTTGGGAGGCGCAGACCATGTACATAGGCGGCTTCGCATCATTGCGGTTGAAGGCGTGGGAATCGATGAAAGCGATCCAGACCGGGATGAAAAGGTTGAAATGGAGTTTGATCAAGGATTCCATTTCGCTCTTGAAGAGGTAGAAACAGGTTTCCCCCTTCTCATTGAATGCCCGACGCCACCGGCATTTGACGTCGAAGAAAAGGGTTCCCAGGTCCGGTAGATGAATCAGGAAATCCGGGCGGTGGGCCTGGAGCGTTGTTTTTAGCACCTCGGACTTCTGGACGCCGGCAGGTCCTTGTCCAACGTAAAGGCAGGGAACACCGTTCCTGTCCATAAATCCCTTTACGTATTCCTCTCCCTTCGCACCCAGTACCTCATTGCGTTCAAATATGTTCCGGATACGAACCCCCGAAACTTCTTTACCTTCCATGAGCAGGGAAATATCAGGAGCGGCTTCTTGCTCGCGGAATTCCCTGGAACCGTTATAAACTCCGCGAATTACATCATAGTAGTTCGATTCGGGATCGTAACTGACAAAGGCCATGTGAGGATTCCCCGTGGTGACGGACGCTGGAAACCTAGAAATTCCATAGTCCGAACGCTTTTGATCGAAGTCTATTTGATTCGACGCGGGGAAATCAGAACGGGTGAGCGAATCCCTTAGAGGCTGGTCCTTCGGATTCCGACTTCACAAACCGGAGATAGGCAGCATCCGAATGGAAAAACTGGAGTTGCCCCAGTAAATCTAGCGATGATGAGTTCAGAATAATAGGTCGAACGGGGGGAGCAATGGGAACACTTTTTCTCTTAGCCAAGAGCATCTGAATCCTAAAATCAACAAAGGAGAGTGGAAGTTTCATATCCGAGGCCACGTAAAGATTGTAGTGCTCGCCTTGGACTTCGACAATGGTTTTAACCTTAGGACCCGCTCATGCATTCGGCGATTTACCGGAGAAGGCCGTCCGAATATCGCTAACCTCTGTTTGCGCCGCGATGAACCACACGGGAAATTTTTATCTCGGGTTGGTTTATTGACCCATAAAACGCTCCACACCTCAAGTTTTTGTACTCGAGCGGAAGACGGAATCCCCGGGCACGTGTCAAATTCGACAGAATTGAATAGATTTTGTCCGGGTGGTGGGAATGCCACAAGGATTATCAATGCTTCGCATTCCCATGGTTTCGGTTCTTTTCTGGACAATTCTCGGCGCAGGGCTACCGCAGGCGGAAACCGTCGTGCAGATTCCTGTCACTTCAATTCTGAATACCCGTTCTGTCACGACGCTGACCGATGGAAAGCTCGTAAACTGGCAAGTCGGGATTGACGGGGACGGCAAGGCCGACGGATACCTCACGAGTGCGGCCTCGCTGTTCGTAGGGGACAAGAACGTTAAAGCCCTGCCGGATTCGGGGAAATTCCCTGCGGACGCCCGGCATCCCGAAGTGGTCCTGAACTATTCCAATTCGGACGGAACTTCCAACCAGACTCGATACGTGCAGAAACTCGGCGAATTCACTATGCCCGTCCCACCTGCACGGTATTCAAAGCTCTTCATGTTTTTCACCAGTTCCGAGGGTCCTACGACACTGACCTTTATCCTCACCTATTCCGATTCCGTCGAAACCGTGAAGGTGAATCTGCCGGACTACTTCGACGTCATCACCAATAACCCGGCCGTATTCAATCTGGCGACGGACATGGCCAAATGGAACCATCAGAATGTCCCGGTTGAAAAGACCCATCATAATCTCGACGGGATAGAGTTGCATCCCGCCCTAGGTCTGACTTTGACTGAGATCAAGGTTTCGAAAGGAACGAACGGGAGCTATCTGGTCTTTTGGGGAGCGACCGGGATCGCCACTTCTCCCGTATCAATAGGAATGAAACTTCGTCCGAGAACTGTACGTAGCCACCAGGGAATGCTTTTCCTTCCTGGGTCTAATCAATCCGTTGGCAAATTTATTCCCGAATTCCGGGAAAATGGATTCTCGGTCTTGGGAAGAACCAATTTCCGGTTTACTTATTCGGATAACTGATCGGTCCTATTTTCAGCTTTCTCATAAGGAACTATCAATCAAATGAAAAACAGAATTGGGTACAGTCTCGCGATTTTCGGAGCCATTCTACTCGTAGATTGTGGCGGTCTTCCGCCCGCACCTGAAAAGACAGAGAGAGTTAAAGGCCAGGTTGGGTATGCGGTCGGAGGATTCGGGACAGTAATTAAGACCACGGATTCGGGAAAATCATGGTCAATCCTGAACACAGGGACCAAGGAATACCTGAACTCCATCTATTTCACGGACGATAACACAGGATACGCCGTGGGCGGTGTCGGACGGGTCATCAAGACTTCCTCCGGCGGGGAGAAATGGGACACCTTAGCGAGCGGAACTGAACAATGGCTATATGGCGTTCGGTTTACCGACGCAAATACCGGATTCATAGTTGGAGATGGCGGAACCATTCTCAAGACATACAATGGAGGCGCGACTTGGCGGAATTTTGGCACCGAACCTGAATACTCCGTCCGTGCGGTCTGGTTCACATCTCCTTCTACAGGTTATGCGGTAGGAGATAAAGGTGTTATCGTAAAAACGATTAACGCCGGAGAATCATGGCAGACCCTGCAGAAAAATCCCGACCTCAGCCTTCACGCCGTTTACTTCACGAACGCGAATACCGGATACGCCGCTGGGAGCGTTTTGCAAAAGACGGAAGATGCAGGCGTTACGTGGAAATTGCTTGAGAAGCCTACGATTGAATTTCTGAGCGGGGTTACGTTCATCGATCAAAAGATCGGGCTCGCGGTCGGTACGGGAGGAACCATATTACGTACCACGGATTCCGGCCTGACCTGGACCAAAATCGAGGGCATCACCGAAACACACTTGAGATCAGTGACCTTTATCGATGAAACCACCGGCTACATCGCTGGAGATAACGGCATCTTGTTAAAATCCATAGATGCAGGCTTGACTTGGAAACCTTCGCCGGGAGACGCTAACCGCGTCGTATTCTTCCCATAGTCGAATGTCGCTGAGGCGGACGCCTGACCTCAGCCATACCAACATCGAGGAGTGTTCAATACAGGATATTGTTTTTGTGGTATTCGAATTCGCTCTTCAAGGTAGGCGACATTTTCAGGTCCACAATTTCAGTCTGAATGGATTGGGCAAAACCAGGAGCCCGGGTCATTGCCAAGGCGCTCCGTTGCATCCCTAGTTCGATTTGCTTTGCTTGAATGGCGTCATCAAGCATGGTCATTTTCTGGGCGGGCGAAAGCTTATCTGCCGGCGTGGGTCCGGTGCTGGTCGCGTCGGCATAGGTATTTCCTCCAATTGCCAGCATCAATTTCTTTTCCAATTCTGCATGACTTTCCCGCAAGGTTTTCAGCTCGGCATCCAGGTAGTCCATGACCTTTTGCGTGTTTGCTATGGTTGCATCCTTGGCGCCCATGTAACACCGTATCGCGAACTTCAGGTCCGAAGCCAGTATCGCGACGTAATTCTCCTGGAAGTGTTCATTAATGCTGAAGTAGGCCTGTTTGGTCAAAGTGTCCCACCAAGGCCGTTCGGCAATGCTCGGAAAATCGTTCGGCACCCGAATCATTGCCGGAGTTTTTCGATCCACATCCACGGAAAAGGTTTCCGAACCGATTCGACGGATAAAGACCAACTTCCCAAAGTGATTAAATGGCTTTCCATACGGATCTATGGTGGCAGGAAGGAGCATAAAGGGGTTAGTTACCGAAAGAATCAAGATATTGATCCGGAGATGGGAATGCGGCGGAGGTACCATGGGCACCAAATCCTGATTGTGAACAAACCGGTAAGAAATTATCGGTTCAACCTTCGTAAAGTGATGGGTAAAATCCGTATCGCCGACCAAGGGGCATCCGAACGTGTAGATCATGACTTTCGAATGGCCCGAATGCCGAAGGTAAGCCGCTACAAGGTTAGTCACGGCCCCTCCCAGGGAATGACCACTAATGAGGATGGGCTTATCCGGTTTTATTCCGGTCAGGGCTTTGTCAATTTTGGCTTTAACCGATAGGAAGGCTTTGTAAAAACCGGCATGTACTATGCCCACGCCTTCCTTAAAAGGTACCATTTCGGAGTTCAAATTGGTGAGCCAGTCTACCTTTTCCTGGGTCCCGCGGAAGGTGATAAGGAAATACTCTTTGGTTTGGAAGTAAAAAAATTGAGAATTCGTTTCGTTGACATTCTCAAACAGGTATGTCGACTTAATCTCTGAGACGGCCTCATCGGTATCATACAGAAAAGCGCTTTCAACGTTGCGGACGCCTTTGAAACTGAACTTCCGTTTTTCATTTTCCGTGCAATCGAACAGGAACTTTTTAATGTCGCCATCTTCCATATAGGCAACTTTGGAAAGCAGGGCCATGTTGAATGCATTGACTTTGGAATAGCCGGCATCATACTTGAGGTATAAAAATTGTTCCTTCTTGACTGAAAGAACGATTTTATTCCGGGTTGCGGAAGCAATCACATAGCTCATTGCAAGTCAGGACCCTTTCAAGTCGACCTGAAAATGAATGCTCTGCACGGAATCAGGAAGCACATATTCTTCAACGCTTTTTCCGGCTTCAATTTTGCATCTGAGATACATATCGCCCGAATCGGACTTGCATTGATAAGCGAGCGCAGCAGGTAACTGCGTCAATGGTTTCGACTGATCAATAAATTGGGATTTGTCCTTTAGATTAAGCCCAAGAAATGCGATGGGCCGTCCATCCGGCCTGAGAGATAGATCGATCATTCTCCAATCGCAGTTATTTTTCTTGGACCAGAAAAGGGGGACGCGAAGCGTATCGCCGCTTTTTTTCAGGCTGTATTCCTCATACTTGACCTGCTGTACAAGGCCGCCTTCCCCCATACTCAAATCCTTGCACCAAGCCATTCCGCTCTGGCTTCTGAATGTCACCCTTACTTCCCAATTGAGGGAAGCGGGGAAATCAGAAGTAAAGTAGAGCGTTCGTTCAACCGCTTTTCCGGTATCACTCTTGGTCGAACAACCGAAAAGAAGCGCCAATGCCAGCGTATTAACTAGGCGGCTCATTTCGATCCCTCGGTCCATTTACCGAATTGGGTGTTCGGAAATATCGACTCCGCGACTTTTCCGTCAGCGTTCAACAGGTCCAAAGCGTATTCCAGTTTGGGGTCGAGTTTGGTGAACTTCAAGGTAAGTGTACCCTCTTTTTCCTGACCACTTTTGGTTTCGATTTTCTGATCAACGGTTCCATCCTTCGATTTAAGGTGGAATACGAATCCTCCGGTTTTCAATTCTTCTGAACTTTTGAGCTCAAGAATAAGTTCGTCGTTACCCTTGGGCTTGTCTTGGACCGGAAGATGCGGTCCTTCCAATTCCTTGGAGTCCCGATGCTTGGCCGTGAAGTAGTAGGGGCATGACTCGACTTCCTTACCATCCTGGTTTTCGGGACGGACCAGTTCGAATTCGCCTTGGACCTTCCCATCCTTTACATAGAAATCCCGTGCCTTGACCTGCTCCTTTTTCTTTTTCGCCGGAAGGGAAAAGGCGGTCACTATCACTCGGGTAATATCCTTGAGGGATTCGGGTAGGTCTACGTCTATTGAGAATGCAACCGTATCTCCGAAATGAGCGGTCTCTACTGCCCACTTCGGGTTGGTCAATTTAACTGCGGGCTCTTGCGGTTTGGGAGGAACCGCCTGTTCGGGAACGAGGTCTTCTTCCGGCTCTGCAACAGGCTCGGCCTTACGCTTTGGGGTTCCGCCACCTCCCCCACCACCCAGCTTCGGCTTTTGGAAAATGTCCTTGTTTGCCGTGGGATTCGGGCCGAATTTATTGCGCACCTCATCACCAGGCATAGCGAAAGGATTTTTCAAATCCCTACTCACAAATCAACCCCGGCTTCTGCCTGGAAAAATGGTTTTGCTTTCAAAATCGGACGACGTTCTACCGGGAAACGGGTGCCATGCAAAGGTAAAACAATGGAGGGTATTTTCGACTGGCGCCTTTCCAGATTCCCGGGTCGCCAAGTCCAACTATCCCCAAAATCCCCCCATTTTCCCTGGAATCAGCCTGGAATTCCTTTGACGAACTGAATGGCGGAAATGGTTACCAATCTCGCAAATATGCCGTCCAACGGCCGTTCACGAATTCGGGTGGGATAGCTACTCTTATTTTTCACCGATGGAGTTCCCATTTGTATCGCTTGAAGGTATCAAATCGGGTCCATTGCAATATGCGTTTCATCACATTCCGAAGTGGGATGTCTACCCAAGAGGTTGGAGCCGTTCCAACCTTGGGATGAAGACTGAATGGAAAAAATGGACAAGAAAAGTCGCGGAACGAATTTGAGTGGGATCATCCACGGTATTGGAAAGTGCCATTTTCGACTCGTAGCATTTGGCATTCTCCTACAGGCCTCAAGTGCCTTTTGCGCATTCGGATTCAAGCTGAATGGGACCTTGGATAAAACAGCAATCAGCAAGGCTTATTTCGAAGGCGAGTTCAATCGCATTCTGCCTCCTCTGGAGGCATGGCGTACCAGTCGTGCAACGAAGACCCGTGAGGACAGCATCTTCGTTTACAAGTACCTGAGCGTCATCTATGCTGCGGAACCCAAAACCCAGAACAAGGCGGAAAGCTATATGGTTCAACTCCTGAAGCTCATGCCAACGATTGAATTGGTGGACATGTATATCTCGGACAACATCGAATCGATCTTCAAGGACGTACAAGGAAAATTCCTGAATCAACAGAAATACGTTCGGGAGCACGATGATTTAGGTAGGTCCCTTCTTCCTGTCGACACCACGGAACCAAAGCACAACCAGTCCCATGTGAAGGAAACCTCCTCAAGCAGTTCCTGGGTCTGGTGGACAGTCGGTGGCGTTGGTGCAGTCGCAGTGGTCGCCGGCGGATACTACATCATGCATGACGATCCCGGCTCCTCCGTTAAAAGTTTCGAACCCTAGAAGGCAACGCATGAATCGATATTACGGTCTTTTCGTCGCGTTCCTTATCTCCGCAGCCATGTTTATCGCATGCCAATCGACGGATTCGGATGGCCAGTTTTTGAACATGAAGATAACAGAGAAGAACGACAGCCTTTTGACGTTCGATTCCCTCATCGTTACGGTCCATAGCAAGGATGGAAAATATTCCCAGGAAGTGTTTCATGGTGTACTTCGCAATCCCCAGCAAGTCGCCAATATGCCGTTGGACCCCCGCGTAGGTACGGACTATACGATTTCAATCGTAGGCTATCGCGGCGGGAAGATTGGGGTGAATAAGGAAGTCACCTTTATCGGTTCTGATCTGAAGTCAAAGGACGTTCCGGTCAAGCTTGACACGCCCGAGACCGTAGTAGTCATCCCGAATTCTCCCGAGATTCTAGCCCCTGCGGATACGAACATTGCGGAAGGCGATTCCCTCCGGTTTCGAATCGGAGTCAAGAACCCTTGGTCCGGTTCAACAAACCTCACACTCAAGGATGCGATTCCTGGCGCAAGCCTCGACACGGTAGGACGCGATCCCGGCGACGGATATTTCACCTGGCGGCCAACCTTTGAGCAAGGGCGCCCCGAGCCTTACGCAGTAACCTTTGTGTATTCTTCGGCAGCCCAGAAGGTCGAGAAGATATCCCGCATCAAGGTAACGAACGTCAATCGGCCTCCAAAAATCACGCCCCTTGCGGATCAGAAGGCCAAGGAGAAGGAACCGCTTTCGTTCCGAGTCGAAGCCGCGGATCCCGATCATGATTCCCTCGCATTTTCGGCAACGGATCTTCCCGTTGGTGCGACATTCTTGATCAATACCTTTACCTGGACACCGACTGAAGGCCAGGCGAACAACTATTCCGTCAGATTCCGGGTATTCGATGGCACCGATTCCGATTTCACCTCCGTGCTGATAACGGTTGGCAACGTGGATGCCCCTCCCCCCGTGACGGTTAAAATCACATCTCCATCACGAGATACCACTGTCAATGTAAGCCCAATCACGGTCCTGTATACCGTAAATGGAATAGCCCTTCAAAAGAAGTATGCGTTGATAGCCGGGAAAAACCGGGTCCGCATCGATACCACCATTTTGAACAGGTCCGGCTTCGATACAGTGTGGGTCACACTCGACACAGTTCCTCCCGGAAAGCCGATCGTGAACGGGCCGACGCCAGTACGTACCCGCACACCTACCTGGTCCTGGAGCAGCGGCGGCAATGGTTCCGGACAATACCGGTACCGCTTGGACGTCGAGGACTTGTCCGCCTCCCCCACGACCACAGACACTGCCTATACCCCTTCAAAGGATCAGGATGTGGGAACCCATACCCTTTTTGTCCAGGAAAGGGACGTGGCCGGCAACTGGTCACAGGCCGGGAAACGAGCGGTTCGCATCGATACCACTCGGCCGGCGGCCTTGGTGCCCAACGTTACGCCAGCATCTCCGACGAACAATCCCCGTCCCACTTGGACTTGGAGCGCAATTGGCGATGACCTTTCAAGCTTGTATCGCTACCGATTGGATACCAATGATTTCAGGTCCGGTTCAATCGAGACCAAGGCAACCACCTTCACACCCGATAAGGACCTCAAAGAAGGTCCCCACGTTCTTTATGTCCAGCAACAGGATTCCGCCGGAAACTGGTCAAATGCGGCAGGCGCGGCCATCACCATAGACCTTACGGCGCCGCTGCAACCCAAAGTTACAGTTGCGCTGTCCTCCCCTACCAACAACACCAAGCCAATATGGAGCCTCACTGGAAATGGCGGCGGAATGGGAGCCTGGCGGGTCAAGCTGGATGATAGCCTCCTGACAACGGGTTCGAAGGCAGGTAGCTTTACCACCTATACACCCGATTCGATACTGAAGGATGGGGTGCATACCCTTTACGCCCAGGAACGGGATTCGGCAGGGAATTGGTCCAAGACGGCTTCCCAGGCCATTACTGTTGATGCTACCCCACCCTCCGCGCCGCAAGTAACATCCAACTCGTCCAAATCCACGAATGTAAAACCCACCTGGACCTGGCATTCTGGGGGCGGCGGAAACGGGACCTTCCGGTACCAGTTGGATGAACCTTCAATCCCCAATGGGACCATCTCATCAGACACCCTCTATAAACCCACGTCACCAATCAGCGAAGGTACGCATACTCTTTATGTCCAGGAGAGGGATGCGGCGGGCAATTGGTCGACCGCCTCATCATTTTCAATACGTGTTTATGGCCAGACCGGATATGCCTCCGGGAGAACGGGGAAACTGCTGAAGACCGTTGATGCAGGGGCTACCTGGAAGATTCTCACCTCTGGGACGGAAACAAACCTGAACGCCATTCATTTCACGGATTTGAATACAGGATATGCCGCAGGATCGGATGGCCTGGTTCTTAAAACCACCAACGGCGGTGCCAAATGGGATTCGCTCAATACCGGAGCGAGCGTCTGGCTTTACTGCGTCTACTTCCTTGATACCAATACAGGATTTGCGGGTGGGGACGATGGGAACATCATCAAGACGACGAATGGCGGCGCTACCTGGAGACTTCGGAACCAGCAATCTGGAACTTCCATCCAGTCCATCGTATTCACGGATTCTCGCACGGGTTATGCGGCAGGACGGGATTCCCTTTTCAAAACCACGGATGGCGGAGATACTTGGCTTCCAATCCGGACCATTGGAGGTCAGGATTTCCAATCCATCTATTTCACCGACGCCAACACGGGGTATGCCTCGGGTAGCGGGGTTTTCAAAACCACGAATGCCGGGGCGACGTGGGTGGCTACGAGTGCTGACAATCTCAACATATTGAGTTCGATATTTTTTGCAGATCCTCAGAATGGATACGCTGTGGGTACGGGCGGAACTGTACTGAAAACAATAAATGCCGGGGTAACCTGGAAAGCCGCTTCAAGCGGTACTGGAACTCACTTGTATTCTGTCTCGTTTACGGATGTTAGTACGGGCTACACCTTGGGGGATGATGGGTCCATGCTCAAGACAAATGATGCGGGAGAAAATTGGACTCCCATGCCAGGGGACGCAGAAAAATCTGTTTTCTTTCCTTGAGAATCATATAAATGCTTAATATTCGAATGATTATTTGTGCAACTGAATCGAAGGGATTGTGAAATTCTTTCATGCAGCAGATATTCATTTAGATTGCTCCCGACATAGATTGCGCGAATATCCCGATTCCGACCAGCGCTACATTTATTCGTTCTATGAATAGTTAAGTCGTCCAACCTGTATAGAGGTAAAAATGCTCCAGCAAATTCTCGAAGAGATCGCTTCTGATCCATTCTATCAGGCGAACTTTCCTAACGACGGTCAACGATTCGTTGCATGGTACCTCCGGCGAGTCCTTTTGCGAGATGATGCTGCAACACGTGACGACATAACTGACGGGGCCGATGACAAACAAATTGATGCCGTGATTGTTGACGACACCGAACAGCGCATCCTCATATTGCAGGGGAAATTTATCAACGCCGGGCAGGTGGATGCGGAACCGCTTCGGGAAGTACTGGCTGCATGGGTGCGGTTACAAGATTTACCCGGGCTACAGAAAGATTGCAACGAGCGCCTTAAGAAAAAAATCGAAGCGATCCGCACGGCTCTCGATGATGATTACCGAGTGGACTTTGAATTGCTGACTACTGGATCGCTGACCGACGCGGCGCAATCCGATTTGGCCGCATACGCGGACAGGTTCAGCGAATTCGATGGGTTTACTGCCAGTCTTCATCTGATTGATACTGCCGTGATTGAGACAAGACTCGCTGAAGCGGAAGCAAGAGTTCTGCCTTCAATTCGGCACACCATCAATGTAGATCCGACCAAGGTCCTATCTATGGGACTTCCAGGCGCGAGAACTGTAATCGCCGCAGTTCCGCTCCGTGAGTGCTTAAATCTGCCTGGAATAACTGATGGAAAATTATTTGCGAAGAACGTACGGCAATCTCTGGGAAGCTCTAACAAGGTGAATCGCGAGCTTAGCAAAACAATTCATAGTGACATGGTTCGCGATTTCTTTTTCTACCACAACGGCGTTACCGCACTTTGTGATGTAATGACGCTTAGCTCTGATCGAAGCACACTAACTGTAGATGGCCTTAGCATTGTCAATGGTTGCCAATCCCTCAATACGATATACTCTGCATCGGAACGGATACGGTCAAAGGAAGCGAAAGATGCCCACGTACTTTTCCGTTTTTATGAGATAAAAGACCGCGCATTTGGCGATAGAATCAGCATCAACACCAATTCACAGAGCGCCGTGAAGGCACGAGATCTTCGCAGCAATGATCGTATTATGGTGGGGCTTAAAAAGGCTTTTGAGACGCGGTACCCCGATGGGATGTTTATAAGCAAGCGAGGTGAGACTGCGCCGGCAAACAAGGATCAAGGAAAAGTTATCGACGCGGCAACACTTGCGAGGATGCTTATGGCGTGGCATTGCCAACGTCCTAACTATGCGGCAAATGAAAAAAAATTGTTTGACGAATACTACAAGACATTGTTTAAAACCGGTTACTCCCCTGAGTCCATGTTTGTCCTGCAACAATGGTTGAGTGCGATTGAGGAAGCATGGCCGAATTTAAACCTGAATAACGAACTCAGAGCAGGGAAGATGCATGTCAAGTACCACGTGCTATTTGCGGTATCGGCGCTGATCAACGCTATAAATAAACAGCCAACGCAAGTCGTTGATCCCAAAGCGACGGCCAAGCTCCTGGAGGCTACAGGCGAAATCCTTCCACTAGCAGCAACCTGCATTGAGAATGCCATGCAGTCAGCACGAATGCAGGATGAGGCGGCCAATAAGGTATTTAGTCCGCAGAACTGGCTCAAAGCGAACCGAAGCTGGCAGGGTGAAACGCTGGTCGCGGGAACCCAAGCAGGTATGCTAGGCAGCTTTTCCGGGGGAGGGTTGTTGATGGCGCGAGCAAAAACTCTTCCGACAGCCTTCACAGCGCGGTGGTCTGCGGATTAGGCTCGCTCAGAATTTCGGTTTTCTAATTGAATGCCGAGAAACAAGCTATTTGGAGCCTTTTTTCAATGAGGCAAGTGCTTATATGCGATCCTTCGAGACTAGCCTTCGGTAGTGCTCTCCAAGCGCGGTAAGCCTGCACGCTTTACTCCCCATCGCGGCATTCCACATATGAGGCGCATCCACCGGAACGAGCAAATTGAGTCGGTTATACCTTTGAAGTATGGCGAATGTTCGCGTGTGCTCTGGAATCGGGGCCGGCATTCCGGGATCCCTGCCCTTCATTTCTGGCTCGTAAGTGGGATCGATTTGGAACTCGAATCCTGGTGAAGGAAAAAATTCAGTAATCCGCCGTAAATCGGCAATTGGAATCGGCGGCGACACCTTCCTCAATGAAACGAACTGCTTCACGTTTGTTTTGAAAACGGGCCTCTGTTCCCAGGCACCGAGCGACTGATCGATGTGAGCGTACACGCTGCCGGGAGTGATATCGCCGGTAAGGTTGGCGGCACCTCCAATAAGGGCATCAACGAAGAGAGTCGTAAACACGCCCCTCCCATTCTCCTCAGTCGCGTACTGATCTTTGGTCGATGCAGTCAGTACCGTAATGCCCTCAGCCAAGATCGCATGTGGCCCTCCAGTTGGGGCCGTTCCCGCTATTCCCGAATGGCAACTGTCCAGTACGATAATTTTATTTTTTGCTGGCGATCCGTTCGCAAAGATAAGGATGTCCGTGAGCGAAACGCCCTCATCACCGCGTTTTGAGTCGGTTGCAAGGAGATAGCCGCCGGTTGCTTCAATATGCCCATGCCCGGCAAAATAAAAAAGGGCGATATCGGCCTCGGCCTTGAACAGCTTCTCAATACTATCTCTGAGGTCGCCTCGATCTACGCGATCGGTTGGGCCGGTACCGGTGAGCAATTTGCAGTCAAAATTAACTGAGCCACCGTCGTGACGCTCCAAGGCTGCCTTAACGGCATGGGCGTCATCAACACACCCGAATAATGGGTTGCCGTGGTTGTAATAGTTAATGCCAACAATAAGCGCGATTCTCAATGCTCTTACCTCTCAGGATATTTAAAGGCTATTAATAAACTTTTCGATTGCATCCCAGGTCCACACAACTGTGCCCAAGCCGGCAATACTGGTGCGATCGTTTGTATACGCCCATATTCCCAAGACTTTTTTCTTTTCTTCACGGGCGCATTCGATCTCCCACTTTTGGCCGCTCGAATTAATGGAATTCTTGCTAACCAAGGCAATGACACCATCTGAACGTTTGATCCGAGCGCGGACACGATCCTTCCATCCAGAATCGTACGGCTCCTTTACCGACATATCGATGTATTCGAAAGGCGAGTTCGTGTTCAAAGACTGTCCTTTAAGAAAATCTCTTTGCGTCTCATCTTCAATTGCGAAGGCCACGAAAATTACTTTCTTGTCTGCCATTTGCGTCTCCAACCGTTCATTTTAAAAGTGACGAAAACTCGATTAAATTATTCGCTTAATGCGAATCCGATAACCGATCCAAGGATTACTCCCATCCAGAACCCCTTAGGGTGAATAGCCATTCCGATCAATCCCGCGCCCGTCGAACAGAGCGCGACGTTCCGGATTTGATTTCTGGAACGCTCCCCCTGTGACAAGGGTGACCGTTGCAAACCATTCTTATACCGGACTAACCGGCTATTCCGGTTGCCCTTGCCGCGATTGCATGAAATACAGGCGGCAAAAAGGTTGTTCAGATGGTTGGACCCGCCCAGACTTTTCGGGTTTGAATGGTCCACTTCCCAGCCTTCACGGTAGTCATCCAGTGCCATGTCCTCTCCACAGAGATGGCATCTCCCATCGGTTTTTTCGTGAACTCGGGCCAATGTTTCCCAGTTAAAACTCATGGCTTTTCCTTCCGTACCCCTTTGAACGGCGTCCCATCTTGCTTTTGGTCCATAAACCGGCCGCTGTCGGTGTCCCGCTTGACCCAGGTATCGGTTTTCGGATTGTGGACCTGGGTCCGGTCTTTCACGGCACCCTGTCGGTGGTTGTCGCCTTTTGGCGGATTAGTTGCCATAATTGCCCCTTTCATGGTATGTTTGGCATATATAAGGGATGTCCTTATATAACTTATACTGTGATATTATAAATAGAGTCCTGGATTTACACAAGGGGTTTCTTTGACCGAATTTGGGGCCAGATTAAGAAAGTTCCGCTCCGACAAAGGTTGGAATCAGGAAAAGCTCGCCGAAGAGATGGCGTTGACTCAAGCCTCCATCTCCCAGTTCGAAAACGGTACTCGCCAGCCAACGCCCGCCTTGGTAGAAAAGTTTGCCAAGGTGTTAGGCATTCCGATCGAATCCCTGGCTGGAGAAGACTCGACAGTAATGGAACGGGAACGGCTAATGCGAAACCTCAAAGGCCTATCCCCCGAAACCCTTGAAAAGATTAACGCCATTGTGGAAATGATTAAGCAGGGCGAACGTCCAAAGCGGCAGGACAAAAAATGACCCGCCCCACCCAACAAGCAGCCGATTTTCGGGAGACCTTGGGTTTAACTTCCGACCAGGTTATTCCTGACATCGTCGAATTAATCAAGAGTGCGGGATACTCTTACCATGAAGCGGATTTCGGTGACGATTTTTTTGCCTTCACCGAACGCATTCCAGGCCACAACTTCTTGATCGGGTTCAATTCCAGGTTAAGATTCGGGGAAGCCTTTAAGCGTTTTACTCTGGCCCATGAACTAGGCCATATCGCCATGCACTCCCAAATCCTATCCGAAGGGAAGCGGCATTCTTCCAGATCAGTGGGAAATTCGGTTCCTGGGATTGAGCGGGAAGCGGATCAATTTGCCGCCTACTTTTTGATGCCCGCGCGAATCTTTTCTCAGAAATGCCGTAACTTGGATTTTTCTCCCGCCAGCATCCGTACCTTAGCGGAATATTTTCAGGTTTCCGACATCTCTACCGCCATGCATTATGTGGATCACACTGACTTAGCGTGCTCCATGATTGCCAGTCACTCCCAAGGCATAACGAAATGGGAAAGACGCTCGGAACAAATGAAAGAGATGGTTAAGCCTGCGCGGTTTGTTTCCAAAACCAAAGTACCCGTGAATTCGCTGACGAGCGAATGGATTCAAGGTCGCGAAGTCGACAAAAAGGGTGTTATGCCCTTAGGTGATTGGATGCCGGATCTCGGACGGGAGATTGAAACGGAAGAATCCGTATTTAAAACGCCGGACGGGCTTTTCTTGACCCTGCTTACCCCTTTGTCGTTGACGGTCGAATCCGAATCGTAAGTTTGGACGGCAACAACTTCTTCACCTCACAAATTTGAATTTCATTCTGTGGTATCAATGCACAAGATGACGAACCGAAAGTTGATTCAATGAAAACTGTCCGCGACGCCTGCCAACTCCAACCTAACGCCTTATCCATCAAGCTGAGCGATCAAATCGAGCAACTGGACGAGTTGATCACCGCCGAAGGTGATGGGACTACTTTTTTCGAGAAGACCTACATCACCCACGGAATGCAGGATCTGATTAACGAAGGATTGGCTCGTTTGGCGGGGACATCTTCCCAAGCCGTTTTCCACCTTAAACAGGCTATGGGTGGAGGTAAAACGCATCTCTTAGTTGGATTCGGGCTACTTGCCAGGCACCCGAACTTGCGCAAAAAATACTGTGCCGGGACCGCCAATGCCACTGCTTTCGGAGGTGCAGCTATTGCCGCCTTCAACGGACGCAACAGCCCACCCCATTTCTTCTGGGGAGAAATTGCCCAACAACTTGGAAAGGCGGAACGATTTAAGGATTACTGGTCCTCCGGTCCCAAGGCTCCAGACGAAGCCGCTTGGCTTAAACTGTTCGACGGCACAGAGCCGATACTAATCCTGCTTGATGAGTTGCCACCCTATTTTGAAGACCTCGCAACCCGGCCTATTGGAGCGGGAACGGTAGCTGATATCGCAACTCGTGCATTTTCCAATCTTCTCACCGCGGCGAGCAAAAAATCAAATGTATGCGTTGTCATTTCCGATCTCTGGGCTTCCTACCAGGCTGGGGGAGCACTTATCAACCGAGCGCTTGAAAATGCGCGTCAGGAGCTCGGGCGTCAGGAGCGGTACATTACTCCAGTCGATCTCGCAGCTAACGAGATTTACGACATTCTTCGTAAGCGACTTTTCAAATCAATGCCGGACAAGGCCGAGATCGCGGACATTGCCGAAGCGTTTGGCCGAAAACTCGAGGAAGCGGCGAAGTCCAAAACTGCGAATCGGGGTGCAGAAGCGATATCCGACGAAATTGCGGCTACCTATCCTTTTCATCCGCGCCTTAAAAACGTGATTGCCCTGTTCAAGGAAAACGAACAGTTCAAGCAAACACGAGGTCTGATCGAACTGGTATCGAGGTTGCTTAAATCCGTATGGGAGCGTAAATCAAACGACATTTTCCTGATTGGACCGCAGCATTTCGATTTGTCCATTGCGGAGGTTCGCGATAAGCTGACTGAAATCTCGGGCATGCGCGACGTCATCGCCAAAGATTTGTGGGATGGGCAACAATCCGCCCATGCGCAGGTCATTGACTTGAATACGGGCAAAGAGGCTGCGACGCAGTTGGGCTCATTGCTTTTCACAGCCAGCCTTTCAACGGCCGTTAATTCTGTGAAGGGGCTAACGCGTGAAGAAATGGTCGAGTGCTTGGTTTCTCCCTTACGAGAACCGTCGGATTTTCTGGCTGCGTTCGATGAACTGGAAAAAATCGCATGGTATGTACATCATACGCCTGAAGGCCGCTATTACTTTGACAGGCAGGAGAACCTTACCAAGCTCCTTCAAAGTTTAGCGAAAGACGCACCCGAAAATCAGGTAGAAGATTTAATTCGGCATCGTTTGAAAGAGATGTTCAAACCAACTCGCAAGATCGTTTACGAGGAAGTGCTACCCTTGCCAAAATTGGAGGAAGTCGCAGATAGAGTCCGGAAAGGGCGTGTACTAT
>JAHFCH010000129.1 GCA_023249635.1 Fibrobacterota bacterium
CAAGAATTTCGAAGACATGGTCGGGCAGGATCATATCGCCCAGACCATCCGCAACGCCATTGAAGGCAAGCGCATTTCCCATGCCTACCTGTTTACGGGCACGCGCGGCGTGGGCAAGACCACTTCGGCGCGTATCCTGGCCAAGGCGCTTAATTGCAAGAACGGCCCCACCCCCATCCCCTGCGACGCCTGCGAGAACTGCAAGGCGGTGAACTCGGGGAGCTCCTTGGACGTGCTCGAAATCGACGGCGCGTCCAACAACAGCGTGGACGACATCCGCGATCTGCGCGAGCAGGTCAATTACGCGCCCATGAACGGCGGCTACAAGATCTACGTCATCGACGAAGTCCATATGCTGTCGAAGAACGCGTTCAACGCGCTGCTCAAGACGCTGGAAGAGCCGCCTGCCCACGTGGTCTTCATCTTCGCCACCACCGAAGTCAATAAACTCCCGCACACCATTTTGTCGCGGGTGCAGCGTTTCGATTTCAAGCGCATCTCGGAGCAGAACATCCGCGAGCGGCTGGAGTACATCTGCGCGCGCGAGGACATCAAGCCCGAGCGCGAAGCCCTGGAAGCCGTGGCCCGCAAGGCCGACGGCAGCATGCGCGACGCGCTGAGCCTGTTCGATCAGGTCTACGCCTTCTCGGGCGCCGATTTCACCATGGAGGCGGCCCGCAAGGTGCTCGGCCTGCCGCGCGACGGCCTCTTCGACGGCATCCTGCGCGCCCTGATCGCCCACGATCAGAAAGCCTGTTTCATATCCCTGCAGGAGGCCCATAACGAGGGCACCGAGACGCAGGATTTGTTGATCGCTTTCGGAGAATACCTGCGCAACATGCTGTTCGCCCGCCAGGGTGTGACCCCGGGCGCCTTAGGGATTTCCGAAGGGCGCTACGGCGAGCTGGTCAATCTCGCTCCCGAGCTGCGCGACGGCGATATCCTCCGTTTCGCGAAAATGGTGTCGGACATCCTGGCCTTGTTGAAATCGGCGGCAAGCCCCCGGCTGGCCGTGGAATTGGGTTTCGCGCGCATGGCCGCCCTGGATCGGGTGGTGACCCTCTCGCAGGTGCTGGGCGCGCCCGCGGGCTCCGCCCCCGCGGCGCCTTCCCAATCTCCCGAAGCCGACCTCTCCGAGGTCAAAAAAAAAAGTCCAGTTGAGCCCGTAGCCGCGGCACCGCGCTCCTTCCCGCGCCACGAGTCTCCCGCCCTGAACGCGGACGATTTCCCTACCGCCATCGCCACCCTGCCGGATCCCGCCTTCGCGGAAATCCCCGACCCGGTCCCTTCCGAAGCCCCTTCCCAATCACCTATGGCGTTTGCCGATGCCGGCATGGAGCCGGACCGCGAACCCGATCTCGATTATCCCGCCGATGCCGAGGATCCGGAGGCAGCCCCTTCCCCGCTGTCCCCGCTTTCCAATATGGCCCCGACCCGCGCAGTCGATCCCGGACCCACCGTAGTGGCGAAGCAGGCGTCTCCAACTCTTTTGCCATCCGTATGGCCGGCCTTGGTGGGCGAGTTCATGTCGGAACGGCCCCTGCTCGGTTCCCATCTGTTGGCCACGCGCCTGGAATGGGAAAGCGGGGAATCCCAGGGGTTACGTCTGGTATTCCTGGAACGCGGCAGCTGGTCCCTGATCGGGGACGACGGCGATTTCCGCAAATCCATCCAAACCTTCCTGGCCGGCAAAGCCGAAGGCGGCAAAGAGACCGCCGTGCGGTTCTCGCTGGACGAAGAAGCCGCGGCAAAGGCCGCCCCGGAAGCCGTAATGATGGCCATCGGGAACCAGGATCCTTTCAAGAGGGAGCCGATTTTGAAATACGTGCAGGATTTGTTTGAGGGAAGGGTTCTGTGAATTAGCGAGGTCTAAGGTTTAAGGTTTAAGGGGAATACCCCGGTATTCCCTTAGGGACCGGGCCTATGCGGCAAACCCACCTTAAACCTTAGACCTCAAACCTTACCCAAAAGAGACGACAAGGAGGTCATTCGAATGAACATGCAAAAGATGATGAAAGAACTGCAGAAGATGCAGGGCAAGATGGCCAACGTGCAGAAGGAGATGGAGACCACCGTCTTCGAAGCCGATGCCGGCGGGGGCATGGTGAAAATCGCCATGAACGGCAAGTATGAATTGCAATCGGTGAAGCTGGCCAAGGATGCCGTGGATCCGGACGATGTGGAGGCCCTGGAGGATCTGCTGCTGGCCGCCTTCAATTCCGCCAAAGCCAAAGTGGACGACGCCTCCTCGGAGAAGATGGGCGGATTGACCAAGGGCCTCGGCATCCCGGGCATGTAGCGCGCAGGCTACGGGAGCGCCGGGGAAACCCGACGCCGCCGTAAGCTTCCGCGTCTTTTTGAGCCGACTCGCCGTACCGGCGCCACCCCCCGCGCAAAGTACCCCGAAAAGCCCCTTGACTCCCCGCCCGGGCCGCCTAGAATAGGCTCACGGGGGTCCTATGTCCATACCATCGCGCGCCGCATTGGCGGCATTGTGCCTCTGCCTGTGCGGTCTCCCGCGAGCCCAGTCCCCCGTAACCTTGCCGTTACGGGGTAAATCCTTGGAAGGGCTCAAGCCCCATCCCCGCCTGTTGCTACAGCCGGGGGGATTTCCCGCCCTCAAGGCCCGTATCGCCGCCGATCCCGTACTCAAGGCCTGGTACGCCAAGACCAAGGCCAATGCCGACGGCATGCTGAACGCGGCGCCCTCGAAATACGAAATCCCCGACGGCCTCCGCCTTTTGACCACCAGCCGCCGCGTGCTCGATCGCGTGTATACCCTGGCGCTCGCCTACCGCATGGAAGGGGACGCGAAATACGCCGCGCGGGCCTGGGAGGAACTGGATTCGGCGGCGGCCTTCCCGGACTGGAACGCCCAGCGGCATTTTCTGGATGTGGGCGAGATGACCCACGCTTTCGCCATCGGGTACGACTGGATGTACGAATACCTGAACCCGGCGCAGCGGACCATCATGCGTAAGGCCATGGTGGACTACGCGTTCACGCCCGCCTTCAACGCGTACAAGAGCAAGGCCTTCTGGGTCACGGCGAAGCACAATTGGAACATGGTGGTCAATGGCGGCCTGGCCATGGGCGCCCTCGCCATCGGTGACGAAGAGAAGGTCGTGTCGGACAGCCTGTTCCTGGAGGCCCTGCGATCGCTTTCCCAATCGGGATCGATCGAAGAGTTCGGTCCCGACGGCGGCTGGGGCGAAGGACCGGGCTATTGGGGCTATGCCATGGAATACCTGTCCACCATCCTGGGCGGCATGACCACGGCGCTGGGAACCGATTTCGGATTCACCCGGATCGCCGGGCTCGATCAAGCCGGATTCTTCCCTTTGTATACGACTGGGCCGGTGAGCAAATCCTTCAATTACGCCGACGCCGGGGAAGGCGCCGGGGGCGGACCCGGTATGTTCCTGCTGGCATCGCTGTATAACCAGCCCGCCTTCGCCGGATACCAGGTTCTGCATGCCGGCGGAGGCGCCCAGGACCTGATCTGGTACGTAGCAGGCAAGACGCCCAAGGAAGCCGGCTTGCCTTTGGACCGCTACTTCCGCCACGCCGAAGTCGCCGCCCTCTGGGAGCGCTGGGAAGATGCGAGCGCGTCCTTCCTGGGATTCAAGGGCGGGGACAACAAGTTCAACCATTCCCATCTCGATTTGGGCTCCTTCGTTTTCGATGCGCAAGGCCAGCGTTGGGCGGGGCTGATGGGCTCGGACGACTATAATCTGCCGGGTTATTTCGCCACCGGGGCGACGGGCCAGCGTTGGACCTACTACCGGCTGCGGGCCGAGGGCAATAATACCTTGATCCTCAACCCCGGCAGCGGGCCCGATCAGGATGTCGCCGCGGCGGGACCCATCAAGACTTTCCGCAGCGGTGCCGATGAAGCCTTCGCCATCGCGGATCTGACGGCCGCCTATGCCAAACATGCCCAGAAGGTAATGCGAGGCGCCGCCCTGATCCACAACCGGAAGTGGGCCTTGCTCCAGGACGAGGTCCAAGCCGCCCAACCGGCCGAGACCTGGTGGTTCCTGCATACCAAGGCCGTCATCGCGCTCTCCTCTGACAGCGCTTCCGCCACGCTGACTTTGGGCGGCAAGCGTATGATCGCGCGCATCCTCTCCCCCGCCAACGCGAACTTCGCCGTCATGGATCCAAAACCCCTCCCGTCTTCTCCCGACCCTGCGGGGCAGAACGCGAACACAGGTTGGAAAAAGCTCTCCATCCATCTCTCCGGGGTGAAGGATTTGCGCCTGACCGTGGTGCTGGCGCCCTTGGCCGACGGGGAAAACCCGCCTACGGCCTGGCCGCAGGTTTTCCCGCTGGCCCAAGGCTGGCCGACCGGAGCCATCGCCATCCGCGCGCCGGCGGGTAGCCACCGTAACACATCGGCTACAGCTACGTACATGTTACATCGCCACCGCGTGGACGGCCGGCTCGTGCCAGAGCGCCCCGCCGGGTTAGCCCCCTAGCGCCACCGGCAATCGCCTGCAAGCCCGGCGCCCAACCGCTGCCGCACACCCTTTCCCGCCTTGCCCAGCTCCCCGCGGGTCACGATTTTGCGGATTTAGCGTTTCCATTTTCACGGGACGCTTTAATCCTAATTCCTCCAATAATCGCTTTCAGTTTTTATTTACGGCCGCAATCAGGGAATCGCGGAGAAATAATTCCGGACGTTTTTGGAAACACCACGCCTGCCGGAGCAGCCTCGTTTAGCTTCCGATCAACCAGGAGACGACATGCTTTCCGCTTTCACCGGCCCCTCGCCGCTCCCCATCTTCCCCACGGCTACCCCAAGCCTCTGGATGCGCGGAGCGGCGCCCCTTTTCCCCGAAAACGCCGCCATATTCACCCAGGCGGGGCATTCCCCAACGGTGCGGGCCTGGTCGGTCGAAGCCGTGGGGCGCGATGCGTCCCTGAACGCCCGGGTCTCGCGGGAATCGCGCGCGCTATTGCTGCGTTGCTTTTGCCCGGAGGAAGCTTCCCAAGAATCCCAAACCGGGGCCCGCGCCGCCTGAAAAGGGCCGCGCCGCAGGAAAGCAGGACGATTGGCCGTGCCCCGTTCCCCCGCGTATGATGGAAGCGCCATGGATGCCGATACGCCGCGCCCCTTCGCTTATTTCGACTACCGGAAATACCTGGGGGATGCCTTCAACCACCGCAAGTCCCTGGATGCGGAATTCTCCCACCGACGCTTCCTGGAAGACGCCGGCATCCCGGGTTCCGCCTACCTGGTACGCGTGCTCAAGAAGGCGCGCAAACTGAACAAGAAATACGTTCCCCATTTCTGCCTGGCCCTGGGGCTTGCGGGCCGGGAGGCCCACTACTTCGGCGTGCTGGTCGAGTACGGCAACGAGAAACGCCACGAGACCAAGCATCTGCTGCTCAAGGACCTGCTCAAGCTGCGCGCGGCCGATCCGGATTTCCTGCTCAAGGATCGGCGTCTGAACTTCTTCAAGCGCTGGTATTATCCGGTGGTGCGCGAAGTGCTCTCCCTCATCGAGGTTCGCGACGATTTCAATGCGGTGGCGCGCATGGTGGTGCCCCCGATTACGGCGGTGCAGGCGGCCAATGCCGTGAAGTTCCTGGAGAAAAACGGTTTCGTACGCAAGGACGCGGGCGGGTGTTATGCGCTCAGCGAGCCTTTCGTCAGCTCGGGCGACGTACTCAATTCCACCGTACTCGATCAATATCACCGCGCCAACCTGGCCCTAAATGGCGAGGCCCTGGATTTGGTGCCCCCGGATTTGCGCAGCGCGTCTTCGCTTACCCTCACCCTGTCCGAGGCCGGATTCGATCGCGTGCGCCGCGAGATCCGCGACTTCCGCGCCCACCTCATGGCCATCGCCAAGGAAGACGCCAACCCCGAACGGGTCTTCCACATCGGCTTCACGGCCCTTTCCCGCTCCAAGAAGAAGAAGGATGTAGGCCATGGGTCGTGATACCCGCAAACGTTGGACCGGAATGGTGTTGGCGGCCGGCGCCATCCTCTGGCTGCTGGCCTGCATGGAACCCGGGCATTCGACGCAACCCGTGGCGGGCGGAACCGGCAGTGAGGCCGGCGATGCCTATGGCGTGGCATGGTCGGTGGGCAGGGAAAAAGTCGCTGTGGCTGCCCACGTCTCCCTGTACTTCACGGCGGATTCGCAGTTTACCCACCCGATCCTGAAGGCGGAGGCGGAAACCGACTCGGCCGGGCGGTTCCATTTCGCCATCGAAAAGACAGGCGCCTACGATCTGGAGATCCGCGGCGCGGCCCAAGGCATCCAATACAAGCGGGGCATACTGTTGGCCGCCAAGGGGAAAACCGATCTGGGCGCCCTCCCGCTCCCGGAAGCCGCGCGCGTCCGCGGCAAGCTGCCCGCCAAGCCCCTTTCGCCTACGCGGCTATGGCTGGTCGGCACGCCCTATTCCGCCCTCGCCGACTCGGCAGGGAATTACGCGTTCCCGTCGCTGCCATCCGGTAGCTTCGTGCTGTTCTCGGAACGTAACGCGGGTGATACCCTGGAACGCGCGATCCTCGGGGACTTGGTGCTGAATGCGGGGGATTCCATCGCGCCTCCGGCCGATACCGTGCCCCGGGACTCAATACCTCGGGACTCAATACCGCGCGATTCCATTCCACGGGACTCCGTGCCTCGCAACAACATCGATTCCGTTGCGTCGCTCACACCGTATATCGGGCCGGGGGCGGGCACCACTCCGGTCGGCGCGTTCTCGATCGAAGATTTCTCCGACGGTGGGGAGCAAAGCACTTGGGGCACAGGACATGGGGGCTGCATGTGGTCCGCGCGTGTGGCGGGCAAAGTGAACATGACTCCCTTCACGGGCGCCTTCGACGTCAATACCACCGCCACCAACGGGTACAAGGGCCGCAGCCTTACGGTCGCCTACAGCGCCACCGATACGGCGGGCAGGGCCATCGTCGAGCTTTCCATGGATCCCCTCTCGTCCATCCTGCAACAAGGGGATACCTTGGTGTTCCACGCCAAAGGCGGCGGGAACCTGCGCGTCGACCTGAGCCTGGCTTTCGGGACCGCGGCGGTGAAAATCGGCTCGGGATTAATCGCGCTCCCCATCGACTGGGCGGAGTTCCACCTCGCCGTGCCCGCCGGTACGGGCACGGCGGCTGCCGGGAACTTCATCCGATTCTCGGGGTATGGCGGATTCGGGTATTGGCTCGACGATATCGAGCTTAGGCCCAAGCGGTAATCCGGCTCACGTGGTCACGGAAGCCGGCAACCCCATCGACGGCCCTGAGGGGCCGCACTACTCAACGCAGGCAAGCCTTGAGGGAAACCGGCCCCTTATCGGTTTCCAACTTCACCAGGTACATGCCCGGGGCGGCGGAACGGCCCGCGTCGTCGCGTCGGTCCCACGCGGCTTCGGCTACGAGCGGATCAATGCGGCGTACCAACCCGCCATTGAGGCCGCGGATCTCGATCTGGCGGACATTCCGATTACCTGACCACAGCTTGCCGATACCGTCGATATAGAAGGCAAAGGATCCTTGGGGACCGCTCCAGTAGGGAGTCTCGCGGCGAAGGCCCACCGTGCCCATGGTGATGTTCTTCTGCAGCACCAGGGTTCCCCACTTGTCGCCGATGCGGTTCACCACGAACATCTTCCCGTCGGTGATATGGAACACGAAAATATCCCCCATCATTACGCTGCCGTCGTCATACACGTCCATGCCCTGGAATTTGTACAGGGTCTTGGCATGCGAATGCCCATGCAGGATGCCGATGCAATTGTATTTCTTGAGCAAGGTCCCCATCTTGGAGGCGTCCGCCATGGGCCACCACCCGGTATCGGGCAAGGGGAAATGCTGCATCACGAATACCGGCCGGCCGGTGGTCCCCACGTTGGCGGCCAGATCCTTTTCCAGGAACGCGTAGCTTCCGTATGGATCGATGCCGCCTTGCGCCGAGGCACCCGAGTACACGTTCATCATCACGAAATGCACTCCGTCCCAATCCCAGGAGTAATGCAGGTTGGTGGCGTCGAGGTAATTGACCCCGATGCGGTTCTTGTTGCGCAAGCGCAGGGCCGCGGGCACGATGGAAGCGGTGCCGTAATATTCGTGGTTGCCCAATCCCTCGTAAGTCGGGATCTTTACGTTGGCCGCGCCTTTGGGATTGTAATCCTTGATATAGTCGGCCCACAGGGCTTGGCTGCCCGTCTCGATGAGATCGCCGGGCATCAGCAGGCCCCTTGGTTTGGCGATCACGCCCCCGCCTACCGAGGCCGGGTAATTCATGCCTGCCAGGCCGTTGAGCCAGCCCGGCATGGCGGCGCGGTTGGAATCCTTGGAAGCGCTGCTTTGCCCGAAATGCACGTCCGAAACCGAGAAGAAGGTGAGATCGGTAACCGCGAAAGCCGCGTTCGCGCCGAATGCCCATAGCGCGCACAGGCCGATAAGTCGAGTCATGCCAAAACCCCCTGACATGTATGAATTCGGAAGGGAACCACCGTCAGCCAATATATGGCCCCGATTCCGCTCTTAGTGGTCGTATTCGGGGCCATAGTTTGATCGCGTTGCGGATACGGCAACGACCCTCGTTTTTTTAAGTTTTAAGCCGGATGGACGCCCTCCTCATATCCCTCAAGATCCTGGTCCCCCTGGCCTACCTGGTTACCACGATTATCTACGCGCGTCTCTTTTTCACTACCGAAGAAAGCCGCTTCGCGGGGAAAGCCCAAACGGGACTGGCGGTCTCGCTCGCCTTGCACATCGCCTTCCTCATCGTCCTGGGTATGCAGCTCCGGCGCTGCCCCCTGGGCACGGTGGGCGAAGGCCTCTTGTTCCTGGCCTGGATCGTGGGCACCATCCAATTCCTGTCCGAGTGGCTGGCCGATACCCGCCGCCTAGGCCTGTTCACGGTGCTGCCCACCGCGCTGTGCGTCGTGGTCGGCGTATTCTTCCTGCGCCCCGACTACGCCCTGCCGGAAAACCTGCGCTCCAGCTCGCTGCTCGTCTTCCATATCGTGGCCAGCCTCGCGTCCTATGCCTGCTTCGCGATGGCTTCCATCCTGGCCTCGTTATATCTGGTGCTGCACGGCAAACTCAAGCACAAGAACTTCGACATCACTTTCCGCAAGCTGCCGCCCTTGGAGAAGCTCGACAAACTCTCGGCCAACTGGTCCTTTCTCGGCAGCGCCAACATGGTGGTCGCTTCCGCCATCGGCATCTGGTGGGTGCGCAAGACCAACATGGCCGGCATGGGCCTCAATGAGTTGGCCATCTATCTGGTGCTGGCGGTATTCCTGGGGGCCGGCGTCAGCCGCCGCCTGTTCGGCCTGCGCGGCAAGCGCCACGCCATCGTGCTCATCGCGGGCTTCGGCGTCCTGCTCCTCATCAACCTGATCGGGACCCATGGGTTCTCCCGCTGAAGCCGGCGCCCGCCCGGAAGGCCATTCCCAAGCCTTCGTGCTGGGGGCCAACCACCTGACCGCTTCGGTGGCCTTACGCGATCGTTTGCTCTTCTCGGAAAACGAATTGCCGGATTTCTGCCGCGCCTTGCTGCAGGTGCCCGGCATCCGCGAGGTGGTTGTTCTATCCACCTGCAACCGCTCCGAGATTTACGGCATCAGTACCCAACCCGCGCAAAGCCGCGCCCTCATCGAGAAGATCTGGGGCGCCGGCAAGCAGGTGAGCGAGGATGAGATCCGCAACCACGGGTATTTCCATACCCAGGGCGACGCCGTGCGCCACCTGTTCCGCGTGATCGGCTCCCTCGACAGCATGGTGCTGGGCGAGATGCAGATCTTCGGGCAAATCAAGGATGCTTACCGGGCCGCCGTGGACGCTAGCTGCGTGGACTTCTACCTCAACCATCTGTTCCAGGCCGGCATCCACGTGGGCAAACGCATCCGCAGCGAGACCTCCATCCACGAAGGCGCCGTAAGCATCAGCTTCGCCGCGGTGGAACTGGCGAAAAAGGTGCTGGGGGAATTGAAGGGCAAGACCGTAGGCGTGGTCGGCGCCGGGGAAATGGGCGAGCTGGCGGCCCAGCACTTGCACAAGGCGGGCGCGGCCAAGTTCGTCTTCTTCAACCGAACCTTGGCTACCGCGCAGAAGCTGGCGGCCGATTTCGGCGGCGAGCTCTGCCTGCTCGCCGATCTCGACAAGCGCCTGGTCCATTGCGACATCGTGGTCTCGGCTACGGGCGCCCCCGACATCGTCATCAGTAAGGCCCAGGTGCAGGAGGCCGCCCGCCATCGCGGAGGCCGGCCGCTGTTCCTCATCGACATCGCGGCCCCCCGGGACATCGACCCCGGAGCCGGCGAAGTTTCCAACGCCTACCTGTTCACCATCGACGATCTGAAGAACGTGGTGAACGAGAACGTGACGCTGCGCAAGGAATCGTCCCGCCAGGCCCTCGCCATCATCGAGGAAGAAGCCGGCAAGGTGGACGGCTGGTTCCAAGCCCTCGATATCGTACCCACCCTCCGCAGCCTGCGCGACAAGTACCAGGATATCGCGGAGAAGGAAATCTCGAAGTGGGCCGCGGGCCAGCCCGAGGAGACCCGGCAGCGCCTGGAATCCCTGGGCCGCAGCCTGCTCAACAAGTTCCTGCACCATCCCACCACGCGCCTTAAGTTGCTGGGCGAGCAGGGCGACGGAAAACGCGCGAGTTACTTCACGGGGCTGTTGTTCGCCCTGGAAGAGGAACACGGGCGGGAAGAACGCCAACTGGAAGCGAATGGACGGAAAGAAGAAGATGCCCAAGGCTGATGCGAAAAACACCCTGGTAATCGGCACGCGCGGAAGCGCCCTGGCCCTGACCCAATCCAACATGATGGCCGAGGCCCTGCGCAAGGCGCATAAGGGCCTGGAAGTGCGCCTGGAAATCATCAAGACCACTGGCGACGCCGATCAGAAGACCAAGCTACACGCTTTTCCGGGGATGGGCGTCTTCGTCAAGGAATTGCAGACCGCGCTCTTGGCGGGAACCATCGATTGCGCAGTGCATTCCCTCAAGGACGTTCCCGAAGAAGGGCCCGCTGGCCTGATCCTGGCAGCCTTCCCCGAGCGCGAAGATCCGCGCGACGTTTTCATCTCCGACGGCCGCTCCTTCCGCGCTTTGCCCAAGGGCGCCAAGGTCGGGACCGGCTCGCCGCGCCGCGTGCTCCAGCTCAAGGCCCTGCGCCCCGATCTGGAATACGTGGGGCTGCGCGGCAACGTGGATACGCGCATCGGCAAGGTACGCAGCGGCGAGTTGCAGGGCCTGGTATTGGCCGCCGCGGGATTGCTGCGCCTCGGTCGCGCCGAGGAAATCACCCACTCGTTCTCCTTCGCGGAAATGATCCCGGCCATCGGCCAGGCCAGTTTGGCGCTCGAATGCCGCGCCGATGACGCCCGCGTGCTCAAACTGCTCGATGCCGTCGACCACGCGGAGACCCATGACGCCGTGACCCTGGAACGGGAATTCATGAAGCGTATCGGCGGCGGGTGCAAAGTGCCCATGGCCGCCCACATATATCCCTACGGCAATGACTTGCGCATCCTGGCTGTGTTGGGCGACCCGGCCACCGGGGCCATGGCGCGGGTCGAACAAACCCTTCCCGACGAAGAGGAGGACGAAATGCTGGAAGAAGCCGCCTTGCGCATGGAAGACGCATGCCGCGACAAGGGCATCCCCTTGCCGCATGAAGTCGCCAAACACCAGTTGCTGGCCGGCGGCGGCTTCGGCGCCACGGCCTTTTTGGACGATCCCCTAGCCGACCCGCCCGCGGGCAAGGCCTGACATGGCCCTGGTCCTCAACACCCGCCCCGAAGACCAGAACGCCGAGCTTACCGCCCTGCTGCGCGCCGCCGGCTTCGACCCGCTGGAAATCCCCTTGGTCGACGTGGTGCCCGAGCCCGAAGGCTTGGCGCGTATCCGTCGCTTGCAGCCCTCCGGCTTCACCGGTATCTTCCTCTCCAGCCCCAACGGCCTGCGCCAGTTGGCCGCCGGCCTGCTTCTCAATGAATTGGATACCTGGATGGCCAAACCCTTCTACCTGGTAGGCGCCAAATCGGTGCCCATGATCCTGGAGATGGGCGGGAAGATCGCTTTCTATCCCCAACAGGCTTCGCTGGAAGGCTTCCTGCAGGAATTCTCCCCCGCCGCCGCCATGAACGCCGAATCCGCAGGTAACCTCACGGTTACGGGACTCAAGATGGCCCAACGCTGGCTCCATCCCTGCTCCGTCTCTACCCGTCTGGATCCGGCCGCATTCCGCCAGAAGCAAGTCGAAGTCGAGAACGTCCCGGTATACCGGCCGGGGTTGAATCCCCAGGCCGCCGCCCGCCTCGCCGCCGACGCCATGGCCATCGACGCCGCGGTATTCTGTTCCGGTTCGGCCGTAGAGCATTTCTACCAGGCCGCTCCCCCGGAACTCGCGGCCCGTCTTGGCAAGAAGGACGGCATCCTCGCCGTCTCCATCGGACCCTCGACTTCCAAGGTATTGGCCGAAAAGGGCGTTGACTACTGCCGCGAGTCCACACATGCCGACAACTCCAGCCTGGTGGACTCGTTGAAACAGGCTTTCGGCAGCCGCGCCACGCGGGTGCTTTCCAAAAAACCGGAGAAAAAAGAATGACCTCCCCCGACGCCGGCGGCCACGCCGCCCGCCACGAACGCGCCAAGCGCGTAATACCCGGCGGAGTCAACTCCCCCGTGCGCGCCTTCCAATCGGTAGGCGGCGCCCCCATCTTCGTGAAATCCGCCCACGGCCCCTACCTCGTGGACGCCGACGGCCGCGAGTTCATCGACTTCGTATGCTCGTGGGGGCCCATGATCCTGGGCCACGCCCATCCCTCCGTAATCGAAGCGGTAACCCGCACCGCAGCGTCCGGCACCAGCTTCGGCGCCTGTACCGAATCGGAAACCGAACTGGCCGAGATGGTGCGCGATTGCGTACCCTCGGTGGAAAAAGTCCGCCTGGTCTGCTCGGGCACGGAAGCCACCATGAGCGCGGTGCGCCTGGCCCGCGGCTATACGGGGCGGGAGAAGATCGTGAAATTCCGCGGCTGCTACCATGGGCATGGCGACAGCTTCCTGATCTCGGCGGGCTCAGGGGCCATGACCTTCGGGAATCCTTCCAGCCCGGGGGTGACCAAGGGTAGCGCGCAGGATACCCTGCTGGCCGAGTACAACGATCTGGATTCGGTGCGGGCCCTGTTCCAGGCCAATGCGGACACCATCGCCGCCATTATCGTGGAACCGGTGGCGGGCAATATGGGAGTGTTGGTACCGGAGCCCGGATTCCTGCAAGGCCTGCGGGACCTGTGCGATGGGAAGCGGACCCTGCTGATTTTCGATGAGGTGATTACCGGATTCCGGCTGGGACTTGCGGGAGCCCAAGGCTTTTATCGCGTGACTCCGGACCTGACTTGCCTGGGCAAGATCATGGGCGGCGGTCTGCCCATGGCGGCCTACGGCGGCCGGGCCGATATCATGGACATGCTGAGCCCGGTGGGACCGGTTTATCAGGCCGGGACGCTGGCGGGGAATCCCCTGGCAACCGCGGCAGGGCTGGCCCAATTGCGGGAACTGCGGAAGCCGGGTTTCTATGAGACCCTGAACAAACGCGCGGAGACTTGGGAAATGGAGATGCGGTCAGCGCTGGCCGGGCTCAAGACGCCTTGGTGCTTGAACCGGGTGGGATCCTTAATGACCGTGTTTTTCTGCGCCGGGCCGGTGCGGGATTACGAGTCGGCGCTGAAGGCCGATGCGGGGCTATACGGGCGCTTCTTCCATGCGATGTTGGACCAAGGCATATATCTGGCGCCTTCGCAATTCGAGGCCGCCTTCCTATCGGCCGCGCATGACGATGGGGTGATGGGTCGGACGCTGGAGGCGGTTAGGCGAGCTATCAGCAGGATTTAAATCCCGATTTCCTCAATTGCATCACGCCAGGGCAGGCACAACACTTTTCCGATCTTCTTCGGAACCTTGGAATTGGAAGCCAGGATGGCCTTTACCGGTGATTTCGAGTCCAACTGTAATTTCGCGAGGTTGGCGCAATCCGATTCCGTTATTTCCGTGGCGGACTTGATCTCCAGGAACACCCTGCTCTCCCCGGGCCGATCGATTACCAAATCGATTTCCACATCCTGGACAGTCCGCAAGTAGGAATACCGCCAATCCTTGCCCGCATAGTCCGCCAACCGGCGGATTTCAGAGATTAGGAAATGCTCGAAAGCGTTCCCGTACCCATAGGTTCGGGGTGAAAGCGCCACATCCAAGGTCCGATCAAGCGCTCGCTTCACTCCCGTATCAAAGAAATAAAACTTCGGATGTTGGATCTGCCGCTTCCGCAGAGACTCATGGAAGGCGGGCAAAGGGAATCCGATCAGAGTGTCTTCCAGGATTTCGAAATATGATTTTACCGTCTTATAGTCGACACCCACATCCCTCGCTATGTTCGAATAGTTCAGGATGGTCCCATTCGATTGCGCGGCGATTTCCAGAAAGCTCCGGAAGGGATCCAGTCTTCGTAATAGCTGTTCGGCGGCAATCTCTTCCTTCAGGTATGTGAATGAATAGGAACGCAGGAAATCGATGCGGTCATCCCCATTCAACCCGAATATCTTGGGTAGGGAACCAAAGGCCAGCACCCTATCCAAGTCGAATTCTTCGCCCACTTCGCGATGCGTCAACGGGTGCAGGTACTTCAGGAAGGCACGCCCGGCAAGAAGGTTGGCCGCGCCTCTGCGTAATTTCCGCGCGCTTGATCCTGTAAGAGCGAATTTCTGCCCGCTGGATTCGATTTGCCGATGCACGATATCCAAGAGTCGAGGCACCCGCTGAACCTCATCGATGAGCACCCAATTCGGCTTTTTCGGGAGGACGGCCAATCGATGTTCCAGCTCGATGGGATGGCGGGTAAAGGTATCTTCCTGCTCCGGATCCAACAGATCGATGGAGTACGTGGATTTAGGATCAAGGCGCTCCCGGAGTAATGTCGACTTCCCCGTTTGACGGGCCCCGAACAGGAAAAAGCTCTGATTTTTGGGCAGCTTCAGGGTTCTATGGAACATACTCCTAAATTGTATGACATTTTAGGAGTATAGTCTAGGGGTGATCCTATGAAAATGGGCCCGATCCGGTTTTCGGATCAGGCCCAAGACTATTCGGAATTCGGAAATCCGGTTAGTTGGGATCCGGCTCCTTGGATTGCGGCAAATCCGAAGACGAGCCAAGCGGGCTCAGAACAGGCGGATCAAGCACGCATCTCGGGCATGGGTCGATGATGACGCAGAGCTTGATGTTTTTGCACGGATAGAAAGCCCGGAAAAAAGCATCCCCTGTCAAAGCGCCCGTACTTACGCCGGTTGTAGTCCCGAAATCCACCCCATCCTTCTGCCATTTCGAGAACGGATGATTGATATCGGTGCTATCCGCAGTGGAGAGATTATAAACCGAGGCATATTCAACATCATATCCCAAGGAATCCGGAGGGATGGGGCAGGGTCCGCCGATGGGACATGCAATCGCGCAGAAGAGACCGGCCGGGCATGCGCCGACCCTTTTGCCTACCACAGTCAATCGAACCAAGCGAAGCGCGAAGGTCGCTGCGATGGTGTGGTTCGCGCTGATATTCGGCAGACTGTACTTGGATACCGCCATGCGATCCCCGGTAATGGCCGGGACTCCATTCGCGCTGTTGTCCGTGAGGGCGGAGACCCAGAAATGGACGCCGGTCGCAGTCATGGTGATTTCGGGGGACGAATTGGAATCGACTTCGATGGTGCCAGTAGGAGAAATGGTACCCGTTCCCGTAGCCGAAACGATGATGTTATAGGTCTTGAAGAAAGTCACCACCAGACTACGATTCGCTGTCGTCGGCCCGAGATTGAACTTCTTCGCTCCGAAGATGCTCTTCCCGCCGCTCAAGCTGGATAGGGGCTTTCCGCCCTCGGTAACCGACAGGATGCGTTGTCCATCGATAGGTGAAACCGTAATCGCGGTATCCATCCCGTGGTCGAGTGTAATGGTCGGATGGTCGATCACCCCGCCCACCGCTCCCGCGATGGTCGTCGTAATGGTATACACGTTGATGGCATAAGCTCCAGTCGCCCGCACCGTCGCCGACTTTACGGTCAGCTTGGTGTTGTTCGAGGAATCGGAGAGGAAGGTGCCGGTGCCTTCGGTGACGGCCCATTTTGTGAAGTGGAAGCCCGTGGAGTCCGCGATTTTGGCGGTCACGTTGGCGCCCAGCGGGGCTTCCAGGGAATCAGTCTGGACGGTGTTGCCGGCCAGCAACCTGGAAAGGATGACCTTGGCGCGACGGACCACTTTGACCGTGTAGGTTTGCTGGGTTTTGTTGTCCTGGGCGGTAACCACGAGGGTGATGAGGTTGTCGCCGACGATGAGGGGCAGGGCCTTGCTCACGGTGCCGGTGGCGACGACGGTATCGTTGACGGTGATCTTCGCCGCCGAATGGAAGGCGGTGGGTTTCACCGTGACCGAAGTGATGGCGAAGGCCACGGTGTCGGCATAGTCGAGGACGCCGGATGCGAAGGCGGGCTTGAGCGTGAACTTGGTGGGTTCGAGTTTGGCCAGGGTGGCGTTGGCGCTGGGCGCGCGGGTAACGGACACGCTATAGGTCTTCTGGTTGCCGTCCTGGGCCGTGACCACGATTTCGAAGGCCTTCTGGGTGGTGCCGACCTTGACCGCCACGGAGTCCGAGATTTTGCCCGACGTGGCCGGGGCGCCGTTGATGGCGATGGTGGCCGCGGGGTCGGTGGTGAGGGCGGTGATGGCGACATTGCTGTCGTTGTAGCCGACGGCCAGGGAGTAGGCGACGGTGACGGGCTTGAACCCGGGTGCCAGCAGGCCGGCGGAGGGAATCAGGCTGGAGAGGTCGTTGTTGGCCTTGGTGGGCGCGAGCAGGGTCACGACCATGGTGTCCTCATCGCTGTTGTCGTCGTCATCGGTCACGCGGCCGATGACTTCGACCTTGCCGGTATCGCCGGGGACGATGATGGAGGTGTCCTGCTTGCCGAGGTTGATGAAGGATCCGGAGCCGATCTTGATCTCGCGCTTGGCGATGGAACCGAACTTGTCCTTGCCCTTTACGGAGAAGGCCACCGGGGATCCTGCGATGATGGAGATGTCAGGGCCCATGTCGGCTTCGGGAGGGTCGAGCAGGACCAGGACCTTGACGGTGTCGATGCTGGATTTGCCGGCATCGTCGGTGGCGATGAGGCGGACGGCGTGGGGGCCCACGAAGGCGAACTTGTGGTTGAACTTGATGGTGGCTACGGAGTCATCGGTCTTGACGCTGTCGTCGGGCTTGCCATCGTTGTTGTAGTCCCATCCGATCAGGACCACTTTGCCTTCGGCGTCGCGGACCTTGGCTTCCATGCTGACGAAGTCGTTGATGGAGACGACGGTGTCCTTGGTCTTGGAGAGGACTTCCGGGGCCTGGTTGCCGATGTCGACGGAGACTTCGGCGATGGCCTGGTTGCCTTCGCTGTCGCGAACCAGGAAGATGGCCTTGAAGGTACCTTCCTTGGAGAAGCTGGTGGTCTGGGGCGGCAGTTCCACGGAGGAGCCGAGGAACGGGCCGGGGAGGCTATCATCGAAGCTGCCGTCGCCGTTGAGGTCCCATTTGAACATGACGATGGAACCGAACTCCTGGGTGGCCTTGGGGGAGAAGGTGATGGGGGCCTTGACGGCGGCGCCGGATTTGGAGGCGACGGTGAGGATGGGGATGTCGCGCTTGACGACGACCTTGGCGGTGGCCGAGGCATCGCCGAACTTCGCCTTGATGCTCACGGTACCGGCGGCGACGGGATGGAGCTTGCCGCCGTCATCGATCTCGGCGATTTTGGTATCGGTGGAGGACCAGACAACCGGATCCTTGATGCTATCGGGAGCGGTGGTGGCCTTGAGGATGCTATCCGGTCCGCCCAGGAACAGGGAGAGGGATTCGGGGAAGATGGCTACGGAGCGGCTGCCGGGGCTGCCTACCTGGACAGTGAGTTCGGCGGTCTTGGAGCCATCCTGCTTGGCCTTGACCTTGATCTTGGTGACACCGTTCTTGAGCGGGATGACCAGGGCGCCGCCGGCACTGGGGCCGTCGGGCAGGTCGAGGGAGGCGATGGAAGGGTCGTCCACGGACCATTCGAAAAGCTGATCGGCGAATTGGGGAATGATGACGGCACGGATCACGGTCCCGGTATCGCCCGCCTTGAGTGTCAAAGTGGTAGGCGTGAGTTCGATGGACTTGGGGGCGGTGCCCGGGATGGAGAAGGTATCGATGACGACTTTGCCGCCCTTATCGTCGAAGGTGCGCGACTGGTCCAGGCAGAGTCCGCCGCCTTTCTGGATACCGATGATGCGGACCGCGGCCTTACCGCCCTTGTAAGAGCTGGCGTCCAGGCCCTTAAGCTGGTCCAGGGACTTCAGGGTATCGTGGAAAAGCGTGTCGACGGCGACACCGTTGGTATCCATGAGGATGACCAGGAGGCTATCGCACTTGGCCCAGGTGCTGTCCGGGGTGAGGTTGAACTTGGTATCGCCGTCCGAGCTGGCGGTGTTGCAAGCCCAAAAGACGAGCATGCCCGCGAGGGCGGCGAGTACGGCCTTAAGGTAGCCGGCCGATTTGAATGAGAAGTTATTCGTTGTCATAGTACCCCACCTGCTTCATCTGGATGTGTTAGTTGGCACATCCGCATCACACGGCTAAATATGTAAAAACCGAAAGCCTGAAATCTGTGATCCCGCTCAC
>JAHFCH010000130.1 GCA_023249635.1 Fibrobacterota bacterium
TCCCGCGCCGCACGCAGTGGTTCTTCTCCTCCTCCGAGATAAGGATCTCGTGCAGCTTCTCGCCGGGGCGGATGCCGGTGATCTTGACCTCGATGCTGCGATTTGCGATGAGGGCCTTGGCGATGTTGATGACAGTAGCCGCGGGGGCGTTCGGGATGTACGTCTCGCCTGGCTTGGCATGGTTCATGGCCTCGAACACGGTGTCCACCGCCTGGTTCAGGGTCAACAGGAAGCGCGTCATCTCGGGTACGGTGATTGTCACCGGGCCGCCGTTCTTGATTTGGTCTGTAAAGAGCGGGATAACCGAGCCGCGGGAGGCGAGGACGTTCCCGTAGCGCACGCAGACGAAGCGGGTATTCTTGTTCAGTACGTTGGCCGAGGTGAATACGCGTTCCTGCAGGGCCTTGGTGATGCCCATGACGTTCACGGGCTTGCAGGCCTTGTCCGTGCTGATGCCCACAACCGTATGCACCGGCAGATCATTCTCGGAAATGGCGCGTACGATATTGGCCGCGCCCATCACGTTGGTCATTACGGCTTCCACGGGGAAGTATTCGCAGCTGGGCACCTGCTTCAGGGCCGCCGCGTTCACCACCACGTCGACACCCTTGAGAGCCGAGCATACGCTGGCGTAGTCGCGCACATCGCCGATGCGAAACTCCAGTAGGTTGCGGAAGTTGTTGTAGATGACCTCGTCGGTGGTCACAGTCTTATGCAGGTAATCCATGCGCATATAATGCTGCTTGGCTTCGTCCCGCGAGAACACGATGATCTTCCTGGGCGTGCCCATCTCCCCGGCCAGCACTCTCTTGACGAAAGTCTTGCCCATGGAGCCGGTGCCGCCGGTGACGAGTATTTTCTTTCCTTCTAGGAATAGCATTTCAGGTCTTTCCTTTTGCTGGCGTAATCTTCATGCATTTTCGCGACCAGGGATTCCCACGAAGGGGGCTTATAGCCCGTGATCCCGCGGAATAGGGAGGAATCCAGTGACCGATCCACCTTGACGTCGTCCGATTCGCGGATTTCGAAATCCAGCGAGTAGTACTTCTTGATGAGCTTGAGCAGGGCGAGCTTGGAGATGGGGTCGGCCGAAACATTGTAGATGCCGGACAGAGATGCGTTCGGGATGATGTACTTCTGGATGATGTTGGCGATCTCAATGGTCGGGAACCCGGAGAAGATGGCTTTGCCATAGCCCTTGGTCTCGCCCTTCTGGGACAGGAACCAATCCACCAGGCCGTAATGCCCTTTGAGCTCGTGCCCGATGATGGACGTCCGCAGGGTGGTGCAATGGGGGTAGGAGAGCTCCCCGAGGGCCTTTGTCTGTCCATACACGTCTTCGGCCGTGGTGGGGGCGTCAACGGAATAATTGCCTTCCTTCCCGTTGAAGACGCAGTCTGTACTGATGTGAATAAGGCGCGCCTTGGCGGCCTTGCAGACCAGGGAGATGCGATGGGGCAGTTGCGCGTTCACGGTGATGGCCGCCAACGGATCGGAACCATACCAAATCTGCTTTATTAATCCGATGCAGTTTATGACGATAGTAGGCTGAATCGCGGCCAGGGATCTGGATATCGTATCGAAGTTGTCCCCATCTACATCGGGGCGCAGCTTATCTTCATGTAGTTTGAAAAATGGCCAAGCAAAAAAATTGACGGAGCGGGCGGTTCCGAATACTTCCAGGTCCGGATTCTTGGTCATCTCGAGAAACAGGGTATGCCCGAGCATTCCCGTCACGCCGAGGATCATCACCCGTTCTTTTTTTTCGCTCATTCCGCCGAATCCGGGGCTAAAGTTGTCTGTTCGGCCTTCAGAAGCAGTGCCGAGAACATCGCGAGATTTTCATCGAAAATTCCGGGATTTTCTTTCACCCGTAGAGCATACCGAACAGCATTTGCCGACATGATACCATATTCCTCCGGGCCCATGTCCACCATACGGTGCAAAATTTCATCAAACCTCTCGGGCTCATTCAACGGAACGCTCCAACCGACCTTCTCCGTCTCAAGTTCGTTCCAGGGGGTACGGTCGCTCAGCAAAACCGGAGTACCCGCCGAGAGGGATTCAAGAATGACATGACCAAAGTTCTCACCCAGAGTAGGGAACAGGAATAAATCATACCTTGAGAAAATCCGCTCAACTTGCCTGGTGTCCACCTGGCCCAAGTGGCGTACGACGACATGCGCAGGCATTTTTGTGATTTTGTCCCTACAAACCTCCCAATAGGGCGCGTCGGCGACAGGACCATAGATATCAAATGTAATATTTCCCCTGAGTCGGGAGGCCATTTCCAGGGCACCCAAAAGGTTTTTCTTGAAGTCGATCCGGGAGAGAAAAACCAGCCGAACCTCTCCTCGGTGCTTCCCCCTTCGCTCCAGGGCTACCTGTGATGGCTTCGCAGGGAAATCGCAAGCGACCGTGACCCTCGCTTTGGGACCAAACCATCGCGCGAGTTCCGCCTGCTCAAGTACCGTCGAAGCCTGCCACTCGATACCCCTGTAAATCCCGAACCAACGCGTGATTTTAAGAAAAGCGGTTTTGCCCCTTACCTTGTTGGCTAAGGCGCCTTGGGATAATTCCCCCCTCGGCGCCAGGAGAACAGGCCGGCGAGGGGCCAAACCAAGTCGCATCGCCAAAAGGGGGAACACGGAAAAAGGCAAGGAAAAGAAGCTATTCAGGTAAATTGCCGAGTGCGGAGTATTCCGGAGGATGCGCGCCATGCCGTAGATGCTCTGGTCGGACGGCGGCGCATAGTACACAGACTCCCGGGTCAATACGTTCCAATCCCCGATGCGCACGGAGGGATATGAAACCGTGGAATTAATGTCCCGATCGCGGGTGACGAAGCGGAATTCGAACCTATCGCCCAGGTACTCCACCATATTCTCGAGAGTCCGTAACGCGCCGCCGGATTGGGTCCCCGGCAGGTAGTAGTCGCAGAAAACGAGGATCACGGGCTTGCGCATAGTTGGATAAACCGAATTCACTCGACAAAGTAGGTTGCCGGGATCCGGTCCCCCGGGATGTACCGAATCAGCTCCCAATTCATTTTGCGATAACGCGAATCCGCCCTTTCCGGGATGCAACGTTGACTCAAGTCCTCTTCGGAAATCAGCAACCTTTCAGTTTTCCCTTCACGGGTCAACCCGCTCACTATGGATTTGGCCAACGCTAACTTGGCATCCGTTTGCCCACCTGCCATCGGCATCAAGGTGAAGCTGCGGTGCAGGCAATCCAAGGGAGCGGGGGGATTGTAGATGATTTCTACGGGATCGAAAAGCGGAAAGACATGGTACCGGAAGAACGTGGTAGCGGTCTTGTTCAATCCTATGTGGAGATGGGTTTTCATGGCGCAACAAACATCGGATTATGCTAATCCCAAAGCGTTAACCGGTTGCGGAGCCATGGGCTCGGAAACGGGTATTCGGGCCTGACCGGGCTGGAAAAGCATAGGTGCGCAAGCCAAAATGGCCATCAGCGTCCACAGTTCAACGTCGTAGTAGCTCCCCCAGCGGAAGAAAAAGATGATCGCGATTCCGATGAAAGCCGCCGCATACCCCGTGACCAGCGGAACGGTATCGCTTCGCTTGGCCTTGGCGGTAATCACCAGCCTGCGGGCCCGGAGGCAAACGGCCAGCATACCAGCCACGTAGCAGAAGGTGCCCGCGAGACCTGTCTCGGACAGGAGACGGAAGATCAAGCCCCCCGCATCCGCGGAGTTTATGCGAAAGGTATCCGGGCGGCGTATGTATAGGGGCGCCTTTTCGATGTAGGAAAGCGGGTGCGCCCCGAATCCCACGCCCATCAAGGGCCTGGCTTTCAGGTTCTTGACCATCACATCGATATTCGCCGTGATGGCCAGGGCCGAAACGTATTCATCCTTGGTGTCGTCAGGATTGATTTCAGTGAAGAACAGGCGGAGCGATGACACTTTGCTCGTGAATTTAGGGCCCGCGAAAAAGGCCATTGCGGAAATCATTGCCCCCGCGAAAACCAGGTAGACCAGAATCTTAACCAAGAACGCGGGGTTGAACCGGCGCGAGACCGCGATCAATGACACCAGGATCATGGCCAACAAGAGGTAGGCGATCACCGAAACTGTGAGTGTGAAGCAAACCAACGTCGCGACCGCCGTCCATTTCGGCACCGCCTTCCGCAATCCCTCCTGCATTATCCGGCCCAGGACCCCGAGCCGCAACAAGGACAATCCCGCCCCCATGCCCAGGAACTGCGCCAAATGCGAAGGCTCCCTACAAATGGAGTTTGGCCGCAAGATGGATCCCAACTCAGAGGGCAGCTTATAGACGTACCCGTGGGCGATGTCATTGAAAATCAGCAATTGCGAAAAACCCGCATCGGTATGCAGAGCGTTGAATGTGACGAACTGTATAATGCCGAGCACTGCTACGATACCCAAGCCGATCATGGTGCATTTGGTGAGCCTCGCGAGGAATTCCGGATCCCGTCTCACCTCGGACGCCAAGGCGATGCACAGACCGAGCATATTCACGATACCCGTGAATTGGAATATGGCGCGGGCCAAGGCGGGCGTGAAATAGGGTGAAGTGATCGTGGATCCCAACCCTACGACAAGGAACATCAGGAAATACTTGTGCCACCAAACGACTTCCCAAGCGAGTTTCCGCTGGTAAGCGAACAAGTGGACCAGCACCGCTCCCGTGACTGCGAAAGCAATGACATTGCTGGGGCTCCAATATTTGTCCCCGGTATAGACGCCGAAAATTGTGTAGGGGATCAAAACGATCGCCCACATGACCAGCAGCCTCATTGGCGCCCTAGTTGGCAGCCGGGTTTCATGGACATATCAATACTGCCTCTGCAGCAGATCTCGGACCCGATTTTTTGCGTAGGCCAACACAAAATTATAGCGCGCCAGGCCGGCGCCGATCTCCGGATGGCGAGACTGGATTTGCAAGGTCTCCCGGAAGACCTTTTTGATCTGCTTGCGGCTCAGCCCTTGATTGCCCATGTCCACGAGGGGTTCTGGAATAAACGCGTTTGGAATGTCCGGTCCGAATCGAAGCATGTACTCATAGTCCGCCGCGATGCGGTATTCCTCGCTGAATCGGCCGTGGGTCTCGAATAAGGTCCGGTGTTGCAGCATGCCGGGGTGCGGCACGCTATGATAGCGCTTCATCGTCGCCCAATCCCAGCGCCGGCCGATGACTCGGGTAATATTCCCTTGCCCGTCCACCTGGTTGATAAGTCCGGTGATGAGCCGAACTTCCTGCCGTGAGGATGCGACAGCCATCGCGTTCTCAAGTACCTTCGGATGGCTAAAGGCGTCGTCCGATCCGATGAAGCCGAACCAATCCCCTGTAAAGTGATCGAAGGCCTTGTTCCAGGCATGGTACACGCCCTTGTCGGGTTTTGACTCCCAGTAAGCGATGCGGGAGGAATGCCTCGAAAGGATATCCTGGGTCCCATCCTTCGATCCGCCGTCCATAATGATCAATTCCACGTTACCCCAGGACTGGCCTTCGATGCTGGCCAGGCATTTCTCCAGGGTGGCTGCGCTATTGTATGTGGCCATCAGCATAGATACCTTGGGCGTCTGCGGCATCAAACGGCCGCTTTCCGGGCGATGGGTTTCGATCTGGCCGGATTCCCGACCGCGATATGCCCGGCCGGAACGTCGCGGGTGACAACCGCGCATGCCCCGATGACGGCATCGTCGCCGATACGGACCCCGGCACGGATGAAAGCCTTGCCGCCAACCCATACGTTGTTGCCTATGGAAATCGGCGCGGTACGGTACCCCTGGCCCCTAATCGGACGACCTTCTTGGCGGAATTCGTGATCGTGATCATAGATTGACACCATCTCCCCGAATTGGCAATGGCTGCCTATGGAAATGGAGTTCCGCGATATTACCGTGCAGTCCTTGTTGAAGGATACGTGATCCCCGATTTCAATCCGGCCGCCCAAAGCCATGATATCCGTTCGCTTCGTGAAATAGACCCAGTGGCCCATGTCCAGGGAGCCCCCTTCTTCGATCCGCAATGAAAAACCCGACTCGAAGCCATAGTGGATTCCCCTTGTCAGAAAGCCTGTCCCGAATCTGGCTTTGAAGTAAAAAAGCTTCAGGATGAACAGAAAATATCTCGGTTTCAGGTATTTCATCAGGTATTCATTCCGGGCTCTTTCAAATCCTGGCATTTCCTATGTACGATAGCAAGTCGTTTGTAACACCCCTCTGGGTTGCCCCTATGGGGCCCTGCCGCGAAAAGGTGCGGGAACTGAGATGGGTCCGTCTACGGGAATCATAGCGGGATTCGCCTGTTGAAAGCCTGCGATGGTTCCGGAAATCAACACGCGCCGCGACTTGGAAATGGAAATTATCCGCCCCCGGCATCGACCCCTGCGGTGACGGTATTCTGCGAATACCACGGGAGGATGGTCTCCGGTGGCCCTGTCATGACGATTCTACCGGCCTTGAGGCAGACGATGCGATCGCATTCGGAAACCGTCGAGAGACGGTGGGCGATAAGGATGATGGTAATGCGGCCCTTGAGGGCATAGATGGTATCCTGGATGGCTTTTTCGTTCAAGGTATCCAAAGCGGATGTCGCCTCGTCGAAGATGAGGATGCGCGGCCGATGGTACAGGGCGCGGGCGATAGCAATGCGCTGCCTCTGTCCGCCGGAAAGCTTGGCCCCACGCTCCCCAATCCCGGCGTCGAGCCCGGTCTCAAGGTCAGGTAGGAAATCGATGGCCGCCATTCGGCAGCACTCCCTCACCCTTTCCCGATCGATGCGCTCTTTATCCACCCCGAACGCGATATTTTCCGCCAACGATCCATCGTAAATGTACGGCGTCTGGGGCACGTACCCGATCATCCGGCGCCAGCGCCGACCATCCGCCTGTGAGAGCGGTTGGCCATCGACCACGATGCGCCCTGCAGAAGGCCTGTTCAGGCCGATCAGGACGTCCACCAAGGTGCTCTTCCCGGCACCGGAGGGACCCACGATACCTAGAGCCTCCCCCTTTCCCAGGGTCAGGTTGATATCGTACAACGCATCCGTCTTGGCCGTTATATAGCGGAAGTTGACCCCTTGCCATTCCACCGACGTCTTGAATCCGAAAATGTCTTCGCCGACTTCATCAAGGGTTTCGCCGCCCTCCAGAAGGGTTTCGTTACCGAGGTATTCGAGGAAATTGTGGATGTACGGCGCGGAGGACTTCAACTGGGTAGCGCCGCCGAGAATCCGGTTCAATGCCGGCAGGGCCCTCCAGGCGCAAGCCACCAGCATGGCCAGCATTCCGGTCACCCGTTCCACCGAGGCGCGCATCATATACAGCATCCCGCACGTGATGGCTACGATGGAGACCACGCCCATGGTCTCAAGCACCGTACTTGGCAACTTCTGGTAGAATTGCAGGATACCGTACTGACGCGCCAGGTCAGAAACGCCTTGCTGGTATTTCCGCATGAAGAAATCTTCCCGCAGGAAGGTCTTCACGTCCTTCATCCCATGTATTGTCATGGTCACGTCGCGATTGGTCTGCTCTTCGAGCTGCTTGCGGACCAACGCCCGTGCTTCCAGGAGACTTTTGATCCGGTAGAAGAGGAAGAATGCGCTGAGGCCGAATCCGATGATGATGAAGGAAGAAACCACCGGCTCCACGGCCAGCAAGGTCGCGAGCAGGAAAATGAGCACCAGGACGTCGCACAATAATTGCAGCGATGCGCCCAGGAAATAGGTGCCCAAGTAGTATCGCCAATTGATCGCGATGATCAGATCTGCCGAATTCCGGGTCTGGTGCCATTGGAACGGCATACCAAGGAACCCCCTCAGCAGGCGTTCGCCGTAGAATCCGTCGGCCATCGCGCCGAAGCGGCAACTTCCGAATGTGACCACCGAAGACAGGACATTCTTTGCGATTACTGCCAGGCAGAGCGCCGCTCCGAGCAGGTAAAGCACGTTCGTGCCGTTCAAGCCCCAGGAGGGAAAGTTCGTCGCGACCTTTTTCAGGATCCCCGAGTCCAAGGGCGCGCCCAGATGGGTGAGGCAGGTTGCGAACAGGGCGACCACCCCCAGGGTGAGCGTCTCAAGCAAACCCACCATCAGCATCAGCACGACGAGCAACCCGTATTGCCGTTTACGCCGGGTGGGAAGCATCCCGTATACGAGCCTGAATGTCGAAATCAAGTTCACGGGCATGGAAGGGGTCCCGTCATTTCATCGGCCGGCGAGGGACTTGCGGAGGTTTATCAGCATGATCCGCCCGAAGATCATGGACAAAGACAGGGCTAGGCCTAATGCGACTCCGACGATCACATCCTTATTGCGGTTCGGGCTATCCCTCCCCCCAGGCGGAACCGCGAAGTCGATGATGTTGAAGGCGTACTGGGTGCGGACCTTGGCCATGGTCTTCGCTTCGATTTGCTTTTCGATCAGACGGTTGAGCATTTCCTGCATGCTGGCTACGGGCGTACGCAGGATTTCCCCCTTGAGGAAATCGATGCTGGAATCGGCCTCGGAAATAGCCTTGCTGCGAAGATATACATTCAGGTATTCCGACAGCCAGTTGGCCCACTCCGCCGCGGTTTCTGGATCGGACCAGCGCACGGTGAGGACCACCAATCCATTCGCCATGGCCACGGTTACGTGGCCCTGCAGGATAATGGCCGCATCCAGGAGGCTGAGGGAATCCATGGGGTGCTTGGGGTTGCGGATCGATTCGTTCAGCTTCGGCATCAGACCGCGCTTTTCGATGAACTGCATCGCAAAGGTTTTGGATCGGGCTATCGCGAGGGCGCTGGTCAAGTTGGAAGAATTGGCGCTCCCTCCCCCGATTCCCGCCAAGGCGGCCAAGCCACCCAGGGAAGGAGGAATACCCGCGCTGGCAGAGCCTCCGGCATCCACCGGCGCCAGCGTGGCTTCCGCATGGTAGATCGGTTTCTTCTGGAGACTGCGATACAGCGAGACGCCCAGGCTGACCGTGGCCACCAGGAGTACGAACCACTTCCCTTTCCAGATAGGGACTATCACTAGGAAGAGATCGAAGCCCTCTTCCCCCGCCCGCCCGGAAGGCGTCGCCGGAATCGTCGCCGTCGTCTCGCTCATAGCGCCAGGTTTCCGCGCGACTTCATAACGATTTCACGTTCTGCATGATGATGAGGGTGCTGAGCAATATCCCCAGTATCGCCGAAATGGAAGCGGTCACCTTGGCCCAATCGGTCGGCTGCAACTTGGCTGGATCCTTATACGGTTTGATTGGGACCACGATTTCCGAACCCGGCCGCACATCTGAATTGCTGAACCATCCCGGGTGGGCCTTGGCCGCCGTTCCGTTGGGGTAGATGATGAAGGTCTTCTTTACGTCGGCGGTGTCCAGGGTTCCGCCTGCTCCCATGTCCACGTATTCCGACCAGGATTGGCCCCTCACGTACTGAGTTGTACCTTCGTTGAGAACGGCGCCGGAAATCGTCACGGTCAGATTGTTGTCCTGGACAAAAATGGTATCTCCCCTGACCAGGTACACTTCGCTGGCGAATTCGAGCGGCGAATCATCGTCTATCTGGACCGGAATGACCGATTTCACGTTCCTCCGCTTGATGGAAATGCCGTAAGGATTCGCCCTTTCCCCAAGGCCCCCGGCTTTTCTGATCACTTCGGCCACCGTAGTGGTTTTCGACTCGAGCACGTATTGGCCCGGGCGCTTGAATTCCCCGATCAGGGTCACAAAGGATGGTATCACCTTTAGGGGGTTCTGGCGGATCACGATCATGGCGCCGGGGCGGATAATGCCTTTCTTGTGGAGGTTGGCATCATTGACCGCATAGGACTCCATCGCGACCTTGTAGGTCGACGCGCCGAAGTTGGGGGAATGGATCTCGACGTGGGCCGAGTCGACATTGGGCAACAGGCCGCCTACCGCATGGATGACATATTCCAAATCCAGATCATCGGAGTATTCCAGGACCTTGGGCTGGGCATCGTCCGTCAGTACGGTGACCTGGAACCGGCGGTTGAATCCGCGGTAATCGAAAGCGATGATCTCGTCCCGGGGCCTGACCAGATAGGTGTCGGCATCCCTGAGGTCGACCTTCGCGTACCCCACCTGGCCGATTGAGTCGGTCTGTTTCACGAATACGTACGGGACGCTCCCCTCGCGCACTCCCCCGGCGCGCTGGATAACGTCCTTGAGGGTCATGGACTCCGCATAGACCAGGGTATCCATCTTGCGCACGAATCCACGCACCAGCACGAATGCCGTATCCTTGAAATCCGTCGCATGGTAGGTGAGGATGCTGTCGTTGGATTCCAGGGGGAATGCGCGGAAGGCGGGATCCCCGGCATCGAGCGGGAACGATTTCACCCCTCCGGGAATGGGGCGCAGGACTTCGATCTTGCGATCATAGCCTTCGGCAAGGTCTCCCGCCTTCGTGATGATTTCGCCCAGGGTGGTCTTGCCGTGCGTGATGGAGTATTTGCCCGGGACCTTGACCCCGTTGCCGCTGAGGTAGACCTGGTTGCGCAGCTCATACCGCTTCATGAGCCCGCCGATCCTATCTCCGTCAAGCAGCTTGAACCCCATCCAGGCGTTCCCGGCCAGCTCAAGATCGATGGCCTGATTGGTCGGTCCGGCGGAGTGGCGTTCCGACAGGGGAATCTGCCTTTCGATATGGATAACCGGGGAGATGCTTTTGGTGGAAAGGTTGCCGGCGATGGAGATCAAATCCCCCAGGGTTTCCGAGGCTTTGACCTCGAAAAGGCCGGTGATGTTGGTCAGGCCTTCCACTTCGACCCATTTCTTCTTCGCTGAGAAGAACAGCACGTCGTTGTTCATCATGCCCACGTTGGCGATGCGGCCCGATTGCAGGTACTCGTAGATATCGAAGCTGTGGACGACCCGGTTGTCTCGGATGAGGTTGATCTCCCGGACCGACCCTAGCGGGGACGGTCCTTTCGATTGCATCAGCACCTGCCAAAACGTGGAGTAGGGCGTCACGAGCATGGTGCCGGGAACCTTCGCGAATCCGGAAACGTGGATGCTCACGGGATGCGAGGCGATCACCTTGGCCTCCCCTTCCACGCCGGCCATCTCCTTGATCACGTCGCGGATCATCTGCTTCAGCCGCCGGTGCGTCATTCCCTTCAGGTAGGTCTGCTTATTCAAGGGATCCATAAAGACATACCCGTCCATGCCCACGGTGTAGATTTTCTCCAGGTTGTAACGGCCCCACAGGCGCAGCAGGATCTGATCACCGGGCACGATCACGTATTCCTCGGGTACGTCCACGGTCAGGCTTCCGATATTGTTGTCGGAAAAAAGGTGTACTCCATACACTTCGCCGGCCTTGGCCCGGAGCGCGGCGGAATCGACTGCCGGTTTCAGGGTATCCGCGGTAACCGTTTTGACCTTGGTGAGGGAATCTCCCGTCGACGGCTTCAGCATGTGCAGGTTTTTCCCACGGATATCGTCGATGACAGCTTGGGAAACGATACTATCCTTACGTGTCTTGACCTCTTGCTGGTTTATCAGCTGGCTGACCAGCTCAGGATTTGACTGGAAGGCCTCCTTGGCCTTCTGGATCTGTTCCGGCGTGGCATTGCGCAGGGAATCGGCCAATCCCTGGGCCGTCAAGGCCGGGGCGATGCCCAGTGCCACAATGAGAATCCACCGTCCGTGTCGAAGGAAGTTCATGGAAAACCTGTTCCTGCCCAATGCATTTCGCCGCGCTGGCCGACCGGCCTGCGGCCCTGCGTTATACCCGTAATTCTGACGACCAAAACCAGCCAGGAAGGACACAGACCGCTCGGCGTCCGCCCGAAGATGGCTTTCTTCCGGTATCCCGTCTTAACCCCCGGCTTTACATAGGCTTAATCTGGCTTCCAAACGGTCATAGATATACCCAAAAAATTCGATTTCAACAAGAAACCGGATTAACACCTGAATAGGATACCCCTCTTGGATTTAGAGGATCCGGCCGCGTTGCGGTATTTTCCGGAGTAGTCCGTCCCGTTCACCAGACCAGGATGAGGTAGGCCAGCAAGGCCCAGATGGGCGTCATGAGTAGGCCGAAGAAGATCACGTTCTTGACGAAGATGTTCTCGAGCATCAGCTTGTGATGGTTCAGCGCCCGACTCAGGGTAAGCTTGAGGAAGTCGGTTTTCAGGGGCAGGTTCAGCACATCGTAGGCGCCCAATTGCAACCTCTCGAAAGCCTCCGCCTCTTCGCGCTTGTGGGCCGCGATGAGGACGATGGTATTCTTGCGCACGCGTTGGATAAGGTTGAAAAGCCGTTTCGGATAGATTCCCAGGGTGGGAATATCGAGAATGAGGATCGGGGGCTTATGCGCCCGGAATTGGCGGATACCGTCCAAGCGGTTGGCGCAGTATTCCACGAAGTACCCGTATCCGCTCAAGAGGGTGACCATCTCATTGCGGACCTCGGGGGATCCGCTGATGATCAGCACCCGATGGCGGTTAATCCCGGACATTGTTCCTTAGCGCGAGGTCGGCAAGGGAAAATCGTCGGTCACCCAGGGAGTGGACCTGATAGCGCGGGCGAAGCTTGGCGAAACCTTCCAGCTCACGGATGAGATCGGGGACGCGGATGGGTTTTTCCATGAAGTGGATGGACTTGAATCCTTCCGGGTGGGCTTCCTTCACCTTGGCGATATCGAACGCTTCGGCGATCACGATGGCGGGGCAATCGTGGTATTCCGTGGCGCGCAAGGCCGTGGTCCAACGCTCCTCGAACTCCTCGCGCGACGCGTTGTAAAGCATCACGGCCACGAATTCATCGCCGATGAATTTTGTCATTTTGGCGGGCAGGTTCAGGAACTCGAACTTGTTTTGTTTGAAGGATTTCAGGGAATGGAAGAAAACCTCATCGGGATCGATCACGCCCACTATGTTGCCGGGTAAGAGCTTGTTCCGGGGAAAGGTGAGCCAGGGGCGGATGCCCACGTATCCCAACCGGTTCAGGATGAGGAACATGGAAATCCCCAGATAGGCGAGCACGGCCAGCCTTCCGGGCAACTGCAAGCGGGAAATGATCACCCCGCTCATGGAGAAGGTCGCCGCCACAATGCTCAGGAGGAAGGTGGATTGGAAATGGGAAAGCCCCACGTGTACCAGGCGGTGGTGGAGGTGCTCATTGTCGGCCACGAACATCCGGCCGAATCGCTTACTGAAGCTTCGCGCGCCGCATCTGAGGAACCGGCGCGTCATCGCCACGCTGATATCGAACAGAGGATACCCGACCACCAACAGGGGTACGAGGATGCTGAAGTGGGCCTTAGGCATGGCTTGGATTTCCACCGTCATCAATGCGAGTACGCCCCCAAGGAATTGGGACCCGGAATCGCCCAGGAATACCTTGTATCCCTGTGACAGGTTGAAACGCAGGAACCCTAAGGTGAGGCCTATGAACGTTACGCTCATGGCCAGAAGGTAGGTCGATCCATTGGCATAGGCGAGAAGCCCAACCGCCCCGAAACCGCAGATCGCAACTGCGCCCGCCAAGCCATCAATACCGTCGATGAGGTTGAACGCGTTCATTACAGCCACTATCCAGAAAACAGTGACCAAAGGGCCGAAATGGTGAAGATCGAGGAAATGCCCGAACAGGGAAACCTTACCGAAGTGGTGCCCCAGGAGAATGGTGATTCCGGCCGCCAAAATGAATTGGAACGCGAACTTCTTCTTGAAGCTGAGGTTCCGGATGTCATCAAGGGTTCCCGAGCCTGCGAGGAATACCGCGATTAAAAGGAGAGCCCCGGACAGGAAGTTGCCGGAAATGGGCCAAATCTCGGCGGGTACTCTGGAGCGTAAAATGAATACAAATAGGAATGCGATGATCATCCCCACGCCACCCAAGCGCGGAACGATTTGTTGATGGACCTTACGGTGGTTGGGGGAATCGCCGAAGTAGCGTGCCAAGGGGCTCCGTACCAGGCAGTAGATCACCATCGCCGAAGCGAAGTAGGAGACCATGAGCACAAGGAGTAAAAACATGTTCATCCCGTTGGTGCTTTATCAATTCGACAAGAGCTATTATTTCCCTCAGTGCAGGGGATTGCAAGTATAATATTAAGGTTATTTTACCTCACCTTAATCATCTCCGGAACCCACGCGGCGGACACGAGAATCCCATGGGCCGCGGCCGAGCCGGTTTCCGCTGATGGCATTTCCTTCCGATTTCTCAACTCTTATTCCCTCATGTCGGAAAGAACCGGCATCGGAACGAATGCTACACAAACTTGGGGCGATTTATGCCGGGAACTTAGGCGCGATTCGTTAGCGTTAATCCAAGGCGGAATTCCTATCTATTTGGATGAGGCCTGCGAGAGGAAGACCCTAGCACTACCAGTCTCGGTTTCCGCCCATTTCGGCGCCTATCCATTGGAAAAGCAGGCTGGATTCGGCACTCTCTTCGAGCATTTCAAGGAAAAATGGGTTTCAAAGCGTGTCGATGCGGAAGGCGCCCGTACCTGGGCCACCGTGCCCTCCTTGGCGGACATTAACCTCCTCTACCCTACGTCAAGTCATTCGGCCCTGGTTTTCCGGATTGGATTACATCGTGATCTGGCCGCATGGCACGATGACGACCTGGGGCTGAATACGCCCCTCTCCGAAAAAGAGGTCGATATCAATGAACCGTCTTTAGGCTATATCCACGCCGAAGATTCCCATTATGCATTTACACTAGGACGGTTCCCGGTGCAATGGTCTCCCTCGCCGGATTTCGGCCTTACCCTAAGCCGTTCGGTGCCCTACCATAATGGCGCCGAATTCGCCCTCAAGATGCAGGCCGTGACGTACCGGTTTCTGGTCTCGAGCCTCAACCCCTGGCTGGAGGGTACCCCATCGGGCGACTCTGCGAGCGAAGAGTATCCGGTCGGTTCTGAGGAGTACCGGCAGCGCCACTACCCCTCCGATCACGCCGCCTCGTTGTACCACAATCGCGTTTACGCGGATCGCATCAAGACCTTATTCGCCCATCGCCTAGAGGGGTCCCTCGGGCCGCTGACACTGGGCATTACCGAAGCGCAGGTGATTGGGGGGAAGCCCCCGGAATTGCGCGACGCTGGACCCTTCATCTTCTTCCACAACGATTTCAAGGAAGGCTACGCGAATGGAGCCCTAGGTCTTGATGCAGCGCTCCGACTTCCCGCCGGGTTCGCGCTCGCGGCCGAGTATTACATCGATGACGTCGGGTATGCGGAAACCGAAACAGAAGGGAATTCCGCTTCCCTTCACGGTTTTATGGTTTCCGTCCGTCGCTCGATGGCGATGCGGGGCTGGCTCATCGGCCAGGGAATACACGTCATCAGGACGGATCCGTATCTTTACGGGTACCTGCAACCGCTTAATACAATGTCCTCACGCAGGGTCCTCGCGAGCAACCGGCAACTCCCGGGGGATTCGCTGTATGTGGACAAATACGTAATTGATTTTCCCATCGGTTACCTGCGAGGGGGAGATGCTTTGGATTTCTGGTACCGGGCTGACGCATGGCGAGGCCGGAACCTGCATTTCGCGCTCGCTGCTGCTTGGCTCAACAAAGGGGAAACCGACCTTTACACGCCTTACGAGACCTACTATTCGGCCCAACATTCCTCTCCGAGCGGGATTGCGACTCGGGAATTCAGGGTTCGCATCGAGGGGGAGTACAGGCTGAAGCACGGATTGACAGCAGGAGCGGGTGGCGCATGGCAGAGCATTAGCGACCAGGGCCATGTGCAGGGGCGCGATATGGAGCGCATCCAAGCCAGCGCTTTCTTAGCATGGAACATGCCCGAGTGACCGGCTTGGTCCGATTGGATTTTCAGGGTTAATTTTCTATTTAATCTCAACTATGCCAATCACTTACGGGCTACGACTCCCCCTCATTCTAATCCTCTTAGCCAGCCTTTCTTGGGGTGAATCCCTGGAGGATAAGGTTTCGCTTGCGCGCGAGATGCAAGCCCAGGCACTCATGGGTTCGGATGGCGGGGAGCTCGACTCTATGGTTAGAGAGAGGAATCGCAAAAGCCACGGCACCGTCGCCGCGGAGCCAAGCGGTTCGGAACAGATGGGCTCGGATTCCCTGCTTGCCGGACCGATCAGCCTCGATCGCAAGGATTCATCTCGACTCGCCAATTTCCCCCGATCCAACCGTGACACCGTCTACTCTCGTTCTTCCAAACCCGCGAGCAACAAAGTCCAGCCTGCTCTCCTTAAGCGGTACGAGCAGCGCATTTTCCACAATTTCGATCGCAGCGCCTTCAGCAGCGCGAAAGGCGCAGCGGGCCGGGATTACGTTTTGGGCGCAGGGGACGGAATCACCCTTTCGCTATGGGGCGACAAGGAGAAGGAGTACAACCTGACCTTGAATCCCGATGGGAAAGTTTTCCTGGAAGGCGTCGGCATGGTTCCCTTGGCCGGGTTGAACCTCAACGAGGCGCAGGAAAAACTTAAAGAGCGCTTATCCAAGATCTACTCCGGAATCGGGCGGGGATCTTCCCACCTGGACGTGTCGATGGGGAAAATCGGCCCCATCAAGGTCTTCGTCCTCGGCGAGGTGACCGTTCCCGGTGGCTTCGTGTTCACGGGCAATACCGGCATCCTCTCGGCGCTCTATTACGCCCAAGGCCCCACCGATATCGGTACCGTGCGCAACCTGCAGCTGACACGAGGCGGGAAGAAATACCCCCTGGACCTTTACCAGTACCTCATATACGGGGTCGGCCTGAGTCCGGACCTGCTTCGCGATGGCGATGTGGTGTTTTCCGGGCGCGCCGAGATCCTCGTGGATATCGACGGCGACATCGGCCGTCCTGCCACCTACGAGTTGAAGAAAGGCGAGGGGGTCAAGGAATTGCTGGAATTCTCCGGCAAGCTCAACGCCACGGCAGCCTCTCAGAAGATGACCTTGCAGCGCATTTTTCCCGGAGGCAAAGTAGACTATGTCGACCTTGCGCCCCCCCAGGAGTACATTTCGGGAAAGGCTCGCCTCGAATTGCAGGATGGCGACCGCATATTGGTGGAGAAGTCGAAAGAACTCAGCCTGAATTTCGTCACCATCTCAGGCCCTGTGAAATACCCGGGCACCTATTCCATTGAAGGAATCGCCACCATCAATGATTTGATCGCAAAGGCCGGCGGCTTGCGCGAAGACGCGTTCCTCGGCCGGGCGAATGTGGTCCGCTTCAAGCCCGATGGATCGAGCATGCTCTTCGCGGACGCGCTGGACAGCGGAAAGGCCCAGGAAGTACGATTGGCGCCGCGTGATAACGTGATCATCTACAACCTGAGGGAAATGTCCCTTCCCGAAAGCGTCGAGGTGGCCGGAGCGGTTTTCAGTCCCGGCAAATACGAATTCCGCGGAGGCATGACGGCGAAAGACCTCATCATGCAGGCAGGCGGGTTTCTGCCGGAGCATGAAAAAGGGAAATTGCTGATCTTCCGCGACGAACCCGAAGATCGCAAAGTGAGCCAACTGCACCTGGTGGTAGAAGAATCCCTGAACAAGACTTCGGAAAATTACCGGCTGCAACCGCGGGACCTGCTGCACGTTCCCGTCAATCCCCGCTGGTATACCAAGGAAGTGGTCACCCTTAGCGGACTGTTCCTGCATCCCGGCAAATACGCCTTGCTTTATCCGGGAGAAAAGGTGGCCTCGGTTATCGACCGGGCCGGCGGGTTCAAGCAGAACGCCTACGTGGAAGGCGGCCGCTTCTTCCGCTACAAGGATAGCGTAGGTCGCGTCGGGGTGGACATCCGCCGAGCACTTGACCATTCCCGCTCCAAAGCGAATATCGCCATGGTCGGCGGCGACAGCATCAACATCCCCGAACGCCTGAATACGGTCAAGATCATAGGCGAGGTGGGCTTCGAGACCAGTGTGCTTTTCCAGGACGGCGCGACCGTCCAGTATTACCTCGAAAGGGCCGGAGGATTCACCCGGCGCAGCGAGAAGGATAGGATCGTGGTCCAATACGCCAATGGTGAGACCAGCCGGGACGGTTATTTCAACCGCAAGCCGGATGCAGGAAGCGTCATTTACGTGCCGCAAGGTCCCGAGCCCAAGACCGTCGACTGGTTCGCCGGCATGAACGCGCTTCTGACCAGCGCCGGCGTAGCCGCCGCGGTCATCCTTTCCATCCAAGCAATTTCGGGCAAATAGGCCCCGGGTCCGGGCCAAAGGGAAGCCATGGAGAAATCAGCGAAGATATACATTGCCGGGATTTATGGGATGGTGGGAAACGCCATCGCGCGGAACCTCCGCGCCCAAGGGTACGAAAACCTGATTGGCCATTCCTCCAAGGAACTCGACCTCACCAATCAGAAGGCCGTTTTCGATTTTTTCAAGGCCGAAAAACCCGACTACGTGTTCCTGGCCGCGGCCAAGGTGGGCGGCATCTACGCCAATAACACTTATCCCGCGGATTTCATCTACAGCAATATCTGCATCCAGACCAATATCATCCATTCCGCCCACATTTTCCGCGTACGCAAACTGTTGTTCCTGGGAAGCTCATGCATCTACCCGAAGTTCGCCGAGCAACCCATGAAGGAATCCAGCCTGCTCACCGGCGAGCTGGAGCCCACGAACGAGGCTTACGCATTGGCCAAGATCGCGGGCATCAAGATGTGCCA
>JAHFCH010000303.1 GCA_023249635.1 Fibrobacterota bacterium
TACGTCAAACAGTGCATTTGCGATCAGCTCGGGAACGGTGCGCTCATCAATCTCGGCATCATCAAAGCCGAGATGCCGGTTTCGGTTTGCCCCGGCCCCAATATCGCCTATTTCGATCGGCTGTATACCTTGCGCGAAATGGTGAACCACATTTACGGCCGCGGCCGCTCCTTGGTGCCTGTCGATCGACCCCACATGTTCACCAAGGACTTGGTGATGTCGGTGGATTACTTCGGCAAGCTGGCCGGCAAGATGGCCGTCGGCGATGCCAAGGCCCATGGGTATCTGGCCGTATTCAGGGAAAACCTGGTCAATGGGCTGGAATACTACAAGGCCCTGGTTGAATCCAAGCCCTATCCTGGCGAGAACCTGGCTTCCCTCAAGACCGCCATGCAGGTAGAGGGTGACCGTCTGACCGCTTTCTGGAACGCCGCCACGGCGAAGCTCGGGGATGCGGCGGCCAAGGTCAAAGTTCCCGCCGGCGCCTGAACCTCGCCGTCGACACAGCTCCACTGAAATCAGTCACTTAGCCGGCCCCAAGCCAGGGGGCGGGTAGGGGGTTATAGCCCCAATTTCCGGCTACTCCCGTTATCCACCGCCACTTGCCCGATTCCTTACCAGATAGGTGCCCGATGTACGTACAAACCTATGATTTAAAAGGATTTAGACGGATTGTGGGACACCCCCTGGCCCCGTTACCGGGGTAGATTTCCATCTCGACAGGTTTTGCCGCCTTCACCTAGAATAACTGCATATGCTTCCCCGCTTTGCCTCGTCCCTGCTAGCCGCCCTGGTGGCCCTTCCCGCGGCTCTTTACGCTGCCGATGCAGCCAACCCGGCCCCGGCGGTCGAGTACCTTCCCGACGGCGGCACCCGCATGAGCTACGATGAGAGGGTCAAGCTCAACTCGCGTTGGGACCTGGGCTATTATCTGTTCCAGATGCAGGACTTCGGCGCGGCCGCCAAAGAGTTCGAAAAAATCCGCACCGTGCTGCCCAAGGATCCCTCGCTGCTGGCCCTGATCGGCTCGTGCTATTCAATGTCCGGCCAATGGCAGCAAGGCGAGAAGGCCTTGTTGGAAGCCAAGGACCAGAGCCCGGACGACGAGGACATCAACGGGTTGCTTGGGCAGTTCTACCTCTCCGCCGGCCAATCGCTAAAAGGCGCGGCTTATATGGAGCATAGCCTGAAGGTTACGCCCGAGCAGGATGATCTGCGCGCGCGCTTGGCGACCCTGTACCTGGATGCAGGTCAATCGGAACGTGCGCGTTACCATCTGGAATTGCTGCTGCGTTCCCGCGGCGGCGAAGCCGGCAATGGTTTCGGCTTCCCGGACCTGGACAACGATTACGCGCGCTGCCTGCTGCAGGCCGGTAAGCCCAAGGAAAGCCTGGTCTATGCGCAGTTGGCCCACCAGGCCGAACCCGCCAATCCCCGTTTCGCGCGCATCCTGGGTCTTTCGCTGATGGGCAACCATCGTTACCCCGAAGCGGCGAAGATGCTTTCCCAGGGCCGCAACGAATTGCAGGGGGAAGAACTGGTCTACCTGCAATGGGGCGAAGCTTTGTTTCTCGATCGCAAATGGGACGATGCCGAGGCGGTATGGATTGAAGGTATCAGCCGGTTCCCGGCTTCCTACGAACTGATGTGGCGCCTGTCCGAGTACTATATCGGGACGGCTCGTCCCGCCAAGGCCATGCGCGTGTTGAAATACGGCGAGGGGAAGAATCCCGGGCACCCCGGCAACCGCTTGCTGGAAACCCGCGTGCACCGTAAGTTGGGCGAGTACGCGGCTGCCGAGAAGGCACTCGATCGCCTTAAACGGATGGCTTGCGGCCCGTTGGCCAAGGAAGCCATGTGGGAAGAGGCACAGTTGGATTTCGCCAGCGGAAAATTCGCGTCCTGCGATAAAGTCCTGGATCGGATGTTGGCTGCCAAACACCGGAATTCCGAAGCGCATCTGTTGAAAGCCAAGCTGGCCCTGTATCGTGGCGATAAGGCCGCTGCCCAGACCCAAATGCGTCAAGCGCAGTCGGATACCCCCGTGGACCCCTCCGCTTTCATGCCTGGCAATCCGGCCTTCTCCGACGCATCCGTGGCCGCCAGCCTGGCCGGCCTGCTCCGCGAAACGCCCTGAAACGAAAAACGCCGCCCTGCAGGGCGGCGCTCCATTCACAACATCCGGCTACGGCTATTCTTCCGCGGCTTCGCCGCCTTCGGGATTCTCGGCGGCATTGCTGGTATCCAGATCGAACAACCGCTTCAACGGGATAATCTTCAGTCCCTTTTTGGGATCCACCGCGTCCGACATCTTATCGGCTGCGAATCCGATCAGCAGGGGATGCTCGGGATGGTTGGCGACGGCTTTGACGAAAGGCGATGAGCTGTAGCCGGGCATCAGGAAATTCACGACGTAAGTGTCGAAGTCGCCTTCCGCCATCATGCCAAGCGCTTCTTCGGGATCGTCCGCGACCTCGATTTCGGCGTTGGGCAGGATCTGGGTGATGATGGCAACGGTTTCGTTGCGGCGCTGGCCATCTTCGTCCACGACCAGGATGATGCGCTCCGAAGTGTCGGTAACGCCCAGGGTCGGGTCGAGGGTCACTTCATCATCCGCGGCACCTTCATCCTCGAACGGGGACTCTTCGGCGTCGGCGCCTTCTACCTCGAGCTCGTCTTCCTCATCGGCGGGGAACAGTTCCGATTCCCGCACGGGATCTTTGGGCTTGGGCGGGACCGGTTTCTTACCGGCTGCCTGGGCTCCGGGAGCGGGGGCCCCGGCGGCCGGGGCGCCGGGAGAACCGGGGAGTTTCGCCTTCGGGTCTTTGTTCTTGTCTTCGCTCATGTTCGCCGATCCTGGTTTTTGGAAGTCCGGTAAATATAAATGTTATGCCAGGGCCCGGGGCTTCGCCGTGGCCTTAATGGAAGCGCCGGCCGCGGCCTTGGCGGTAGGTTTACCCGCAATCAAAGCTTCCAATTCGCTGATTTCCTTGGGCACGGAGGCGCACAGGTTGCGGCAGCCATCCTTGGTAATCAGGAGATCGTCCTCGACGCGCACCCCGATCCATTCCGAGTACTTGACGCCCCCCAGGGTAATCTGGAAATGCCCGTACAGGCCGGGTTCATTGGAGATTTGCCAGCCCACCTGGAGCGGATAATCCTGGTAGATGCGGTACGGGTCGCCGTCATGTTCCTGCTCGCCCATCAGATGGGAAAGGCCGTGGGGCTGGCCGGTGTAGGAGCGCATGCATTTGCCCCCGCGGGCAAGGAAGCGAGCCTGCAACTGGGCTTCCAGGAAGGTCCATACGTGCTTGTTCAGGTTGCGGATGGTCTCGCCGGGCCGGGCATGCTTCAGGGTTTCCTTGTTGGCATCCAGCACGATTCCGTAGATGATGGCCTGGAGCGGATTGTATTTGCCGTTATGCGGAACGGTACGGGTGATGTCCGCATGCATGGTACCGTAGCGCACTCCGAAATCCAACAACACCAAGGAGCCAGGCGCGATAGGTTCGTCGTTCTTCAGGTAATGCAGAATGGTGGCGTTCTTGCCCGAGGCTACGATGTTGGGGAAGCTAAGCCCTGAGGCGCTGCGTTTGCGCATACCCCATTCGAGATAGGCCGAAAGCTCGTTTTCGTCCTTGAATCCCGGGAGCGCGGCGAGAGTCTCGGCGAACGCGTCGCCGGTATGCTTTACGGCGACGTCGCAGTCCTTGACCTGTTCGGGCTCCAGCGGGAGCCTCAGGCGGAAATGCAAATCCACGCAGGACTTGAGTTCGAATTCCTTACGCCCGGTTTTGCGGATCTGCTTCAGCAGGCTTTCCTTGAACTCCCAATTGTAGTCGGACTTGGTGCGGATGAGCTTGCGTCCGCCCGGTCCCGTAGTTCCGTCGGCGCGGGTCTCATAGGCGTGGAAGTAGGCGTAGCCGAAGTTCTTGGATGAAGTTTTCACCAAGGTCGTGAAGAAGGCGGGAAAATCCTCGAAGGGGCGGATGTCGGCGATACCGGTGAGGGCGCGCAGTTCGTCCAGATCCCGTTTGCCTTCCGGGGTCGGATCCTTCGGATACCCGAAACGGACGCCGTCCCAGAATTCCTTGGCCGGATCCTTCCGCGAGATGAATAGGATTTCTTTGCTTTTTCCTTTGGGATCAAGTACCAGGATTACCTTGGGCTGATTGATACCCGTGAGATGGATCAGGGCCGGCTCCTGGAAGATACGCAGCCCGCTCATGATCCAGAGATGTTCGCTGCCGGGTTCCCGATTGACTCCCGTGAAAATGGCCCAACCGTCCAGGGCCTTGAGATGGGCCTTACGGCGCGCGATCAGGCGATCGGTGTATTTGACGCCGGCCGTGCCGACAGGAAAGACCTGGGAGTACTTGCGGAGCAGGGTAGGGGTGACTACAGGGGTAGCGGTGACCGGAACCTTGGCCATCCTTACCCCCTTACCAGCCCGCCACGTAGGGGAGGCCCGCGGCTACCGATTCCACTCCCGGTACGTTCATGAGAAGCTCATTCAGGGAGTTCCAGCGGCCGCTGAGGAACTGGGACTTGGGCCCGGCCGGAAGCGAGGCATTTTCCTTTACCGGACCCGATACGGTTCCGGCTTCGACGTCGACCGTCCACTGGGCGTTGGGTTCCTTTTCCGCGGCGGACATGAGGCGGCCCAGGGCGGCCTCGTCGGCGGTGAAGCAAGGGATACCGAGGGAAACGCAATTGCCGAAGAAGATCTCGGCGAAGGACTCGCCTACGATGGCCTGGATGCCCCAGCGCATCAGCGCCTGAGGCGCATGCTCCCGGGACGATCCGCATCCGAAATTCTTGTTCACGAAAAGAATGGAGGAACCCTGGTACTGGGCATTATCGAAAGCATGGGTCTGACCCTTGGCCTTGAGACCGGCGCGGTCGTCCTCGAAGGAGTGCGGCCCTAGACCGTCGAAAACCACGCAGCGCAGGAAGCGCGCGGGGATGATGCGGTCGGTGTCGATGTCATTGCC
>JAHFCH010000131.1 GCA_023249635.1 Fibrobacterota bacterium
GAGGGTATGCGTAGAGTTGGCCGCGAAGCCGTAGGCCGAATAAGCGGTGACATTGCCCAAGGCGATGGCCGCGCCGCCGTCGATCACGACGTCGTAGCCGGCGATTCCGCTCTCGGCATCGGTAGCCGCGGCCCAGGTGAAGTTGATGCCGGTGTTGGTCTTGACCGGAGCGGCCAGCGTAGCGGGCACGGAAGGCGGGGTGGCGTCGGAAACCTGGGGCACGAACTTGACCCAGTTCAGGTTCATGTTGTTGCCCGGGAACGCCAACTTCACCTTATGCGCGCCGCCGGTGGCGATATTGAATTGCGCCGAGGTCACGGTAGCCCAGGTCTGCCAGCCCGCGGTGTTGCCCGCGTAAGTCAGGGTCGTCTTGAGCACGTCATCGACGTAGATCTGGACCTGGCGGTTGGTGGCCATGGTGGCCATGCGGACGTCCACCTTCCAATTGCCCGCGGCGAAAGTCTTGTTGGTGTATTCCGCCCAATCATTGGCGTCGATCCAACCCACATTGAGACCTCCCCCAACATCGGTAGTGGTTTCGGTCTGAAGCCCGAGCATGGTGGTCCAGGCCTCGGCTTCGATTTGCTGGGCATGCAGCGATGGGGCTGCGGCCAGGATACCTGCCAGGAAGGCAATAGCTTTTACGGTGGCTGGGAAGCGGGGGGAAACGTTCATACTTATGACTCCGGCCCTGCGGGCATTCCGAATCTGCAGCCACCCCCCGAGGACCGCGATTCGTGCACAGGCTAATTGTGCGTCGGCTAAATTAATCTGATGCTGAAGAACGCGCAAGCCCCGATTGTACGATTACTTATGTCGGTTTTTTTTCCACTCCCGACCTTCCCAAATTCGGGTAAAGCTCTTTTAGGCTGGGTTACGGAATGAGGGGAGGTGATGGCAATCACGTCCTCGGAAGGGGTCCGGGTGAGCCCCATCACGGCATGGGAGTGACCGAAACGGTAACTTCTTCCCATACACTTGGGAGCGCATGATGAACACGAAACACATACTCAGCCTCGGTCTCCTCACCCTCGCCACTTTCGCCCTCTGCGCCTGCGACGGCACCGGTGCTTCGGCCACGGGCCCGGATACCGGCAACAAGACCGCCCCTACCTCCGGCATCGGCATGCGCATGGTTCCCGTCAGCGTAACCGACCCCATGATCAATAACATGAAGGCCTTTACCTTCCTGGTCCCCGCCGGCTGGAATTACGACGCCAAGGTGGAATGGCATAGCGAGTTCGAAAACCTCGCCTCGGGCAACGTGGTCATTTCCAATCCCGCCAACGGCGACCTGGCCCAGATGTATCCCTTCATCCCCTATGTATGGAACCCCAACGCCGTGGTCCCTCTGCCGGTCGGCGGCATCTATATCGGCGGCTACGTAATGGCCCCCATCCGGGACCCGGCGGTCTTCCTGCAGCAGTTGGTAGTGCCGGTCTTCCGCTCCAACATCGCCAACGTCCAGGTGCTGAACAATACCCCGCTCACCGACGTGGCCCAGGCCATCTGGAAATCCACCTACGGCAGCAACCCCAATTACGGCGTCACCGCCACGGCCTGGACCATCCGCTACGACCTGGGCGGCCGCGCTTACGAAGAAACCTTCTATTGCGCGCTCAACTACGCCACCGACCCCTCCCTGCCCGGCGCCGTGCTGTGGCGCCCCGAGTTCATCTTCAGCACCCGCGCTTTCGCCGGCGAACTCCAGAACTCCCAGGGGATGATGATGGCCAGCATGACTTCCATCAAGCCGGACATGAAGTGGTTCGCCGCCTACCTGAAGGTCCACAAGATGTGGCAGGACGGCCAGATGGCCGCGATCAAGAGCGCGGGGGATTTGAGCCGCACCCTCAGCAGCGTCAACGCCAGCGTCGATCAAGGCATCATCGACGGTTACAACCAACGGCAGGCTTCGGAGGATAAGGTTTTCGATAAGTTCAGCGAATCCATCCGCGGCGTGGAGACCTACAATAATCCGTCGACCTCGGAAAGCGTGCAGCTTCCCTCGGGCTACAGCAACGTGTGGGTGAATACCAGCGGGGAATATTTCCTGAGCAACGAGGCCGGCGTGGACCCGAACGTAGGGTCTATCTTGAGCTATACCCAGCTGAGCCCGGAAGACTAATCCCGCGCCCTGTGAACGGTGCTTTGCGGCCCAGCAGGATCGGGAAGGGGAAAGCCCCCCTGGCCGACCTGGCCCTCACTTTAGGTAACACCACAGTTACCCATCCCGGCGGGGCGAAGGCCTGGGTGGAATGGGTAAACCCCCGGGGACGGTTCCCGACCGGATCCGGCTCCGCATCCCCCCCGAAAATCCAAATCACCCCATCGTAAGCGACACCGGAGAATGCCTTACGGGCCGGGACCAAAGGGGCCAGCGCACGCCATTGGCCCGTGGCCGGATCGAATTCCTCGTTCTGGGGATAATAGTCGGCCGGTTTCTCCCCGCCCATGGCATATAACTTACCCCTGGCCGCGACCACCACCAAATCGCTGCGCGGCGTGGCCATCTTGGCGAAGGTTTTCCAGGTGTCCGTAGCCGGGTTGTAGGCTTCCACCGGTCCCGGATCCAGGCTGGGATTGTCATTGATGCGCCCGCCCACCACGTAGATCAGCGAGTCGAGGGTTGCGGCCGCGCAATGCTCGCGTACCGTGGGCATGGAAGCCAGCTGCCGCCAGGTGTCCGTCGCAGGGTCATATTCCTGGGTGCGGTTTTGATCCTTGGCAGTGGTATCAGCCCCGCCGAACACGTAAATCTTCGTCCCATGCACCGCCACCCCCGCCGCCGCGGTCGCGAAGGGCAGCGGTTTCAGCGCCGTCCATTTCGCCGCCACGGGATCATAGGCGAAAACGTAGCGGCTGCCGTTCCAGGGATTGTTGTCGATGCCGTGGGTCACGCCCCCGAATACGTAGGCCTTGCCCCCGTAAGCCACCATACCGATATGATGTAGCGCCACCGGCAAAGCCGGACCGGCGCTCCAGATATCCTTCTCGAGATCGTAGCTGTAGAGGTCGGCCTTGGGCTGGTAATTATTATCGAAGCCCCCGGCCATATACACCTTGGCGCCGATGCAGGCGGTGCCATGCTCGGCCCGCAGGGGAACCAGATCGGCCTTGCGGGTCCATTTCCCCAGGTCCTGGGCGATTGCCGCCGTCGCTAAGTATCCGGAAAACATCGCGCAGGCGATCCGCATCGTCGTGAACATCTCCACCCCCTGATTCAGCCGCGCCGGGCGCGGCCCTATCGAGAAATATAAGGAGAAATATAAGGGGAAATATCCATGCCGCGGGATCGGATGCGGCGACCATCCGCCGTATAGCCTTTCCGCCTCGCATCCAGCCCGCGCGCGGATACCCGCTTACCCATCGCCCGTATGGCGATGCCATTGGAAGGGAAGACCAGGCGGTCGCGGGAGAAATTCTCATTGCGCGCCTGCAATTCCTTCAGCGAGGCGCCCGCCAGCAGGGACTCGATCGCATACCCCTCGGCTCCGAAAGCGTCCCGCAGGTAAGCCATCGGTTCCATCAGGTTGTAAGTCTGCCAGGGGAGGAAATATCCCACCCCATGCCCGCGGGGAATGGTCACCGACATGGCCTCGCCCAGGAAACCGGTGGCAAAGCCGGGAATCGGATCGCGGACGGGATCCCAATTCATGTATTGCTTGGTGTCGTATAGGAGCGATTCCGCCGTTTCCAACAGGAGGGGATCTTCAGAGTACAGGTAGAGCCGGAAGAAATTGAAGGCATCGATGGCCGCATAGGTATCCGACCCGTTACCCCCGGTGGCGATGACGCTCATGCCTGTTGTGGAACGGCGGAACGGGAAGAGCGCGGCGGCATCGTCTTGGGGTACGGGAACATTCCACGCGTAGACCCAGGTGGCGTAATAATATGCGGCGCGCAGGGCCGCTTGCAGCCAGCGGGGATCCTTGTTCAGGTCATATAAGGCCAGGAAGGCGCGCAAAGCCATGGAGGCCGCCTCCTTGTCCGGCACGTTGGGATGATCGATGGCGCCCCCCACGTAACGGTAATTACCGTGGACCTCGGTGTAGAGATACTCTCCCGAGCGCAGGGCCATGCTCCGGTATTTGTCCGCGCCCGTCGCGAGATGGAGTTCCACCAGGAAGGGTATGATGTGTGAAGTGGTGGTCTTTTCCAGCAGGGTCACGGCGCCGCCGGCCTGATCGTAGCCGCGTGGGAAGGAACCGTCCCCATTCTGGAGGGCGGCCGCCCAATCCCCGGTCTTGACGCAAGCCGCCAACCACTCGGGTTTATCGATTCCTGCCCGCTTCTCCAGGCTCCAGGCCCACAGCAGTCCCCTGACTCCGTCACCGACCTGCCGCAGGTAAGCGGTGCCGCCGCGCCAAGTGCGCGGAATGGGATCGTACCAGACCCGTGGGCAGCCTGCGGGCCCGATGAGGTTGCGACCCCAGAAGTCCGCCATCTGCTCGCCTTTGGCGACCAGGTCCGGCCGTTTTCCTTGGATGCCTTCGCGAATGAGCAAGGCGGCCGAGCCCGGCTGCTGGCCCACGAAACCCAAGTTGAAATTGTAATCGCTCTCCGCTTCCACCTGGCCGTTCAGCAATATCCGGAAGGGGACTCCGGCCGCCCCGTTGATGGATTTCCAATAGCGGTCGAGGATGCCTATCTGCTGCCCGTATACGGCGGCGAGATCGCAGGCGTAACGCGCGGGTTTCTGGATGCTGCGGTATGCGGTCCAGGTGGTCCTCAGGGCGGTCGGGAAATCCGGCTCGGTCGATATCCGGAAGGCCATGCGGTAGCTCTGGGTGAATCCCTTGGACACGGGATGACTACGCAGCGCCCAACGCTTCCCTGCCGCGTAACCCGCCACGCCGGTGCGCTCGCCCTCCGATCCCGGGAACAATATGCCCACCAACGGCCGGCCGGTATTCTCCATGCCCAGGGAGGCGAAAAGCATACGTCCGTCGATGACGCGGTTGAGGCCCCCTTCACTTTTGAAGGTGGCGCCATCGGCATCGCGGTGGAACACCGAGAAGACGAGGCCATCGGATTTGCGCCGGAGCATGAAGAGGGGCAGCGGCAACCGATCTTCCCGGATCCAATATTCGCTATCGGTATAGTCCCTGGCCAGGGCGTTGGCGGGCGCGTCGGCATTGTCCTTGTACCACACCGCGGGAGCGAAGAAGTCGCATTCCCGCATTGCCAAGTCTACCGCGGATCGGAAAGCCAGCCGGGTGGAAAACCCGATGTCGGCCGCGTGGGCCACGTTGACAATGGCCTTCCGATCCACCGTGAACGTCGATTCGTCGGGGCCGAGGGAATAGGTGTCCGTGATGGTAAAAATGGATCCCTTGGCGCTGACGACCTGACCCGTGCAACGGATGCCCTGGCTCCCGGCATCCTGCACCGAGTCATAGGCGGCTTCGACCCATACCGCCGTGCCGGTTTGATCCACCACCTCCACTGCCACCGGTTTCCCTTGCACGAACGCGGCCGTAGCCGCGCCCAGGCTGAGGCCGACGCCGTATCCGCCGCCGGCCGTGGTTGTAAAAGCAAGAGTGGCCGTTTTCGAGACCAGGGTGGGAAGCGGGGCCGAAAGCGCGGACATGGAGGCGTATGCCGCATAAAGCGGAAGCATGAATAGCGCCGTTTTCATCGGATTTTTCGTAGCAGAGCCCTTCCCTAATATGGCACCGAACCGGTTCCCGCGTATGCGGCCCGTGCTGGGAGGGAAGCCATTTTTCGCCTGCATTCAGCCGGTTTTCCGCTTTTTAAGACTCGCAGGTGAACGCGAAAGCCGGTTTCGCCTACAAAATGCCGGGGAACAATCACGAACCAAGGAATTTTCATGCGCGGGATACGGGTGATGGCGGCGGGCGGCTTTCTCATGATCAATTCGATTTTCGGGGCCCAGGCGGGCTCGTCACTGATTTCGGATTTCGAAACCGAATCCACCGCCGTGCCCGCCCCGCTGGGCGGCCAATGGTATTTCTACGACGATGTCAGCAACGGGGGTAACTCCCTGGTTACTACGGCCAGCCACATGACCGACTCGACCGCGGTACCCGTCCGCTCCGACTATTTCTTTGACAGCTCTTCCTATGCGGGCGGGAACGCCTCGGCGCGGTCGCTGAAATTCGGATTCACCTTGGGGACCAAGAAGCCCTCCTGCGGTACCAACTGCACCTACAATCCCGGCGTGGGCATGGGAGTCAACATCGCCCTCGACATCACCGGCGCCACGGGCATTTCCTTCTGGGCCAAAGCGGACGCCCCCGCCAAGCTGGCGTTGGGCGTAGGGACCTCGGACATCAAGGATAACGGGAATTACGCCAAGGTCATCCCGGTGACGACCGCATGGGCCAAGTACACGGTAACCTTTTCCGAATTGACGCAACCTTCCTGGGCAGCCAAGTTCCCTTTCGCCGCCGCCAAGTTCACGAGCATCGGTTGGGGCGTCAGCAAGGACGACAATGCCGCTATGACCACGGACGCCGTTTACCTCGACAACGTGGTCATCGAAGGTTGGACCGCCCCGGTTGAACCGGACGGGATCGCGGCCAAAGCGGTCCGCGGAATCTCCCGGTACCAGCGGGATGGCCGCGGCATCACCGTGGTATTCGGGGCTACCGAGTCTTCCCTGGCCGGTGTTCTGGAAGCGGTAGACGGCTCCGGGCGCGCGCATGCGCGCGTCTCGTTCGCCCAGGGCGCGCGGGAAGCCTTCCTGCCCCTGGATGCCGGGAGCGCAAGCGTTCCTCTCTTCCCCAGCATCTCGCGCCCGTAACCCATCCGTTACTGTGGCCCGATTACCGGTGCCCGGCAGTCCGGGCCCTAGGAAATCACGCCGGGGAATGGCTTTAACGGGGCCGTAGGATTTAATTGCGGTGACGGCGGAATCCCCCTTCCCGGCACCCTATTTACCGTTGCTTCGTAAACACGAAGCATTTAATCTCCACCTACAGTCGTGGATATTTCAATAAACGGGCAGCCCTCAGGCAATACCTTCCCTCCAGATCATCGTAGGACAACGGGTGATCCGAGCCGCAAGAGGGAATCCATGTTAGCGAATACGGTACGGGGTTTGGTGATTTTGGCGTCGGTGGGTGCGATGCCCATGGTCGTGTACGCGCAGGCGATGACCTTCAAGGGAGTCGTGTCCGATTCCGTGAACGGGATGTTGCTCGAGGGCGTGACCGTAGCGGGTGGCGGCGTATCGACCGTTACGGATGCGAAGGGCGCATTTACTTTGGTAACGTCGGGTGGTACCTCCGTGAATGAGTCATTGCCTGGGAGCATTTCCATGCGGAGCCGGTACGCGGATCAACCGATGTCATTGCGTACGGTGAAGGGCGCCTCGGTGGGCATTGATCATCCGGCTGCCGGCCGGTACCTGAGAGAACCCTCCGGCATCGGGCGCAATACCATACTGGTCAAATCCGCGGCGCGGCAGGCCCAGGCGTTGACTTTCAGCAAGGATAACTTCACGACCCTGACCCTTGCGGTTGCCGCCGGCGCGGAAGCCACGATCGATGCAAAGATGAAGTCCCCCTATCCCCTGAAGAACATCTTCAAGTTATTCCTGGACCCTACCATTCCCGATCAGGGGCCCGGCGAATCCAAGACCACGCCGGATTGCGGCGGGAACGCGGAGCCGGATCAGAACCTGATCGGCGGGCAATTGAAGATGCACAATTTCATCATGGTCGGCGAAGGCTATCGCCGCATCACCCTGGTACTCGACGGCAAACTCGCGTGGCATTACGACACCGAGGATTCCTGGGAGGACGATGAAATCTGGGTCCTCTCCAATGGGAACGTATTGCATGCCCACATGACATACATCGAGATGATCTCTGCCAAGAAAGAGGTCATCTGGCGTTACAACCGCACCGGTAACGCCGAGTTCCATACCTGCCAGCCCATCGGCGTCGACAAGGTGCTCTTCCTCTCCAACGAGGACGCGGGCGCCGTGGTCAAGCTTTACAACATCAAAACCAAGACCTTCGAGATCGAGCACCGCATGACGGAAATCGCCGGCGGTCCCCATGGCCAATGCCGTCGCCTGCGCCTGACGCCCCAAGGCACCTACGTCTTCGGGATCCTTTCGCAAGGGGCCATCTCCGAATATGATAAGGAGTTCAAGCTGATCAAGAAGCTCAACGTCGGTTCCCTGTGGGGCGCGGTCCCGCTCAAGAACGGCAACTTCCTGCTGCAGCGCGAGGGCGCGATGCAAAGCGTGGAAATGGATCGCAACGGGACGACCGTGTGGTCCGTGGCCATCTCCGAGATCCAGAACCAGATCAACACCCTGGCTCCGGGCAATGCCGCCATCTCTTCGCCCCAGACCTGCGAGCGCCTTGCCAACGGCAATACCGTGATTACCACGCGCTTCTGCCAGGCCAACCTGCCCCAGGCCGTCGAGGTCACGCCCGACAAGAAGGTGGTCTGGATCCTGAAGGACCTTAAGAACCTCGGGGACGCAGTCTCAATCCAATTTCTGGATGAACCGGGCTACCCCGAGGTCCCGGGAGAAACCAACCACTAACAGTGGTGTCGGTTTTCCGATCAAATAGATGTTCCGCGTCTCCCGGTCAGGAAGGTCAAGAGCCAAACGACCAGGAAGACGAAGAACAGGATTTTCGCGATACTGGCGGCCATGCCAGCGAGACTGCCGAAGCCTAGGAAGGCGGCTACGAGCGCGAAAACGAGGAAAACCAGGGAATAGTGCAACATGCGAGCTCCTGAAGTGCGGGCCTTTCCGCATGAAAGGCTCTAGCAGGGAAATACCTTCCCAGGTGCGGAACGCAACTGTAAAATGCAGCAGCCCATGATTAGGGGGCAGCCTCGTTCATAGCACCTTTCTGCCCGTAATGATGCGCATCAGGAAGAGTATCAGGGCGACCAGCAACAATACATGGATAAAGCCACCGATGGCGTGGGACGAAAGCATTCCGAGGAGCCAAAGGACGATTAAAACGACTGCGATAGTGTACAGCATATTGCGGACCTATTTCCTTTTGGTTGATGATTAGGACGGGATGAGTTCTTTCCGCAATGCGCAGAACTGCTTCGCTTTGGATGGATGCCTCAACCTGTTCAATCCGCTTTCCTTTATCTGGCGGATCCGCTCATGCGTCAAATCATAGCGTTCCCCGATTTCCTGATACGTCAAAGCGATCGGATTGCCAATGCCGTAGAAGAGCCTGATGACGTCCCCTTCACGTTCGGGCAGGGGCTTAAGCATGCTCTCCATTTTCCGGGCGGCCATCCATTCCCGCACCGGACCATCTGGGCGCATGGCATTGGGATCGGGTAGGCAGTCTTCAAGATTCCCGTTCTCTTCGCCGATTACCGGGCGGCTCAGGGACAAGTGGGGCTTCGCCAAATCCAGGCATTTATCCACTTCGCTTTCCGAAATCCCCACTTCGGCGGCGACTTCGCTCATCGACGGTTGGCGCCCCAGGGTTTGCGATAGCTTCTGCGTGGTCTTGCCGATCCTATGCATAACGTTGATCTTGCCGGTGGAAATATTCAATACCCGGGATTGCTCCGCGAGGGCGGTAAGGATGCCCTGGCGAATCCACCATACGGCGTAGGAAATGAATTTGAAATTCAGATTGCCGTCGAATCGGCGCGCCGCCCGGATAAGCCCCAGGTTGCCTTCGCTGATGAGATCAACCATGGGCATGCCCTGGTGCTGGTAGTTGCGGCAAACCGCCACCACGAATTTGAGGTTCGCTTCGACCAGGGATTTCATGGCCCTTTTGTCCCCCGCCTGGATGCGCGTCACCAAGGCGAGTTCTTCCGACTTGGTCAGGCTTTTCATTTTTCTGATATCATGCAAGTAGGCGGAGAGCGCATTGTCGCCGCTCAGGAATTCCAGTCGCTTGTTTTTATCGGGAGTGTTCATGGGAACCTTTTTTTCCGGCCTTTGACCAGGCCCGGTTATATATGGAATGAAAGGAAGGAAAAAGCAGGCAAGGGCATAACCGGGTTATGCCCTTGCCCGGAAATCAAGGATTGTATTCCTTGAGCATTTCCTTGTTGAGAACGGCCAGCTCGGTGCGGCGGTTCATCTTGCGGCCGTCGGCGGTCTTGTTATCGGCCTTCGGCATGGACTCGCCATAACCCTTTGCCGACAGCACATCACGGAGCTTGGGGGCTACGCTGACCATGTAGTTCGCGACCGATTCGGCGCGGCCCTGGCTCAGACGCTGGTTGTTCTGATCGGTACCCACGTCATCCGTATGCCCGGCCACCTCGATGCGCAGCTTGGTGTACTTGGTCAGCATCTTGGCGATGATGTTCAGGTACGGCTTGGAGTTGATGGAGATATCCGTCTTACCGGTTTCGAAGTAGACCGCATCCATGAGGAGGAGGCCGGTGGACAACAACTGCTTTTCGGCTTCCGAGCGCTTGGACTTCTCCAAGGCCAGGTTCTTCTGGGATTCGGCAAGGGCGAGGGAATCCTGACGGGCCTTGTTGGCCATGGCCAGGGAATCGCTGCTGGAGCGGTTGGTGCGCGCCAGCGAGTCGCTGGTGTTCTTGGCCGCCATGGCGGCGGCGGCGGAATCGGATGCCGACTTCTGCTTGAGGGCAGCGATCGAGTCATCCTTGGCCTGTTCCTTCAAGTTGCGGTTGGAATTGCGCAAGGCGGACTTTTCCCGGGCCTCACGCTGTTCTCTGGCTTTTATTTCCGCACGGGCTCCGGCTTCGGTATCGAAAGTGAAGGTCATGCCGGCGAACAATCGGAGGGGTTCCAGGGCACGGGTCCTGGCCGCATCGCCGCGCTCGCCGGAAAGGGCGAAATCGGCGCCGCCGGAAAGGTTGATGTCGTATGCGGAGCGGAATTGCACGGACGGGGTCAGCCAAAAGGGATCCCTACCCAAATCGATATTATTGATAGGGTTGCGGGAATGCAGTTCCAGGCCGAGAACGGCCGAGAAGAGGTTAACCTGTGCGCCGGTTCCCAGGAGCAGCAGCGCGTCGGTTCCGCTCTCCACGGAAGTGACTACGCCTTCGTTGACATGGAGCTTGAATCCCACATCCTCACTTCCCAGTACGAAAGTTTGGATGAGCTTGCCCATGAAATCCAGGCCGGTCCTGGCCTCAAAGTAGCTGTATCCGTCCGCGCCATTCGAATCGATGGGATTATTCGTGAGACCCTGGGTGAGGGCCACCTGGGCACCCATCCGGACCGGGGCGGACTGTGCGAAGGGTAAGGTTCCCTGCACACCGGCTCCCACGGTTCCGGGGCCGGAAGCCTGTTCGCTTTGGTAGTCGGTGGAACCGAAGCCGGAAATCCACGCGAAACCGTCGACGTGGCGATTCAATCCCAAGGCAATGGAACCGATGCCGGTAAAGATATTCGCGCCCTTGTTCGGCGCGCCGCTGAAATTCTTCCCCTGGTTATACCAGGAGCCGTTCAACCCGAAGATCAGGCGGCCCGATCCCAAGGCTTCGGCGGAGCCGGTCTGCCCCAGTCCGCGGGTACCGTTCCAGGTGTTGGTGGGAGCCACCACCCGGATTTCCGTGTTCGCGTCGATATGCTCGGTGACGGGCGGATCCACATCGACGGCTTGCGCCATGGTCAGGGGTGCCGCGGCCAGTAGGGCCATGGATGCGATTCGTGTGTAGTTTGCGATTGAATTTTTGATAATATCCTCGATTCGGTTTAATATTTTTTTGGAATTTTCTTTAGCCATTTCCATCGATCAGCATCACCTTTGCGATGCGCGGGCCGATTCGCGGCCAAGTCCGTTTACCGCCTTCGATGTCGCCTTGCCTTTTGCCGGAACGGTGAACACGATGCCCCCGTCGAAACGACTCGAACCGTTTTGATAAAGGGCGAATCCATCGGCCCGGGAAGCCTTCACTATAGCGGCCGTATTCGCCGGCCGGGTAACCGTGCAGGAAGCCAAGGTAACCGCGGCGGTACTCGCAAGCGCGCGGCCGTCAAGGGTCGCTCCCGTATTCATGGAAATGGATTGGTCGGCCATGATGGTTCCTTTGAAGACCGATGTCGTGCCCAGGGTCGCAGAAGTCCCTACCTGCCAAAAGATGTTGGATGCCTGCGCATTGCCGGCAAGAATCACTTTGATTCCATTGCCGACGTTCAAGTCGGAAGCGATCTGGAAAATCCATACGTCGTTCGCGCCGCCCGTGAGGGTGACATCAGAGCCGGTGATGGCCAAGGTGCTGGTGAACTTGTACAGGCCGGGCGTGAGGGTCAGCCCGCCGATATTGCCGGCCCCGGGATTCAGGTAGGGACCGCTGGGAACGGGGGTTCTTCCCGCCGCGTCATTATAGGCTATGGTCAAATCCCCTTTGGCGGTGGTCAGGTCGGAGGCTGCGGCCACCGAACCCGCGGGCCCGGTCGCGTCTACCGTGTAAACCGTACCCGTGATTTCAGCGGGACCGAAACCGGTTATCATGCTGCCCGCGGAAGGGCTCAATCCGATATCGCCAGTAATGGCCGAGGTCGGGATATTGGAAACCAAAGAACCCGCAAGCACCGCGAACTTCGCGGTCGATCGCAGATTGACTTTTTCCTGGGTATCGGCCCGTGCGGAGGCAGGGGCCAGCAAGGCGGCGATCAGCACGGCGCCCAGGTAGCCGATGGCCTGGGTTTGATTTTCCGTTTTGATTGAGTTTTTATTTTCCATGATGTCCTCTTTGTTGTATGGGAAGAATATATCTCAGCCCGCCGAGAACAGTAATAGGCCGAAAGGATGAAATAAGTATTAAGCCTTTAGTTATATCGAGTATTAATTTTATTACTCGATAAGCGCAACTAAAGGCCATCCCGATAAACGCATATTTACCGCTTCCGGAATAGGAATATCCCGATTGAGGTAATGGTTTTGAGTAGGTGGGCCCGCAAGGAATGCGGGTAGTGGGAAGCTAGGCTACTTGCTCTGCGCGAGCATGATTAGCGATTTGCAAACGGCTGTGGAGGGCGAGCTTTTCCATAATGTTATGCACATGACTTTTGACGGTAAAAGTAGCGATATTCAATTTATCCGCGATTTCCTTATTGCTCTTCGCGTCGACGATCAAGGCGATCACTTCCTTTTCGCGCTCGGTCATCCGGATGGCGGCTTTCAGGTTCCGCTTCCCTTTGCGTATCGCATGGTCGGCTACCTGGGAAAAAAGCGATCCGGTCATCGATGAGGGCAATACGGTCGCGCCGGCGGCCACGGCCCGGATGGTCTCGATCATCTCCATTACGGTCGCGGTTTTAAGGATGAATCCTTCCGCCCCGGCCTGGACGAATTCCATGATATCCGCTTGCGCGGGCGCCAAGCCCATCCCGATGATTTTGATATCGGGAAATTCCTTCTTCACCGATTGCACCACGTCCAGGCTGTTTTGGCTGTCCAGGCCCAAATCCAGCAATACCACGTGGGGCTTCAGCGAACGGGTTTTCGATAAGGTATTGTCTTTGCCATCGGAAACGGCCGCGACCTGCACATCTTGCTGCTCATTGAGCATGGCGGTTATGCCTTCGCGCAGGATGCGGTTGTCTTCGATGAGCAATATGCGGATTCCCGGCAATGTCAGTCCGCTTTCCTTAATTCCGCTTTTTTCTTCACGGCATCCACGTAGGTCTTGAGAATGAATTCATGGCAAACCACCAGCTTTTCCCTGTCCTTCGGATCGAGTCCGTCGCAGACGTAGTTGAAATAGCTGACGATCTTCTCTTTGATTTCGACGGCCAGATCTTCCCCTTGGGGCGTCAAGGTGACATTCACGACCCGATCATCATCGGCTTTCCGTGCGCGATGGATATACCCTTGCGAGACCAGCTTCTTCGCCGTTTCGGTCACGCTGGCCTGGGTGATACCCAGTGCCTTGGCGATTTCGGACATGGTCTTGGGACTATTCGCCACGCCCAGGATATTCAGCATCTTGATCTGGGACGGGGTCAGATTCTCATGAATCAGCTCTTCCGCGTGGGTAATCTGCGACAAGGCGGTCATCATTTTGGGGAAGATATCGGCGAGGCGCTTGGCATCCGATGCCGTGGCTTCCGTGGAGCGGGTCTTTTCCCCAGGTTTTCTCTTTAAAAGGACCATTTCATCCTCTCACAGGGCGAAATTGAGGTGATTTGATATTTCGATTGTGAAATATTTCATACTCCAATTATATATCTTTCATAACTATTAGGCTACCTTATTATTAATTAATCAAATTATTTCCCTAATTAAGGAAAAACCGGTATTTTGACAGTACCCGCGTGTCGACGACGGCGTCCTCGACTAAGTCCTGAACTAGGTGAAGTGCTGTAAAGAGGGGAACATTTTCACGCGGCGGGGTCGAGGCAAGCGAATACCTCGCGGAAAATCCAGGGATGATCCTGCCACGTTCGGGCGCTCACCAGGTTCCCGTCGCGCACGCAAGCCTGCTCCAGAAAGGTCCCACCGGCGGCTTCCGCTTCCGAACGCACGTGCTCGTAACAGGTCAGCCGCCTGCCACGCACGAGTCCGGCCGACGCCGCGATTTGGATGCCGTGGCATATGGAAAAAATCCACTTGCCCTGAGCGCCGAATTCCCGCACAAGGGCGAGCAGCTTCACATTGTTGCGGAGGTATTCCGGCGCCCTTCCCCCAATCAGGAGCACGGCTTCGTATTCGCGAGGGTCCTCCTCGGCGATGGCGATATCCGCCTCCATCTTGTAGCCGGACCGTTCTACGTAGGTGTCCCAACCCTTCTCGAAATCATGCATCACCAGATTCAACAGGCGCGTGGCAGGCGCCGCCAGTACGGACCGGAAACCCGCCTCTTGGAACCTGTGGTACGCGTATAAAACCTCGTAACTCTCCCCGCCGTCGCCAGTGACGATCAGTATCTTCCGCTCCATAGGCGCCCCTTTTGTGTCAGAACCTTGCAGCGAAAGATAAGCCGGAATGTCCGGATGGGAATCGTAGTCCGTCTCCGGATTTGTATCCCTTCGAGATGCAGCCGGGGTTTTTCGGCATTGAGGATGGAATTCGCCCGGGGGCGGAGGCCTAAGCCGATTAGTCGGGAGGCTGGAGGTGCTTTTCGCGAAAAGCCTTAGGGGAAAGGCCGGTGTACTTGGTGAACTGGTGGGAAAAATGGCTGCCATCGTAAAAGCCCGCTTCGCGGCCGATGCGCGCGATGGGCAGGCGTGTCACGGCCAACAACTGCCGCGCCGCGTCCAACCGGATGCGTTGGATATACTTTACCGGCACCATACCGTACTCCTGCTTGAACCTGCGCTCGAACTGCTTTACAGATAGGTACTCCAGTGCCGCCAAGGCGGGGATATCGATCTTGCCCGCGTAATTATCCATGATATGCCCGATTACCGCGGGCATCCGGAGCGACTTTTCCGGAGGCTCCTTCGCCTTCTTAAGGTGGCGGCACAGCCCTTCGATCCCGACGATCGCGCCGCCGGGGTCCCGAAGCGGAGCCTTGGTGGTGGCGAACCAGCTCGCGGTGCGGTCGCGCCGGAGCACCAACTCGACCTTGTTAACCAGGGGAGCGCCCGATGCGATGACCATGGCGTCGTCCTTGGTATACTGCTCGGCCAGGAAACCTGGCCACACCTGAAAATCCGTCTTGGCCAGAACCTGGCCTTCGGTCTTCAAGCCGATCATGGCCACGAAGCCGGCATTGGCCGCGATGAACCGGCCCTTAAGGTCCTTGGCGAAGTAGCATAAGTCCGGCTGGTGGCGCAACAAAGCCTGGCGGCCCATGAGCCAATCGGGTGAAACCATTTATCCATGATAGCGCAAAATGACGCGGGGCGGGAAGCGCCGCGAACAAAGCTTTGTAAAAATTGGACATAGGGCATGCGGGTTTTGGACACCAGGGCCCGGAAAGTACCGTGGCGGCAACATTTTCCGGCGGTCGTACGCGATAACGGCCTTATCCTGTATCCGGGTGAGCGCCGCATTCGCGGCTTGGGCTTGATGCGAAAATCGGAAAGGAATGCCCATGGACCGGATTCTCTGTCCTTTGGCGGCGCTGTCGATTGCACTCGGCTTCAGCCTGGCTTCATCCCAAACCGCGACGAGCCTACGGGATGCGGCCACCCGGGCCGGACTTAATTTCGGCGCGGCCGTATCCGGCCAGTCGGTAGGTTCCGGCGGCAACGCGGCGTACAAGCAGATCGTCAGCGGCGAATACAATACCGCCGTGTGCGAAAACGATATGAAGTGGCAGTCCACCGAGCCCAGCCGCGGGCAATTCAGCTATGCCGGGGGAGATCGGGTGGTCGATTTCGCCGCGGCCAATACCATGAAGATGCGGGGCCATACCCTGGTGTGGCATAGCCAGGCGGGATGGGTGGGTAACTTCGCCGGTACCCGGGAAGAAATGCTCCTGGCCATGAAGAACCACATCGACAACGTGGTCGGGCATTATAAGGGCAAGATCCTGGAGTGGGACGTCGTGAATGAGGCCGTCGCGGACGGTTCCACGGACCTTCGCAATTCATTCTGGCGGCAACGGATCGGGGCCGATTTCATCGACTCCGCCTTCGTGTACGCCCATCGGGCGGATCCCGCGGCGCTGCTGGTCTACAACGACTACGGCGCCGAGGACATGGGAACCAAATCCAACGGCGTATACAACCTGGTGAAACGCATGAAGGAGAACAGGATCCCCATCAACGGGGTCGGATTGCAATCCCACTTCAGCGGCTCTTCCATCCGGAAAGCGGACATCGATAAGAACATCAAGCGCCTGGCCGAACTCGGTTTACGCGTTTCCATCACCGAGCTGGATATCGTGGACGCGAGCCTAAGCACGGCTCCCTGGTCCGATTTGATGGACGTTTGCATGGCGAACGCGAATTGCACCGCTTTCATCACCTGGGGCGTCTACGATGCCATGTCCTGGCGGTCCAATGGCGGAAGCTGCAATTGCCTGATATTCGATGCCCAGATGCGGGCCAAGGGAATCCGCGCCGCCCTGCTGGCTTCCATGGCCGCCGCCGACCCCGCCATCGCCGAGCGGCGCAAATCCTTCGGTATGGAAACATCCCGCATCCGCATAGCTCCCGGGTTGTCGGCGCATGCCGTCGGCGCGGGTTCCGGACGGTATCCCACGCCGTTCCTGACCTTCGGCGGAGGCGCCTTAATCGACATCCAGGGACGACGACTGGAGCAAAGGCCTTTCCTCCCGGACCCTTGAGACCGGGCGCGCCGGCCGCAAGGTTAGACCCCAGGGCGAGCGGACGGACCGGTGACCCCCCACCTCCACCCCAATCGGGCCGCTCCGCTCGTCCATCCTTTCACAACCACCCGAGGATTCCTAATGCACTATTTGACACGGACACTTTTGCTTTGCTGGTTGCCTGTCCTGGGTTTCACCCAAGGGGCGCCCAACCTGCCCATCCCGCCGCAAGGCTTCGACGCGAAACAGACCGGAACGCCCGCGGGCGCGGTGGCCTTGATCAGCTATCCGACCAAGGATCATGGTCAGCAAAAGGCCCGGGTATATACCCCGCCGGGCTACTCCAAGGATAAGCTCTACCCCACCCTCTACCTGCTGCACGGAATCGGCGGGGACGAGAATGAGTGGTATACCCAGGGCGCGCCCCATATCATCCTGGACAACCTGCTGGCCAAAGGCGCGGTCGTTCCCATGGTGGTGGTACTCCCCAACGGAAAGATGACGGGTAATGATGATTTCGCCCGCTTCGCGAATTTCGAAGTGGTGCTCCTCAAGGAACTTATCCCCTACATCGAACAGAACTTCGCGGTGGCGAAGGATCGCGACCACCGCGCCCTGGCGGGCCTCTCAATGGGCGGCGGCCAATCCCTGAATTTCGGGCTCGGGAACATCGACGTCTTCGCCTACGTGGGCGGATTCTCATCCGCGCCCAACACGATTCCCGCCGGCACGACCGTCAAAGATCCCGAAGCCGCCAAGCGGGACATGAAATTCATCTTCATTTCCTGCGGGGACGCGGACGGTCTCCTGAACAACAGCAAGACCTACCATGACTGGCTTACCTCCAAGTCGATTCCCCATATGTACCAGGTCGAACCCGGGGAAGGCCATAACTTCACAGTCTGGAAACGCAGCCTGTATAATTTCTCCCAACGCATCTTCAAGGACGCGGCCACCGGGACGGTACCGCGGAATCCCAATGCCCAGCGCGCGCGATTCCGGAGACCCATGGGTTCCTTCACGCTTGATGGCAGGAGCTTCGCGCCCAAATGATCGTCACCGGAAAACTTACGCTATTTGAAATCCGCGCAATCGCCCGCGAACGCAGGGAGGATATCCTCGAGGAGCTCGATTCCTACCGATTGAAAATGCTCCTATCGGAATTGAATCGGTTGCGTTATTCCCGGGAAGAGGAAGCGGACTTCATCCTGTTCTATTTGGCGGTTCATGGCGCATTGATGGAGAGGAGATCGTATCAACACGCTCATTGAGGTAAGCATGCAGAGGTATTTTGTTTTCATCGTTTCCGTCGCCCTGGCATCGGCGCTGAACGCGCAGAGCATCGCTGTCCACGGGAAGGTGACCAACACATCGGGGCAGGCCGTGAACGGGGCCGTAGTAGAACTGGAACGCGCGGGGCTAAAGGACACGACCGGA